>NZ_JBHVRX010000003.1:435417-467153 GCF_042885515.1 Streptomyces sp. NPDC058052 | reverse complement strand
TCCGCAGCGGCGGTCCGGCCGTACCCCCGCACCCCGCGCCCCGGCCCGCCCTGCCCGCCCCCGCCACGCCCCCGCCGCCCCGTTCCGCCCGGCGCTAGCCTGAGCGCATGCCCGACGATCTCGACCGCTTCCTCACGGCCGGACCCCGCGTGGGTCTGCGCCCGTTCACGCTCGACGACGCCGACGAGTTCACCGCCCGGGCGGAGGAGAGCGTGGAGCTGCACCGGCCCTGGCTCTTCCCGCCCCGGACGGCCGAGCGGTACGCCGCGTACGCGGGCGCGCTGATCGAGGAGCCGGCCCGGGCCGGCTTCCTCGTCTGCGAGCGGGAGGAGGACGGCCGCATCGCCGGCTTCCTCACCGTCAACAACATCGTCCACGGTGCCTTCCGCAGCGGTGCCCTCGGCTACGGCGCCTTCGCGCACGCCGCCGGGAGGGGCCTGATGGGCGAGGCGCTCGGCCTGCTCCTGGGGTACGCCTTCGGTCCGATGGGACTGCACCGGCTGGAGGCCAACATCCAGCCGGGGAACGCCCCGTCCCGCACGCTGGTCCGCCGTGCCGGCTTCCGGCTGGAGGGCTTCTCCCCGGCGATGCTCCTCATCGACGGGGCCTGGCGGGACCACGAGCGGTGGGCGATCACCGACCCTTGCGGTTGATCTTCATCGTGTCGAGGTCGGTCACGGTCGACTTCAGCCCCGCGTAGCCGTGGCCGAGCGCGTCCAGCGCCGCTTCCACCCGCTCCTCGGCCAGCGCGCCGGCCATCTCGTCGCCGTCCTCGGCGTCCGACGAGACGACCAGCCGGTACGAGAAGTGCTTCAGCGTCCGGTCGTAGCTGAGCGAACCCTCCTCGGTGAACCGCATCGACGCGAGGCCGTGCTCCTCCACCTCGGCGAGCAGCCGCTCCCGGCTCTCGGGCGACAGCCCGTCGAAGGTGCCCCGCACGATGACCCGGTAGGTGTGTGGCGTGCCCATCTCTCGTACTCCCGTGGTGCTCCCGGTGCCCGCCACGGCGGCGGACGACCCTCCACCCTAGGCAGGCTCCCGCACCCGGCGCGCGCCAATTAAGGGGGGCGGAAAGCGCTGGTCACGCACTCTGTTCAGGGCGGTCCCCGGCGTGTTCCATGGGCGGATGACGACCGTACGACGTGCCGTGCTCACCCTCCCCGCGGCCCCGCTCGGCCCGGACAACCCGCTGCCCGCCCTCCGCACCCCCGGCCCGGCGCACGCGCTCGGTCCCGGGGAACTCGCCGCGCTGCCGCGCGACATGGCGCGGGGCATCGGCCGGGCACCGCTGCGCAGCCTGCTGCCCGCGCCGGTCCGCGACGGCTACGGCCGGGACCGCCGGGAGACCGCCCTCGACGCCCTCGTCCTGGAGAACGACCGGCTGCGGGTCACCGTCCTGCCCGGGCTCGGCGGCCGGATCCACTCCCTCCACCACAAGCCCACCGGCCGCGAACTCGTCTACCGCAACCCCGTGTTCCAGCCCGCCGCCTTCGCCCTCAACGGCGCCTGGTTCTCCGGCGGCATCGAGTGGAACACCGGCGCCACCGGCCACACCACCCTCTCCTGCGCCCCGGTGCACGCGGCGGCCGTCCCCGCGCCGGACGGCACCCCGATGCTCCGGCTCTGGGAGTGGGAGCGTCTGCGCGACCTGCCGTTCCAGGTCGATCTGTGGCTGCCCGAGGACTCCGACTTCCTCCTCGTCGGCGTCCGCGTCCGCAACCCGCACGAGCGGCCCGCCCCCGTCTACTGGTGGTCCAACACCGCCGTCCCCGAGCGCCGCCGGATCCTCGCCCCCGCCGACACCGCCTGGCACCACGGCTACGAGCGCGGACTGACCGCGGTCCCCGTGCCGGCCGGGGAGGACGGCACGGACCGCTCCCGGCCGGGGCGCAGCACCCACGCCGGCGACTGGTTCTACGACCTGCCGGACGGCGGCCGGCGCTGGATCGCCGCCCTCGACGAGGACGGCACCGGCCTCGTCCAGACCTCCACCGACGTGCTGCGCGGCCGCAAGCTCTTCGTCTGGGGCACGGGGCCCGGCGGCCGCCGCTGGCAGGAGTGGCTCACCGCCCCCGGCACCGACGGCTACGCCGAGATCCAGGCCGGACTCGCCCGCACCCAGCTCGAACACCTCGAACTCGCCCCGGAGTCCGAGCTGAGCTGGCTGGAGGCGTACGGGCCGCTGGCCGCCGGTCCCGGCGCCGCGCTGGGCCCCGACTGGGCGGCCGCCCGGGCCGAGACCGAGCGGAGCCTCGACCTGGCCCTGCCCCGTACCGCCGTCGACGCCGCGCACGCCGCCTGGCGCGAGCGGGCCGCCGACACCGACCCGGCACCGGACGCCGTCCTGGCGGCCGGCTCCGGCTGGGGCGCCCTGGAGGTGCTGCGGGCCGGCCACGCCCTGCCCGGCACCCCCTTCCCGGAGACGACCCTCGGTGCCGAGCAGGAACCCTGGCGGGACCTGCTGCGCACCGGCGTCCTGCCGCCGCCCGCGAAGGGCGCCGTACCGGCCGCGCCGCAGGTCGGGCCGGCCTGGCGGGACATGCTGGAGACCGCGCCCGCCGACCCGTCCACCGAGTACCACCTCGGCATCGCCCAGTGGCACGCCGGCGACCGCGCCCAGGCGGTGCGCAGCTGGGAGCGGGGCCTGGCGGGGGCGGCGGTCCGCTGGCCGCTGCTGTACTGCCTCGCCGTCGCCGACCGCGAGGAGGGGCACCCGGAGCGGGCCGCCCACCGCTTCGCCGAGGCGTGCGGGGAGCTGGCCGGGACGGTGGACGGGCCGGCCGCCGTCACCACGGCCGCCGCGCTGACGCGCGAGGCCGTCGACGCCCAGCTGGCGGCGGGCCGTCCCGAGCGCGCCCGGACGCTGTGGCGGGAGCTGCCGGAGGAGGTGCGCGCGCGGGGCGCCTTCCGGCTCCTGGAGGTCCGGATCCTCCTCGCCGAGGGGAGGCCGGCCGAGGCCCGCGCCGTCTTCGACGCGGGCTTCGAGGTCCCGGACCTCCGGGAGGGCGCCGAGGTCCTCGGCGACCTCTGGTCCCGGCTCACCGACGAACCCCTGCCGGACGCCTACGAGTTCCGCATGCGCCCGTAGGGTCCGGCTCAGGGGACGCGGCAGAGGATCTCGCCGTGCGGGACCATGAACCAGGCGTCCTCCTGGGTGCCCCACTCGCGCCAGGCCGCGCCGATCTCCGCCAGCCCGGCGCGGGTGGCGTGGCCGCCCTCGACCGCCAGGTCCGCGTAGGAGGAGGCGGTCGTGCGGTCCGCCCACAGGCCGCTCCACCAGGCCCGCTCGCCGGGGGTGGAGAAGCACCAGGTGCCCGCCGTGGTGGTGATGTCGGTGAAGCCGGCCTGCCGGGCCCAGGCGAACAGCCGCCGCCCGGCGTCCGGTTCGCCGCCGTTGGCGCGCGCCACCCGGTGGTACAGGTCCAGCCAGCCGTCCAGGGCGGGCCGTTCGGGGTACCAGGCGAAGGCGCCGTAGTCGCTGTCGCGGGCGGCCACGATCCCGCCCGGCCGGCACACGCGGCGCATCTCGCACAGCGCGCGCACCGGGTCGCCGACGTGCTGGAGCACCTGGTGGGCGTGGACGACGTCGAAGGAGTCGTCGGGGAAGTCCAGGGCGTGGACGTCGGCGACGGCGAACTCCACGTTTTTCAGGCCGCGTTCGCCGGCGGTCGCGCGCGCCTTCGCCAGGACGTCCTCGGCGGCGTCGACGGCGGTGACCCGGCCCGGGGCGACCAGGGCGGCCAGGTCGGCGGTGATGGTGCCGGGACCGCAGCCGACGTCCAGCACGTCGAGTCCCGGGCGCAGTTCGCCGAGCAGGTAGGCCGCCGAGTTGGCGGCGGTGCGCCAGGTGTGCGAGCGGAGCACGGACTCGTGGTGGCCATGGGTGTAGACGGCGGTCTCGTGGACCGGGGACTGCTCGGAGGCGTGCGTCATCGAACCGACTCCCTCGGTGTGGGTGTGGGGTTCCACGGTAGGGCCCGTCGCCGCATGGTGAGACTGGTGTCTTGCCATATGGGCAGCGTGTGCTGCTCGCCGCCGGGTGGACGGGCCCGCCGGGCACGAGAGTTCGGCGGGTCGCGGGGCGGGCCGGCCGGAGGCGGTGCCGTGGACATTCCGGACTGGAGTTGGTTTCTAGAAAGGACTTCTATATCTTTCCGTGCGGGGGGGGCGCGCGACGGGGGGCGCGTACCCGCGGGGGCGGCCCGGACCGTGGGGGAACCGGGCCGCCCGCCGCGACCTCGCCGGGCCGCCGCCGGCCGCACCCCGCCCCCTCCTGTGACAGCCTCGTGAACAGGCGCCCGCGACCGGGCCCCGCCGCCCCGCGCGCCCCTACGATCGGGCCGCCGCCGTCCGGCGGCCCGACCCATGACCGTGCCGAGGAGTCCCGTGCCGCACCCGCCCGCGCCCGTCCGCCGTACGCTCCTGAAGGCCCTCGCCGCCGGACCGGCCGCCGCCGCGCTCGGCGGACTCGCCACCCCGGCCTCCGCCGCCACCGCTCCCGCGCCGGCCGCGCCCCTCGCCGCCCCCGGCATCGTCAAGCCCCTGCCCGACGCGTACTTCACCGTCCGCGGCACCAACGCCGAGGCCCGCTTCGACGCCCTCGCCGACACCGGGTTCCTCACCCCCGCCGACCGCTTCTTCGTCCGCAACCACACCTCCACCCCCGTCCTCGACGCCCGGGACTGGCGGCTCACCCTCTGGGGCGACGGACTCCACGGCCGCGACCCCGTCCACTTCACCTACGGGCGCCTCCGTGACCTGCCCTCCGTCACCCGGACGGCCCTCGTCGAATGCGCCGGCAACGCCCGCAGCCTCTACGCCACCCAGCAGGGCCGGCCCGTCTCCGGCACCGCCTGGACCCTCGGCGCCGTCGGCGCGGCCCGCTGGCGCGGCGTCCGCCTCGGCGAGGTGCTGCGCCGCGCCGGACTCGCCCACGACGCCGTCGACCTGCTGCCCCGCGGCCTCGACGACCCGTACGTCTCCGGCGGCACCGACTACGGCCGGGTCCGCCGCCCGCTGCCCGTCGCCAAGGCCCTGGACGACGTGATCCTCGCGTACGAGATGAACGGCGAGCCGCTCCCGTACGACCACGGGCACCCCGTCCGGCTCATCGTCCCGAACTGGGTCGGCATCGCCTCCATCAAGTGGCTCGGCGACATCGAGGTCTCCACCCGCCCGCTGGCCAGCCCCTGGTCCACCGACTGGTACCGGCTCCTCGGCGAGGCCCACCCGCCCGGCGGCAGCGCCCCGATCACCCGCCAGACCCTCAAGTCCGGCTTCCAGCTGCCCTTCGGCGCCACCCTGGAGGCCGGCCGCGTCCACCGGCTCACCGGCCGCGCCTGGTCCGCCCACGCGCCCGTCCGCTCCGTCGACGTCTCCACCGACGGCGGCGCCACCTGGCGCCCCGCCCGCCTCCACGACGCCCCCCGGCGCGGCGCCTGGGTCCGCTGGTCGGTGCCGTGGCGGCCCGGGAGCGCCGGGCCCGCCACCCTGCTCTCGCGCACCACCGACGCCGCCGGGAACACCCAGCCCGAGCGGGCCGTCCACAACGCCCAGGGCTACCTCTTCGACGCGATCGTCCGTCACCCGGTCGCTGTCGTCTGAAGAGGCACAACCGGACGAACCTCCGTATAAAGGGCACGGGGATGCCGTGCCCGGCGCCCCGTGCGCTCAGGAGGTACGGGACATGCGGGAGACGGCTCCGGAAGGCCGCGGCCCGGTCCGCTACGGACCCCCCGCGCCCGGCAGCGGCCGCCCCGTCCCCCCGGGGCTCGCCGCCCTCCTCGCGGCCGCCGCCGGCCGGACCGACCCCGAACCGCCCGGCGGCGGACCCGTCCTGCGCGAGGCCGCCGCCGGCTACTGGTGGCGCCGCGGCCTGCGCGGCCACGGCGAGGACTGCCTCGCCGCCCCCGGCGCCCCCGCCCTCCTCCTGGCCCTCCTCGCCGCCCACGGCGGCGACGTGCTGCTGCCCCGGCCCTGTCCCGCCTGGTGGACCCCGCAGATCCGGCTCCTCGGCCGGCCCGCGTACCACGTGCCCACCACCGCCGAGGCCGGCGGCGTCCCCGACCCGTACGCCCTCCTGGAGACCGTCCGCCGGGTCCGCGCCGAGGGCGGCGACCCCCGCGTCCTGCTCCTCTCCGTCGCCGACGACCCCACCGCCACCGTCGCCCCGCCCGAACTCGTCCGCGAGAGCTGCGAGGCCGCCGTCGCCGAGGGCCTCCACGTCGTCAGCGACGAGACCTGGCGCGACACCCTCCACCACCCGCGCGACACCGTCCTCGTCAGCCCCGCCGAGATGTGCCCCGACGACGTCACCGTCCTCGCCGACCTCGCCGGCGGCGGACTCGTCCCCGCCTCCTGGCCCTGCGCGATCGCCCGCTTCCCGCCCACCGGCCCCGCCCGCGCCGACCGTTACGGCGACCCCCGCGCCCGCACCCTCGACGTCCTCACCGCCCTCGGCGCCGTCCTTCCCGCGCCCGTCGCCCCCGCCGTCGCCCACGCCCTCGACGAACCCGAGGACGTCTCCGTACCGGCCCTGCGCGCCGCCGCCGTCCACGGCCGGCTCGCCGCCGCCGCCCACCACGCCGTCGTCGCCGCCGGAGCCCTCGCCCGGCCCCCGCAGGCCGGCCGCCACCTCTACGCCGACCTCGGACCGCTCCGCCCCGGACTCGCCGGCCGCGGCGTCACCGACTCCCTGGAACTGGAGCAGTACCTCACCGCCCGCCTCGGCCGGCCCGTCCCCGGCGGCCACCGCTTCGGCGACGAACTCGGCGCCCTCCGCGTCCGCCTCGACACCGGCCCCCTGCTGGGCGACGGCCCGCCTGAACGCGCCGAGACGCTCGCCTCCCGCGAACCCGAGCACCTCCCGCAGGCGGTACGGGCCCTGGCCGAGCTCTCCGCCACCCTCGGCGAACTCGCGCAGCCCGCCCCGCGGCCCCCCGCGGATCCCCCCGCGCAGAACGGAGCCCGCAGATGACCGAACGGACGGCCCGCCCCGCCCCGGGCACCGAGGTCCCGCGGCGGGCCGCGCCCGCCGCGCTCCCCACCTCCGTCCTCCAGCCGCTCGGCCGGCTCCGCCCCGACTGGCCCCGCACCTTCGCCGGCCGGCTCACCGCGCCCCTGCCCGGCGTCCGCGCCCTCGCCCGGCTCGCCCGCGAAGGCGCCGTGCGCCCCCGGCCCGAGGGGCTGCGGGACGCCCCACGGCTGCCGTTCGAGCCCGGCCCGCTGCCGCCCGCGGGACCCGGCACCGTCGCCGTCACCTGGGCCGGACACGCCAGCTGGATCGTCCGCGTCGGCGGCCTCACCGTCCTCACCGACCCGGTCTGGTCCCGCCGCATCCTCGGCACGCCCGCCCGGCTCACCCCCGTCGGCGTCCGCTGGGAGGACCTGCCGCCGGTCGACGCGGTCGTCATCAGCCACAACCACTTCGACCACCTCGACGCCCCCACCCTCCGGCGCCTCCCGCGCGCCACCCCCGTCCTCGTCCCCGCCGGACTCGGCCGCTGGTTCCTCCGCCGCGGCTTCACCCGCGTCACCGAGCTCGACTGGTGGGAGGCGGCCGAACTCGACGGCGTCCGCTTCGACTTCGTCCCCGCCCACCACTGGTCCAAGCGGACCCTCCTGGACACCTGCCGCTCCCTGTGGGGCGGCTGGGTGCTCACCGACGCCGCCGGCCACCGCGTCTACTTCGCCGGCGACACCGGATACGGCCACTGGTTCGCCGAGATCGGCCGCCGCCACCCCGGCATCGACCTGGCGCTCCTCCCCATCGGCGCCTACGACCCCCGCTGGTGGCTCCGCGACGTCCACACCGACCCGGAGGAGGCGGTCCGCGCCCACCAGGACCTGGGCGCCCGCCGGATGGCCCCCATGCACTGGGCCACCTTCGTCCTCTCCTCCGAGCCCGTCCTCGAACCCCTCACCCGCGTCCGGGCCGCCTGGGAGCGCGCCGGGCTGCCCCGCGAGCACCTGTGGGACCTGCCGGTCGGCGGCTCACGCGTCCTCGTGCCGTAGCGCGCGGCCCCGGCCGCCCCGGTCGCCGCGGATCCGCCGCCACCCGGCCGGCACGGCGCTGATCAGCAGCGTCAGCCCCACCGCCGCCACCACGCCCTGCCACGGCTCGGGGAAGAGCGAGCCGCCCAGGATGCCGATCAGCTGGTACGTCGCCGCCCAGGCCAGACAGGCCGCCGCGTCGCCGCGGGCGAAGCGGCGCAACGGCATGCGGGCGAGCAGACAGGCCAGCATCACCGGGATCCGGCCCGCCGGGACCAGCCGGGACAGCACCAGGACCGACACCTGATGGGTGTCCAGCCGCTCCTGCGCGTGCGCCAGCCGGTCCGGCGTCACCCGGGAGCGCAGGGCCCCCAGCCAGCGGGAGCCGTTCCTCGACCGGACGCCCCGCTGCCCCAGCCAGTACAGCGCCAGGTCGCCGAGGAACGCCGCCGCCGAGGCCAGCAGGAAGACGACCAGCAGCGAGAAGGGCGACGACTGGTGGAAGGCCACCACCGCCGCCGAGCTGACGATCGCCCCCGTCGGCACCACCGGCACCAGCGCGCCCAGCGCCACCAGCAGGAACAGCGACGGATAGCCGACCGCCTGCTGCGTGGACTCCGGTGGCAGGTCCCCCACGGCGGCGAGCAGTCCACCGGTCACCGGGCGACCTCCGGCCGCACCCGCTCGCCGTGCCCCAGCCGGTGCACCGTCACCTTCGGGGCGAGCCGGGCCGCCAGCCGCACGAACTCGTCGCCCGGCGCGTGGAACTCGTGCGGCCGGACCCCGTCGAGGCCGATCGGCCAGTACGTGCCGTAGTGCACCGGCACCGCCGCCGCCGGGGAGAGCGCCGCCAGCGCCTGCGCCGCGCGCCCCGCGTCGAGGTGTCCGTGCCCCAGGAAGGGGCCCCAGCCGCCGACCGGCAGCAGCGCCACGTCCACCGGCCCGACCGCCTCCGCCATGCCGTCGAACAGGCCGGTGTCCCCGGCGAAGTACGTCCGCGCCTCGCCCTCGACGACGTACCCGAGCGCGGGGGAGCGGTGCGGGCCGAACGGCAGCCGCCGGCCGTCGTGCAGCGCCGGCACCGCCCGGACCGTCACGCCCTCCACCGTCACCTCGTCCCCGGCCGCCACCTCCGTCAGCCGCAGCCCCGCCGCGGCCAGCCGACGCAGACCCGGCACGGCGTCCGGCGCGCCGCGCGGCACCAGCAGCCGCGTCCCCGGCGCGAGCCGGGCCAGCGACGGCAGGTGCAGGTGGTCGGAGTGCAGGTGCGAGACGAGGACCGCCTCCGCCACGGCCGCCTCGGGCGGCGGCGGGGCGCCGCGGCGGCGCCGCAGATGCGCGAGACGCCGGGCGAACAGCGGGTCGGTGAGGAACCGGACCCCGGAGTCCTCGACCGTGCAGGTCGCGTGCCCCCACCAGGTGACCTCCACCGGCATGCCGCCCTTCCCTCGCCCTGCGCGCTCCCCATCGAGAGTAGAGGCCCGGCGGCCCTCCCGTGCGGCACCGCAGGGCAGTAGTGTCGGCGCATGAACGACGTCCGGGTCGCGGCGATCGCCAGCCTCACCCCGCTCGAAGAACTCGATTCCGACCCCTTTCTCGTCGACACGCGCGGCCAGCACGCGGCGTGCGCCCGCTGGGCCGTCGAACGGGGGTACGTCCTCGCCCGCCAGCTCCTCTGCTACGGCGTCCGCCCGGACCACGACGAACTCTGGGCCGACGTCGAGTCGGGCGAGGTCGACCTCTTCGTCGCCGCCAACGAGCACGTCCTGGCCCGCGCGCTGACCTCGGTCCCCGGCTTCCGCGCGGAGTGCGCCCGCCGGGGCGTCCGGGTGGAGACGGCCGACGTCCGGCCGCCCGCCTACGACTCCGCCGCCCGGGCGGCGGTCCACCGGCGGCTGTCCATGCCGACCGCCGGCTACGACGGCACCTGACCCCGGGCCCGCCGCCCCGCCCCGCCCTCCCCCCCGATGTGGCCGTGCACGCCTCGCGTGGGTAGGTGTGTCAGGGTAGGGGGACGTTTGGGTGAAAGGTGCAGGGGTGGGTGAGGGGCGAAGGGGCGGCGGCGCCGACCGCTGGCGCACCACGGGCCGGACGGCCGTACGCGTGCTCACCGTCTGGGCCGTGTCGACGATCACGCTGCTCGCGCTCGCCGGCCTGCTCCCCGACTTCCAGCTGCAGTCCGCCGACGGCGACAGCCTCACCCGGACGGCCCTCACCGCCGCGTGGGCGGCCGGCGCCTTCGGCCTGCTCACCGCGCTCGTCTGGCCCCTGGTGGTCCGGGCGCTGCTCCTCGTCCCGGCGCTCGTCCTCGGGACGCTCGTCTTCTTCCTGAACGGCTCGCTGCTGCTCGTCGCCCTCTGGCTGATCCCGGACGGGCGCGGGGCAGCCGACCCGGAGACCGCGGTCGTCGTCGCCGCCGTCATGTCCGCCGTCGCCTCCGCGACCTCCACCGCGCTCGCCGTCCGGGACGACGACGCGTACCGCCGCCGGCTCTACCGGCTGACCGGCCGCACCCGCCCCCGCGACCCGCGGACCGTCCCGGCGCCCCCGCCCGGCACGGTCTTCCTCCAGCTCGACGGCGTCGGTCACGAGGTGCTGCGGTCCGCCGTCGCCGACGGGCTGATGCCGACGGTGGAGGGCTGGCTGGAGACGGGCCACCGGCTCACCCCGTGGCGGACGGACTGGTCGAGCCAGACGGGCGCCAGCCAGCTCGGCATCCTGCACGGCACCAACGAGGACGTGCCGGCCTTCCGCTGGTACGAGAAGGACACCGGCCGCCTCATGGTGTCGAACCGGCCGGCGAGCGCGGTCGAGCTCCAGCGCCGGGCGGTCCGCCGCACCGGCGACGGCGGGCTGCTCACCCTGGACGGCGCCTCCCGGGGCAACCTGTTCAGCGGCGGCGCCGACCAGGTGGCGCTGGTGCTGACGGTGGCGGCACGGCGCGGCAGCCGGAACCGCTCGCGGGCCGGCTACTTCGCGTACTTCTCCGACCCGGCCAACGCGGTCCGCACCGCCGGCTCCTTCGTCAGCGAGGTCGTCCGCGAGACCGCCCAGTCGACCCGCGCCCGGCTGCGCCGCGAGCGGCCCCGGATCCGGCGCGGCGGCACGTACCCCTTCGTCCGCGCCTTCGCGACGGTGATCGAGCGGGACGTGGTGGTCGCCGCGGTCATGGGCGACATGCTCGCGGGCCGGACCGCCGTCTACGCGGACCTCGTGGCGTACGACGAGGTGGCCCACCACTCGGGGCCGCAGGGCCGCGACACCGACCAGGTGCTGCGCCGGCTCGACCGTTCCGTCGCGCTGGTCGCCCGGGTCGCCGAGCACGCCCCCCGGCCGTACCGGATCGTGCTCCTCTCCGACCACGGGCAGAGCCCGGGCGACACCTTCGAGGGAGCGTACGGGCTCACGCTGAAGGACCTGGTCCGGGCCGGCTGCGGGCTGCCGGTGTCGCGCCGGGTCGGCCGGACGCGCAGCGGCGCGGAGGCCCGCGACGCCGCCAGGGACGCGCTGCGCAACGCCCTGCACCGGCCGGTGGAGACGGGCGAGGAGGCGGAGCGGGAGCTGCCGGCCCGGCCGTCCGAGCCCGTCGTCCTCGCCTCGGGCAACCTGGGCCTGGTCTCCTTCCCCGACGTGCCGCACCGGATGACGAAGGAGGAGATCGACCGGCGCCATCCGGCGCTGCTGCGGACCCTCGCGCAGCATCAGGGCATCGGGTTCCTGCTGGTGGCGAGCGCCGAGCACGGCGCGGTGGTGCTCGCGCGGGACGGGGTGGAGGTACCGGTGGCGGAGCTGGCCGACGACGGGCCGCTGGCGGTGTTCGGCCGGGGGGCGGCCGACGCGGTCCGGCGCACGAACGGCTTCCCGCACGTCGCCGACGTGATGGTCAATTCGATGTACGACCCGGCGACCGGCGCCGTGCACGCCTTCGAGGAGCAGATCGGCTCGCACGGCGGTCTCGGCGGGGAGCAGGCGCACCCCTTCCTGCTCTCCCCGCCGGAGCTGTCGCCGCCGGTCGCGGAGGGCGAGGAACTGGTGGGCGCGGAGCGGGTGCACCGGGTGTTGCGCCGCTGGCTGCGGGAGAGCGACGGCCCGCAGGTGCCACTGGAGCGCCCGGATGCGACCCCGGAGAACTCCCCGTCCGCGGCGGACGCGGAACCGGCTCTCCCGGCGGAAGGGCCGGTCGTGCCGGACAAGAACCACTGATCCGGAGGGGTGTCCGCCGTCGTCGGCCGCGCTCCTCCCGTCCACGCCCGGACGGCGGTCCGCAGGCCCGCCGCCGCCCCGGCGGCCGGGGCGGCCGGGACGGTGAATCCGGGGCAGGGGGCGTAGTCCAGGAGGGCGGTTCTCCCGTCCCGGCGGAGCGCCGGCCGGCCCGGCGGGGCAGTACGGATCACCGTGAGCCCCGCACTCCGGCCGGCCCACCCGCTCCGGCCGCACCACGCGCCCGCCGCCCCGGCGGGCCGTCCGGCGCGCGTCCGGAGGCTCCTCCGACTGCTCTGCGGAGCCCTGCTCGTCCTCGCCGCCCTCGCCGCCCTCGGCCCCGCCGCGGCCGCGCCCGGCCCCGGCCCGGAACCCCGGCCGGCCGGCGCGCCCGTCGCCCCGGAGCCCGTCGGCGAGACGTACGACCCCGGTCCCGCCGAGGCCGGCCTCCCCGGCCGCACCCGCCACCGACGGACCCGCGTCCGCCCCGTCCCACCGCCCCCGCGCCCCCGCCCGGCCCGCCGCGCCCCGCGGCGCGCCGCCCCGGCACCCGTCCCCGCCCCGTGCTCGCCGCCGCACCGGCGGGTGGTGATGCGCTGCTGACAGGCCCCGCCTCCAGCAGCCCCGTCCCGCCCACCCCGCACCCGCGAGGAGCACCGTCATGCCGTCCGACCCGTACGCCGTCCTCCAGGCCCTGCTGCGCGCCGAGGCCGCCCGCGGCCGCCGTGCCGCCGACCACCCGTCCGAACCGGCGCCCGCGCCGGCCGCCGAGCCCGCGCCCGCCCCGGCGGGACCGCGGCCGCGCAGGGAACCCCCGGTCCGCTGAGCCGCCGGCCGCCCGGTCTCCGCGCCGGGCGGCCGGATCCCTCCGGCCGCCGGAGAATCCGGTCCGCGCCCGCCCGTCCGGGCGTACGAGTCCGACCGGACGACCTCGACCTACCGGCCGACACGGCCGTCCCGTCCGGCGCCGACGCCCCGCACGGCCACCGCTGCGGCGCCGGAGCCGTCGACGGCCGGGCCGCCGCCGTCCCGCCCGCCGGCCGGACCGACGCCGGCGCCATCCGCCTCCGCGCCCGCATCGGCCACCGCGCGGCCGCCCGCCGACGCCCCGCCGGGCCCGCGCCCCCCACCCGCCGTGCCCCGCGCCCGCCGCCGCCCGGACCCGCGCCGACCTGCGCGTACGGGCGTCCCGCCGCCGCGTCCCGCCCCGCGCCGAGCACACCGCCGGCCCGGCATGACCTCCCAGGTAATCGACCCGCGCCCACCCCCGGAGGCAAGCTCTGAACCACCGGAACCCGGGCGGCGCACTCCGTCCGGGCGCCGGGTCCCACCGTACGAACGACCCCCTTCAGGAGGGTGATCCGTCATGTCCCAGGCCCTGCTCGCCGGTCTCTCCCGCACCACCCAGCCGCAGTCCATGGTCCGGCGGTTCCTCGCCCTCGACGCCGTCGTCACCGGAGGCAACGGCCTCGCCTACGTCGTCGCCTCCGGCCCCCTCGGCGAACTCCTCGGCGTGAACAGCAAACTGCTCCTCGGCCTCGGCGTCTTCCTCACCGCCTTCGCCGCCGGAGTGGCCTGGCTGGCCAGCCGCCCGCAGCCCCCCGTGCTCGGCGTCAAGCTGGTCGTGGACGCCAACGTGCTGTGGGCCGTCCTCAGCCTGGTCGCCCTCGTCGTCTGGCTGGAGCCCACCACCGCCGGTCTCTTCTGGACCCCCATGCAGGCCGGGACCGTCGCCGGCTTCGCCTTCCTCCAGTGGGCCTCCCTGCGCGCCTCTACCCGCTGAGGGACCGCAGGTACTCCACCGTCGCCGGGTCGGCCGGGAGCATCGTCTCGATGGCCAGCTCGGCGACGGTCACGTCCATCGGCGTGTTGAAGGTCGAGATCGACGACACGAAGGACAGCACCCGCCCGTCGTGCTCGATCTGCAGCGGCAGCGCGAAGTACGGGAACGGCTCCGGGTCCTCCGCGTCGCCCGGGTGCGCCTCCGGCAGCGGATACGCCGCCACCTCCTCGTACACCGCGCGCAGCGCGTCCGAACGGGCGTAGGCGATCTGACGCTCCATCTGCGCCAGCAGATGCCCCCGCCACTCCCGCAGATTGCGGATCCGGGGCGCCAGCCCCTCCGGGTGCAGGGTGATCCGCATGACGTTCATCGGCGGCGTCAGCAGATGCTCCGGCAGCCCCGCGATGAGCAGCCCGATCGCCCGGTTGGCCGCGACCACCGTGTACGAGCCGTCCACCACCAGCGCCGGATACGGGTCGTACCCCTGGAGCAGCCGGTCGATGCCCTCCCGCAGCGTCTCCAGCTCCGGCGCGTCGAGCGTCGACTCCGCGTACCGGGGTGCGTAACCCCCCGCCAGGAGGAGCGCGTTGCGGTCCCGCACCGGCACGTCCAGGTGCTCGGCGAGCTTGAGGATCATCTCCTCGCTCGGCCGCGACCGGCCCGTCTCGACGAAGGAGATGTGCCGCGCCGAGGAGTCCGCGCGCAACGCCAGCTCCAGCTGACTCATCCGCCGGCGCTCGCGCCAGCCGCGCAGCAGCGCCCCCACCCCCGTGTCGCTCACGACTGTTGTCATGCGCAGACGGTATCCCAGAGGGGTGACCCGGGTACGTTCCCCCGGGGTCACATCAGCACCCCTTACCCCGCCAGCGCACCACCGACCGGAGGGAGCACCCCCGTGCCCACGCAGCCGCTGTCGCAGAAGGAGATCGAGGACCGACTGCGGGAGCTCCCCGGCTGGTCCGTCGAGGACGCGCGCCTCGTCCGCTCCTACCGGCTCGCCGACCACTTCGCCGCCACCGCCCTCGTCGTCCACGTCGCCCAGATCCAGCAGGAGCTGGACCACCACTCGGACCTGACGCTCGGTTACGACTCGGTGGCGCTGTCCGTGCACACCCACTCCGCCGGCGGCGCCGTCACCGACAAGGACTTCGCCCTCGCCGAGCGCGTCGAGAGCATCGCCCCCGGCCACGGCGCCCGCTGACGCCCCGTCCGCCCCGCCGGGGGCCGTACGATCCCCGGCATGGCGGACACCCTGCTCGACTACGAGACCGAGGCGGCCCACTACGACGAGACCCGCGGCGGCGTACCGCGGGCCGAGGCGGCGGCCGGCGCCGTGCTGCGGCTCCTGCCGCCCGGCACCCGCACCCTCCTCGACCTCGCCTGCGGCACCGGCCTCGTCACCGAGCGGATCGCCCGGCCCGGCCTGCGCGTCCTCGGGGCCGACGCCGCCCACGCGATGCTCCGGGCCGCGGGGCGGCGGCTCCCCGGCCGGGTGGTCCGCGCCGACGCCCGCCGGCTGCCCTTCCCCGACGGCGGCCTCGACGCGGTCTGCGCCGTGTGGCTGCTCCATCTGGTGCCCTTCACCGAGGAGATCGTCGCCGAGGCCGCCCGGGTGCTGCGCCCCGGCGGCGTCCTCGCCGTCACCGTCGACAAGGACGCCGCCCACGACGTCGGCAGCGACATCGACGCCCTGCTGCGGCCGCACCGGGCGGCCGCAGCCGCCCACGACGGCACGGGGCGCGTCGACGCCCTCGCCGCCGCCCACGGCCTCCTCCCGGCCGGCGCCACGGCCTTCACCGGCCACGGCCAGGGCGCCACCCCGGAGGCCACCGCCCGCCGGCTCCGCGCCGGCTACTACGCCTCCTGGTTCCGCGGCGACCCGGCCACCACCGACGCCCTCGCGACGGCCCTGGCGGCCCTCCCGGACCAGGACCGCCCCCGCCCGTCCCCCGAGTACCGCCTCGCGGCCTACACCAGGCCCGGCACCCTCCAGGTCTCCTGAGACCTGTCCGGCGCGACCCGAAGGAAACGGCCTAGGAGGCCACCCGGCCCCCCGCCAGTTCGAGCCGGCGGCCGGCGAAGCGGGCGCGGAACGCGCGGTCGTGGGAGACCGCGACCACCGCGCCGGGGAACGCGGCGACCGCCTCCTCCAGCTCCTCCACCAGCGCGGGCGCGAGGTGGTTCGTGGGCTCGTCCAGGACCAGCAGGTCGGCCGGACGGGAGACCAGCAGGGCGAGTTCGAGCCGGCGCCGCTGCCCCGCGGAGAGCGCGGCCACCGGCACCGCCAGGTCCTCCTCCCGCAGCAGCCCCAGCGCCAGCAGCTCCCCGGCGTGCTCCTCGGGAAGCCCCGGCCGCCCCTGCGCCCAGACGGCGAGGGCCGTCCGGCGGGTGGGGGAGTGCGGCAGCTCCTGAGCGAGGTGACCGACCCGGCCGCTGCGGCGCACCACCCCGGCGTCCGGGGCGAGTTCACCGGCGAGCACCCGCAACAGGGTCGTCTTCCCGGCCCCGTTGGGTCCCGAGACCAGCAGCCGCTCCCCGGCCCCGATCCGCAGCCCGTCCACGGCGAGCCGGTCGCCCACGACCACGCCCGCCAGCTCCACGAGCGGGCCCTCGGGCGGTTCCGCCCCGTCCCCGGCGAACCGCCCGCCGAAGCGCAGCGGGTCCGGAGGCGCGGCCACCGGCTCCCGCAGCAGCTCCTCCAGCCTGCGGCGGGCCGTCCGCACCTGCCCGGAGAGCTTGTTCTCGCTGGAGCGGCGGTGCTTGCCGAAGCCCTGGCGCGGGTCCTTGCCGGTCACCGCGAGCCGCTGCCCCGCCGCCGCGACCAGCTCCTCGGTACGGGTGACCTCCTCCCGCCACTCCAGGTGCTCCTGCGTCCGGCGACGGCGCTCGGCGGCCTTCGCCGACCGGTAGCCGGCCCAGCCGTCCCCGTACCGCACCACGGTCCGACGGTCCCGGTCGACCTCCAGGACCGTCGTGGCGAAGCCGGTGAGGAAGGCCCGGTCGTGGGTGACGACGAGCGCGGTGCCCCGGTGCGCGGCCAGCCGTGCCCGCAGCCAGTCGACGGCGTCGCGGTCGAGGTGGTTGGTCGGCTCGTCGAGCAGCAGGAGCTCGGCGCCGGAGGAGAGCACACAGGCCAGCGCGAGCCGCGCCTGCTCGCCGCCGGACAGGGTGGCGAGCGGCCGGTCGGCGGTGACGTGCCCCAGGCCGAGCGCGTCCAGGGCGGCGGCGACCTCGGCGTCGGCGCGGTAGCCGCCGCGCTCCTCGAAGCGGTCGAGGAGTTCGCCGTACGCGGCGAGCTCCTCCGGCCCCGCCGTGCCGAGTTCCGCCTCCGCCTCCCTCAACTCGGCTTCGAGGGCGCGGAGTCCGGCGAGGGCGAGATCGACGGCGTGCCGGACGGTGTCGTCCGGGCCGACCGGATACGTCTCCGGCAGCGTCTGGGCCAGCCGGGCGACGGAGCCCGGGAAGCGGACCAGGACCTCCCCCTCGTCGGGGACCAGTCCGCCGTCGAGCAGCCGGAGCAGGGTGGACTTGCCGGAGCCGTTCTCGCCGACGACCACGGCCTTCTCGCCGGGGCGGACGGTGAACGAGACCTGGTCGAGGACACGGCGGTCCCCGAAGGCGACGCCGACATGGCGGAGGGAGAGCTGAGCGCGTTCGCGCATGGGTGTTCCTCTGGTGGGTTCGTGGAATCAGGGCACACGAAACCGGCGGACGGCCGCGACGGCGGCCGGGCCGGCACCCGGAATCAGAGGAAGTAGTAGGAGAACGCACCCATACGCCCAGGCTAACAGCCGGGCCGGACGAAGCCCCGGGATTTTCGTCCCGGGGCCGCCGCGCGCCGGGCAGGACCTTCCGGACAGGGCCTAGCCCTCCGCCAGGAACCGGGCGAAGGAGCGGGGCTCGCGTCCCAGGACCCGCTTCACGCCGTCCGTCGGCTCCGCGTTGTGCCCGTCGAGCAGCGTCGCGAAGAGGTCCGCCAGCCACTCCGCCTCCGGCCGGGGGAGACCGAGACCGGCCAGCAGCTCCGCGTACGCCCCCGCCGGCACCGCCGTGTACGTCACCGGCCGCCCCGAGGACCGGGAGAGCTCGGCCGCCACCTCGGCGAAGGTCAGGCCCCGCGGACCGGTCAGCTCGTGGACGAGGCCGGCGTGGGCGTCCGACAGCAGCGTCTCCACCACCACGTCCGCGAGGTCCGCCACGTCCACGAACGGCTCCCGGGTGTCACCGGCCGGGAAGACCAGCTCACCGGCCGCGACCCCCTCCGCGAGCAGCCCCTCGGTGAAGTTCTGCGCGAAGAACGACGCCCGGACCAGGGTCAGTTCGACCCCGCCCGCCGCCTCCCGCAGCGCGTCCTCCGCCGCCGCGGCCAGCGGCTCGCCGCGCCCCGACAGCAGCGTCAGCCGCCGCACCCCCGCCCCGGCCGCCGCCGCCCCGAACGCCGTCATCGCCGCCACCGCGCCCGGCGCCGCCAGGTCCGGGTAGTAGTTCACGTACGCCGCGTCCGTGCCCCGGAGCGCCGCCGCCCAGCCCTCCGGGTCCTCCCAGTCGAACGGGACCGGGCCGGACCGCGAGCCCTCCCGTACCGTCAGCCCGCGCGCCGCGAGCCGCTCCGCCACCTTGCGCCCGGTCTTCCCCGTCGCACTCGTCACCAGCACCGTACGGACCGTCATGGCCGACTCCTCGCCGCTCCTCGCCACGTCCTTCGTGACGTCTCCAGACTCCCGCCCCGCCGCCCCCGCGCCCATGCTCCAGAGCCTCGGCCGCATACGCGTGCGTCCAGGCCCCGGAGGCCCCTCCGGGCGTTCCCGCCGGCTCCCGCCCGGGCGGCACTACGCTTGCGGGCCATGGACGCTCTCGCCGGACTGCTCGACGGGCCCCGCGCCAAGGGCGCCTTCCTCCTGCGGATGGTGATGGAACCCCCGTGGTCCGTACGGATCGAGGACGGGGCCCCGCTCTGCCTGATGTGCGTCACCGACGGCGAGGCGTGGATCGTGCCGGCCTCCGGCGACCCCGTGACCCTGCGGCCCGGCGACATCGCCGTCGTGCGCGGCCCGGAGCCGTACACCGTCGCCGACGCCCCGGAGCGTCCGCCCTTCGCCCGCGTCGGACCCGGCGGCGCGTGCGCGACCCTGTCCGGCGAACCGCTCGCCGAGGCCATGAGCCTGGGCGTGCGGACCTGGGGCAACGCCCTCGACGGCGGCACCACCGTGCTCGTCGGCACCTACCAGATGGACGGCGAGGTCGGCCGGCGGCTGCTCGACGCCCTGCCGACCGTGGCGCACCTCCCCGCCGAGCTCTGGCGCTGCCCGCTGATGCCCTTCCTGGAGGAGGAGATCGCCCGCGACGAACCGGGCCAGAGCGCCGTCCTCGACCGCGTCCTCGACCTGCTCCTCATCGCCGCCGTCCGCGCCTGGTTCGCCCGCCCCGGCGCCGAGCCGCCCGCCTGGTACCGGGCGATGGGCGACCCGGTCGTCGGCCGCGCCCTGCGGCTCCTCCACGACGACCCCGGCCACCCGTGGACCGTCGCCGGCCTCGCCGCGAAGACCGGAGTGTCCCGGGCCGCGCTGGCCCGCCGCTTCACCGAGCTGGTGGGGGAGCCCCCGATGACGTACCTGACCGACTGGCGGCTCGCGGTCGCCGCCGACCTGCTGCGGGGCGGCGACTCCACCCTGGAGTCCGTTGCCCGCCGGGTCGGCTACGGCAGTGCCTTCGCCCTCAGCGCCGCCTTCAAGCGGGTGCGGGGCCTCAGCCCGCAGGAGCACCGGGCGGGAGCCTGACGCCCGTTTGCCGTACCGGCAACTTTTCTCGCGTTTCCGGGGGGTCCTGCGCACGCTGGTCCCATGACCCAGCATCGCGAAGCCTCCGCCCCGCCCGTCCACGACCACGGCCCGGGCCACGCCTGCCCCGCGGGCCACGCGGCCGGCGGCGGCCACTCCCACGGCCCGGCGCACGGCCACTCCCACGACCACTCCCACAGCCACGCCCACGGCGACGAGCTGGACTGGGGCCGGCTCGCCCCGCTCCTGGAGCGCCAGGCCGAGGTCGCCGGCACCGCCTACCGCGAGGCCGCCGCCTGGCTCGGCACCCTCGTCCCGGCGAGCGGAGTGCGCCGCCTGCTCGACATCGGCAGCGGCCCGGGCGTCATCACCACGCTCCTCGCCGAGGCGTTCCCGTACGCAGAGACCGTCGCCGTCGACGCGACCCCGGAGCTCCTGGAGCGCGCCCGCACCCGCGCCGAGGCTCAGGGGCTCGGCGCCCGGGTCACCACCCTGCGCGCGGAACTCCCGGCGGACACCGGCACGTTGGGCGAGGCCGACCTCCTGTGGGCCGGCAACTCGCTGCACCACATCGGCGACCAGCGGGCCGCGCTCGCGGAGTTCGCCGAGGTGCTGCGCCCCGGCGGCCTCGTCGCCCTCGTCGAGGGCGGGCTGACCCCCCGTCACCTGCCCCGGGACATCGGCATCGGCCGCCCCGGCCTGGAGGCCCGCTTCGACGCCGAGCACGCCGACTGGTTCGCCCGGATGCGCTCCGAGCTGCCCGGCGCCACACACGAACCGGACGACTGGCGCGCCCTGTTCGTCTCCGCCGGCCTCACCCCGGCCGGCACCCGCACCTTCCTCGTCGACGTGCCGGCGCCCGTCCCGCAGGTCGTCCGCGAGCTCGCCGTCAGCCACTTCGGACGGCTCCGCGAAGGCTTCGGCGACCGGCTGGGCGCCGAGGACCGCACGACCCTCGACCGGCTCCTCGACCCGTCCGACGAGCAGTCCCTGCACCGCCGGACGGACCTCTTCCACCTGACGGCCCACACGGTCCACACCGCCCGCAAGGGCTGAACCGCGCGGGCCGCCGCCCGTGCCTCAGGAGGACACCGGCTCCAGCCGCCACCACTGGAACGGAGAGTCGGTGTCCTCCCCCTGGCGGATGTCGGCGCCCTCGGCGGCCGACCCGTCCGCCACCTCCAGCAGCAGCCCGCTGACGAAGCTCACCAGCGTGACCGTGCCGGGTGCCTGGACGTCCTGCTCGATGATCCACTCCTGGGCGCCGAAGTTGTTCGCCCGCCACTGCTGGACGAGCGCGCCCGGCTCCGTGGAGGCGTTCACCACGTCGAGCCGCTTCCCGCTGGCCGCGTTGACCAGGTGGTACAGCCCGCCGCCGTTCGGCACGGCGGACACCTGCCAGCGCTGCCCCGGGGCGTCCGTCGCGGCGCCCTGCTGCACCTTGGCACCGCCCCGCCGCGAACCCGCGTACACCTCCAGGACGAGCCCGCTGCCCACGTTCCGCACCTGGTACAGCCCGTCCTGGACGGGGGCCGGGCCCCCGTCCACCGTCCCCGTCACCGGGCGCCTCAGGCCATGTTGAACTGCGCCGGGTTCGGGCCCAGGCGCCGGCCCTCGTCCAGCGCGGCGATCGCGGCCATGTCCTCCGCGTCCAGCTCGAAGTCGAAGACCTCGATGTTCTCGCGGATCCGGGACGGGGTCACCGACTTCGGGATGACCACGTTGCCCAGCTGGAGGTGCCAGCGGAGCACGACCTGCGCGGGGGTGCGCTCGTGCTTGCGGGCGATGGCGACGAGCGCCGGGACGTCGAGCAGCCCCCGGCCCTGGCCGAGCGGCGACCACGCCTCGGTCGCGACGCCGAGACGGGCGTGCAGGGCGCGGGACTCGGCCTGCGCCAGCTGCGGGTGCAGCTCGATCTGGTTGACCGCGGGCACCACGGAGGTCTCGGCCGTCAGCCGCTCCAGGTGCTCGGGGAGGAAGTTGGAGACGCCGATCGCCTTGGCGCGGCCGTCGGAGAGGATCTTCTCGAAGGCCCGGTAGGTGTCGACGTACGTGTCCTTGGCCGGGACCGGCCAGTGGATCAGGTACAGGTCGACGTAGTCGAGGCCGAGGCGCTCCAGGGAGGCGTCGAAGGCGCGCAGGGCGGAGTCGTGGCCCTGCTCGCTGTTCCACAGCTTGGTCGTGACGAAGAGCTCCTCGCGGGGGATCCCGGAGGCGGCGACGGCCTCGCCGGTGCCCCGCTCGTTCTCGTAGATCGCCGCCGTGTCGATGGAGCGGTACCCGGCCTCCAGGGCGGTGGCCACGGCCTTCGCGGCCTCGTCGTCCGGCACCTGCCAGACACCGAAGCCGAGCTGCGGCATCGCCACGCCGTTGTTCAGGATGACCGAGGGGACCTTGTTGTCCGTGCTCACGTGGGATGGATCCTTACGTCGTCGTGGTCGTCGGCGGGCGCGCGAGCGCCCGCCCCTGCGGTCCAACGATCACCCGCCCCGCATCATTCCGGCGACCGCGCCACGGTCCGCGGTCCACGGCCCGCGTTCCGTGTTCCGCGCGGGCCCGCGGGCCGCCGGGCCCGCCCGGCCGGTCCGTCCCGCCGGCTCCCGTCATCCGTACAGCGCCTCGACCTCCGCCGCGTACGCCCGCTCGATCGCCTTCCGCTTCAGCTTGAGCGACGGGGTGAGGAGCCCGTGCTCCTCGCTGAAGGGGTGGGCGAGGATGCGGAAGGTGCGGATCGACTCCGCCTGCGAGACCAGGGTGTTCGCCGCCACCACCCCGCGCCGGATCTCCGTCTCCAGGTCGGGATCGCGGACCAGCTCGGCGGCGGAGAGAGGAGGCCGGCCCTGGATGGCCAGCCAGTGGTCCACCGCCTCCTGGTCCAGGGTGACCAGCGCCGCGATGTACGGCCGGTCGTTGCCGACGACCAGGCACTGGGCGATCAGCGGGTGCGCCCGGACCCGCTCCTCCAGGCCGGTCGGCGCCACGCTCTTGCCGCCGGACGTCACCAGGATCTCCTTCTTCCGCCCGGTGATCGTCAGATAGCCCTCGGCGTCGAGCGAGCCGAGGTCGCCGGTGGCGAGCCAGCCGTCGTTCAGCACGGCGGCGGTGGACCCCGGGTCGTTGAGGTAGCCGGAGAAGACCTGGCCGCCGTGGACCCACACCTCGCCGTCCTCCGCGATGTGCACGGTCGTGCCGGGCACGGGCCGGCCCACCGTGCCGTACCGGACCCGGCCGGGCGGGTTCGCGGTCGCGGCGGCGGTCGACTCCGTGAGGCCGTACCCCTCGAAGACGGTGACGCCGGCGCCCGCGAAGAACAGCCCGGTCGCGCGGTCCATCGCCGAGCCGCCCGACATCGCGTACCGGATCCGGCCGCCGAGCGCCTCGCGCACCCTGGCGTACACCGTCCTGTCGAAGAACTGGTGCTGCACCCGCAGCGCCGCCGACGGGCCGGGCCCCAGGCCGAACGCCTTGTGCTCCAGCGCCTCGGCGTACTTCACGGCCACGTCCACGGCCTTGTCGAAGACGCCGGCGCGCCCGTCCGCCTCGGCCCGGCGCCGCGCCGCGTGGAAGATCTTCTCGAAGACGTACGGCACGGCGAGGACGAAACTCGGCCGGAACGACACCAGGTCGGGCAGGAGCGCCGAGGCCGTCATCGACGGCTGGTGCCCCAGCTTCACCCCGCCCCGCACGGCCGCCACCTCCACCATCCGGCCGAAGACGTGGGCGAGCGGCAGGAAGAGCAGGGTGGACGCCTGGTCGCCGGGGCGGGAGCGGAAGATCGGCTCCCAGCCGGCGAGCAGGGCGTCCGTCTCGAACATGAAGTGGGCGTGGGTGATCACACAGCCCTTGGGCCGGCCGGTGGTGCCCGAGGTGTAGATGACCGTCGCCACCGACTCGGGGGTCACCGCCCGCCGGTGCCGGTGCACCACGTCCTCGTCGATGCCCTCGCCGGCCGCGGTCAGCTCCGCGACCGCGCCGGGACCCGCGTCCTCGCCGGGGTCGAGCTGCCACAGCCGCTGGAGCCGCGGCAGCCGGTCCACCACGGAGCCGATGGTCATGGCGTGGTCCTCGTGCTCGACCACGCAGGCGGTGACCTCGGCGTCGTACAGCATCCAGTGCACCTGGTCGGCCGAGGAGGTCGGGTAGACCGGCACGGGCTGGGCGCCGAGCGTCCACAGCGCGAAGTCGAAGAGCGTCCACTCGTAGCGGGTACGGGACATGATCGCGACCCGGTCGCCGAACCGGACACCGTGCGCGACCAGCCCCTTCGCCAGGGCCAGCACCTCGTCACGGAAGCGGGCGCAGGTCACGTCCTGCCACGCCCCGTCCGCCGTCCGGCGCCCGAAGGCGATCGCCCCGGGGGTGTCGGCGGCGCGGGTGAAGACGGCGTCCGCAAGGCCGCCGCTCAGCGGAGCCGCCTCGACGGGCGGCACGGTGAACTCGCGCACGGACCTGGTCCTCCCTCGACGGCTCGGTGGCTGAAAGGGGCCGCTGTGACGGCTGCGGCGCCGTGACCGTACCCCACCCGGAGCAGCGGCGGCAGGACCTTCACCAAGCCGCGACATTCCCCGTTCGCACAGGTCAGGGCAGGTGAGGAGGCAAGTGGCGGCCATGGCGGGCTCGTTGCGTACCGAGCGGTACGTCCCCCGGCCGCGAAGTCTCCACCGAATCTGTACCGCCCCGGCACGCCACCGTGACCGGCCGGTATCCGACGGGCACCGGTCCCGCCGCCGCCCCGGTCCGCCTCCGCCCGCCTGCCGGCCCCCTCAGCCCGGCCGCCGCAGCCCGTCGCCGCCCTCCAGGATCGCCTCGGCGAGCGCGTCGGCCGCCTCCTGGGTCGTACCGCCGCGCCGCCCCGTGCGCAGCACGAAGTCGACCTCGCCCAGCTCCGGCAGGCCCGATCTGGCCGGTACGGGCACGAGTCCGGGCGGCACCAGGCCGCGCGTGTGGGCCATCACGCCGAGCCCCGCGCGGGCCGCCGCCACGTTGGCGCTCAGGCTGGAACTCGTGCACGCGATCCGCCACGCCCGGCCCTCCGCCTCCAGGGCCGCCAGCGCCCGCGCCCGGGTGATGCCCGGCGGCGGATAGACGATCAGCGGCACCGGCCGCTCCGGATCGAGCCGCAGCCCCGGCGCCCCGATCCACACCAGGACGTCGCTCCACACCGGCACCCCGCCCTCGCCGTCCGCCCCGGCGCCCCGTTTGGCCAGGATCAGATCGAGCCGGCCCGCCGCGAGCCGCGCCTGGAGCGTCCCCGAGAGGCCGACGGTCAGCTCCAGGTCCACCTCCGGGTGGGCGCGCCGGAAGGACTCCAGGATCTCCGGCAGCCGGGTCGCCACAAAGTCCTCCGAGGCGCCGAACCGCAGCCGGCCGCGCAGCCGCGTCCCGGTGAAGAAGGCCGCCGCCCGCTCGTGCGCCTGGAGGATCGTGCGGGCGAAGCCGAGCATCGCCTGACCGTCCTCGGTCAGCTCCACGCTGTGGGTGTCACGGGTGAAGAGCGGCCGCCCGGTCGCCTCCTCCAGGCGTCGCACGTGCTGGCTGACCGTCGACTGGCGCAGCCCGAGCCGCCGGGCGGCCCGCGTGAAGCTCAGCGTCTGGGCGACGGCGAGGAAGGTGCGCAGCTGGGTGGGCTCGTACACGCGCCGAGGTTATCGCGGAACGTGATGACAGTCAGTGCGCTGTACGGGATTCCCGATGACGGGGCCGTGGACCAGGATGGGAAGGCGCGCCGGCCCCCGACGGGACGGCGTACCGACCCCCACCAGCCCCCTGCGGAGTCATGAACCGACGCCCCCTCCTGCCGTCCTGGCTGCCGGTCGACGGCTACGTCCTCGCCCTGCTCGGCACCGTCGGCCTCGCCGCCCTGCTGCCCGCCACCGGCGCGGCCGCCACCGCCGTCGAGTCCGCCGCCACGGGCGCGGTCGCGCTGCTGTTCTTCCTGTACGGCGCCCGGCTCTCCACCCGGGAGGCGCTCGACGGAGTGCGCCACTGGCGGCTCCACCTCACTGTCCTCGGCTGCACCTTCCTCGTCTTCCCGCTGCTCGGCCTCGCCGCCCGCGGACTCGTGCCGGCCGTCCTCACCCCCCAGCTGTACGGCGGCTTCCTCTTCCTCTGCCTGGTCCCCTCGACCATCCAGTCGTCGATCGCCTTCACCTCGATCGCCCGGGGCAACGTGCCGGCCGCGATCTGCGCCGGCTCCTTCTCCTCGCTCGCCGGCATCGTGCTGACCCCGCTGCTGGCCGCCGCCCTGCTCGGCGGCAGCACCGGCGGCCTCTCCGCCGACGCCCTCCTCAAGATCGTCCTCCAGCTCCTGGTGCCCTTCCTCCTCGGCCAGGCGCTGCGCCGCTGGGTCGGGGGATTCCTGACGCGCCGCAAGAGGGTCCTCGGACACGTCGACCGGGGCTCGATCCTCCTCGTCGTCTACACCGCTTTCAGCCAGGGCATGGCCGCCGGCATCTGGCACCTGGTGACCCCCGGCCGGCTCGCCCTGCTGCTCGCCGCCGAGGCCGTCCTGCTCGCCCTGATGCTGGCCCTGACCTGGTACGGGGCCGGGAAGCTCGGCTTCGGCCGGGCCGACCGGATCGCCATCCAGTTCGCCGGGTCCAAGAAGAGCCTCGCCGCCGGGCTGCCCATGGCGAGCGTCCTCTTCGGCACCCACGCCTCCCTCGCCGTGCTGCCCCTGATGCTCTTCCACCAGATGCAGCTCATGGTCTGCGCGGTCCTCGCCAAGCGCCGCGCCCGCGACCCGGAGGCGACCGGGCGAGCCGCGGAGCCCGCCCCCGCCGACGCGGACGCCGCGCCCGTACCGGTTCCCCTTCCCGGCCCGGACGCCGCCCCCGCCTCCGTGCGCCCGCCCCACCCCGGCCCGGACGCCGCCCCCGCCTCCGTACCGGCTTCCCTCCCCGGCCCGGGCCGGATCGCGCCACCGGCCCCGCCGCGGTGATCATCCGGGCGGCTACCGTGCTCCCATGCCCTCACTCGATCCCGGCCGCACCGCGCTCCTCCTCGTCGACCTGATGGAGCGGATCGTCGCGCTGCCGCTCGCCCCCCGCCCCGGCACCGACGTCCTCGCCGCCGCCGACCGGCTCGCCGCCGGCTTCCGCACCGCCGGCGCGCCCGTCGTCCACCTCCGCGTCGAGCGGCCCGGCGTCCCCGCCCAGCCGCCCGGCAGCGACCTCGTGCCCGACCTCCTGCGCGCGGGCGAGCCGGTCGTCGTCAAGCGCACCATCGGCGGCTTCCAGGACACCGGCCTGCACGAGCTGCTCACCGGCCTCGGCGTCCGCACCCTCGTCCTCGCCGGGATCGCCACCAACCTCGGCGTCGAGTCCACCGCCCGCGCCGCCGCCGACCACGGCTACGACCTCGTCTTCGCGGAGGACGCCATGACCGCGCTCACCGCCGACGAGCACCGGGCCTCCGTCGACCTCGACTTCCCGCGCCTCGGCACCGTCGCCGCCGTCCGCGAGATCACCCTGGACGGCCACGGATGAGCCGCGTCCCGATACGGTACGGGTCCCGCCCCTGCTCCCTCGTCGTCTGCCGGGGCTGCTGCTGCGGCGACCCCCGCAAGAACCCCGGCACCGACCACGCCGGCCAGCTCGACCGGCTCCGCGCCGCCGCCGCGGCCTCGGGCGGCAGGCTCGCCGTCCGCACCAGCGACTGTCTCGGCCCTTGCGCCCAGGCCAACATCGTCGTCGTCCAGCCCTCCACCGAGGGCCGCCGGCGCGGCGGCCGGGCCGCCTGGATCGGCTTCAGCCTCGACGACGACTGCCTCGACGACATCCTCGCCTGGACGGAGGCCGGCGGCCCCGGCCTCGCCCCGCCCCCGGCGACCCTGGCCCTCCAGATGATCGATCCGCCGAAGAACTAGGCCGTCCCTCCAGGACCGGCCCGGCGTGATCCGGAAGGGACGGCCCGGGCCGCTTTCCCGAGGATCCGGAAGAGCCGGCCCGGCCGCCCGCCTCGGATTTCGGATCGGATTCCGGAAGGGACGGCCCGGCCGCCCGCCTCAGAGCGCGATCCGGTGCTCGCCCGCGTACACGTTCATGTCCGGCCCGCGCAGGAAGCCGACCAGCGTCAGACCCGTCTCCGCCGCCAGGTCGACCGCCAGCGAGGACGGCGCGGACACCGCGGCGAGCACCGGGATCCCCGCCATCACCGCCTTCTGCGCCAGCTCGAACGAGGCCCGCCCCGACACGAGCAGCACCGCCCGCTCCAGCGGCAGCAGGTCCTCCCGCAGCGCCCGCCCGACCAGCTTGTCGACCGCGTTGTGCCGGCCCACGTCCTCCCGTACGTCGAGCAGCTCGCCGTCCTCCGAGAAGAGCGCCGCCGCGTGCAGCCCGCCCGTCGTGTCGAAGACCTTCTGCGCCGCCCGCAGCCGGTCCGGCAGCTCCGAGAGCAGCGCCGGGGAGATCCGTACCGGGGGAGTGTCGGCGATCGGGAAGCGGGCCGTCGTCCGCACCGCGTCCAGGCTCGCCTTGCCGCACAGCCCGCACGAGGAGGTCGTGTAGACGTTCCGCTCCAGCGTGATGTCGGGGACGACGACCTCGGGCGCGAGCTTCACGTCCACCACGTTGTACGTGTTCGTGCCGTCCTCCTTCGCCCCCGCGCAGTAGACGATCGACCGCACGTCGGCGGCCGAGGCGAGCACCCCCTCGCTCACCAGGAACCCCGCCGCCAGCGCGAAGTCGTCGCCCGGCGTCCGCATCGTGATCGCGATCGGCCGCCCGTTCAGCCGGATCTCCAGCGGCTCCTCCGCCACCAGCGTGTCCGGCCGTGCGCTCACCGCGCCGCCCCGGATCCGCGTGACCCGCCGTCGCTCGGTGACCCGTCCCATCCCCGCCGCCTTCGATTCCGCTGTTCCTGCCCCTGACCGTGCCATTCTCCGACACCCCCGCCAGGCCCGCCCGATCCGGTGCGCCGCCTGACCCCTTGTCATGGTCGGCCAAGCGACCAGGGGGAATCTTGGTGGTTTACGTCACCTGTTACCCATGAGTCGCTGGCAAGACTGGGTGGTTCCTGCCGCTGAACGAACCATCGAGGGGGTCCCGGGATGACGGGCACTCGCATCGCCGCGCTCGGGCACTACCAGCCCGCCAAGGTACTGACCAACCACGACCTGGCCGAGCTGGTCGACACGAGCGACGAGTGGATCCTCAGCCGGGTCGGCATCCGCACGCGGCACATGGCCGGTCCGGAGGAGCCGGTCGACGAGCTCGCCGCGCACGCCGCCGGCAAGGCGCTGGCCGCCGCCGGCCTCGCTCCGGGCGACATCGACTACGTCATCGTCGCCACCTCCACGGCGATCGACCGCTCGCCCAACACCGCCGCCCGGGTCGCCGCCCGCCTCGGCATGGGCTCGCCCGCCACCCTCGACCTCAACGTGGTCTGCGCCGGCTTCACCCACGCGCTCGCCACCGCCGACCACGCCGTGCGGGCCGGCTCCGCCCGCCGCGCGCTCGTCATCGGCGCCGACAAGATGACCGAGATCACCGACTGGACCGACCGCACCACCTGCGTCCTCACCGGCGACGGCGCCGGCGCCGTGATCGTCGAGGCCACCGAGACCGACACCGGCGCCATCGGCCCGGTGCTGTGGGGCTCGGTCCCCGAGATGGGCCACGCCGTCCGCATCGAGGGCACCCCGCCGCGCTTCGCCCAGGAGGGCCAGAGCGTCTACCGCTGGGCCACCCAGAAGCTCCCCGCCCTCGCCCGGGAGGCGTGCGCCCGCTCCGGTATCACGCCCGAGGACCTCGCCGGCGTCGTGCTCCACCAGGCCAACCTGCGCATCATCGAGCCCCTCGCGGCGAAGATCGGCGCCGTCAACGCGATCGTCGCCCGCGACGTCGTCGACTCCGGCAACACCTCCGCCGCCTCCGTCCCGCTCGCCCTCGCCAAGCTCGTCGAGCGCGGCGAGCTGCCCTCCGGCGCCCCCGTCCTCCTCTTCGGCTTCGGCGGCAACCTCTCCTACGCGGGCCAGGTCGTCCGCATCCCCTGAGCGCCCGGACCCGCCCGGACGGCGGAGGCCGCGTGCCCCGTTCGGCGCAGCGCCAGGAGGGACCGGTGGCGGCACCCCCCTGGCGCACCTAGCTTCGGACGCGGTGGGGGTGCCGGCGCCGACGGCGCCGGACCCGGACGCGGAGCGGCTCCGCGCCCACGCCCCCGCCGCGACCCGGAGGACCGCATGCGCGCGATACGTACCGCTCCCGCCGCCCTGATCGCCGCCGCGGCCGTGGCACTGTCCGCCCCCGCGTCCTCCGCCGACGACGGCACCGGCACCGGCACCGGCACGGACATCACCTCCTTCGGCTTCTCCGTCACCCCGCGCACCGTCGCCCCCGGCGGCACGGTCACCCTGACCACGGACGGCTGCGACGTGCCGTCCGTGACCGTCACCTCGGGGATCTTCGACACCGTCACCCTCACCGAGGGCCGCCCCGGCCGCGCGACCGTCGACATCGACGCGGAGGCCGGCGCCGAGTACGAGATCGCCTTCGACTGCGAGGGCGAACGCGGCACCACCACCCTGACCGTCACCCCCGGCCCTTCCGTCACCCCCGTCACCACTCCGCCCGCCCCCGTCACCCCGACCGCCCCGCCCGCCCCGCGGAAGGGCGTCAAGGCGGGCTTCGGCAGCTCCACCGGCTCCGACGCGCTCGGCACCGCCGAGCTGGCCGCCGGAGCCGTCCTCATCACCGGAGCCCTGGGCGGCGCCGTCGTCCTCGCCCGCCGTCACGGCCGGGCCGGCGGCCGCCCCTGAGACGGCCCCTCCGTCCCGGTGTGACGAGGTCCGGGACGGAGGGGCGACCAGCCCGCACCCGAGAAGAGGAGGCCCGAGGCGGTGGACAGCGCGTACGGCCGGCGCGGCGCCTGGGGCGTCGTCGCGGTCCTCCTCCTCGTCGGCGTCCACCTCGTCCGCGGCGGTACGGAACAGCTCACCGCCCCCGGCCCGCCCCAGCCCCTCGCGGCCGACGCCCCGGCCCCGTCGGCGTCCCCGCTCCGCGCCCGCGCGGCGCTCCCCGCCTCCGCCCCGCTCTCCGTCACGATCCCCTCGATCGGCGTGGACGCCCCCCTCGGCCGGGTCGGCCTGGACGCCGACGGCTGGATCGAGGCCCCGCCGCCCGAGCACCCCGGCCGCGCCGGCTGGTACTCCGGCGCGGTCACCCCCGGCGAACCCGGCACCGCCGTCGTCGTCGGCCACGTCGACACCCCGGCCGGCCCCGCCGTCTTCCACGCCCTCGGGGCCCTCACCCGCGGCCGCGCGATCGAGATCCACCGCGCCGACGGCCGCACCGCCGTCTTCACCGTCCACGCCGTCGAACTCGTCCCCAAGGACGCCTTCCCCGCCGACCGCGTCTACGCCTCCGCCGGCACCCCCGAACTCCGCGTGATCACCTGCGGCGGCCCCTACACCCGCGCCGGCGGCTACACCGGCAACGTCGTCGTCTCCGCCCGCCTCACCGCCCTCCGCTGACCTGACGTAATCCCGCGTCCCGACTGGCCTGGACCAACACCCCGGGGACAAGGTGGAGCGCGGAGCAGGCGTCGGGGGGCGCCGGGCTCCCGGCCGCCGCGGCGGCATCCCCGGGGATGGGCGGTCCCCGTGCGTCCGGCCACGACCCGGGGGGTCCACCCGGCGCACGGGACCGTCCCCTCCCGCACCCGCGACTGACCACGGAAAACGCTGGTGAAACCGCCCACGAACCCCTGGTAGAGTTATCCATGTCGCCGCGGGGAACACTCGCGATCACGACAGACACCTTGTCCGGGTGGCGGAATGGCAGACGCGCTAGCTTGAGGTGCTAGTGCCCTTTATCGGGCGTGGGGGTTCAAGTCCCCCCTCGGACACCACACGAAAGCGCCGGTCGATCTCATCGACCGGCGCTTTCGGTATGTCCGCCGGGAAGCCGTCCGTGGGCGGGGGGGGGCCCCCCCCCCCCCCCACCGACCAGGGGGGGATAAAAAAAAACCAACGCCCCAGAACCGGA
>NZ_JBHVRX010000003.1:0-435407 GCF_042885515.1 Streptomyces sp. NPDC058052 | reverse complement strand
CCCCGCGGGTCTCTACACCCCCCGCGCCGTATTCTTTTGGCCCCCCGGCCCCCGGGGGGGGGGGGGGGGGCCCCCCCCCCCCCCCCCCACGCCGGACGTCACGCCGACGCGTCGACCGGGGCCGGCAGGAACGGGCTGGGTGCTCCGGACCAGGAGACGTGGAGACCGTCCCGCGCCCGCGTACAGGCGACGAAGAGCAGACACCGCTCCGCCATCAGATCGGCCTCGTGCTGGAGCCGGTCCACGTCGAGGGGCGTGATCGCCTTCGCGTACGGCAGCGCCCCCTCGTTCACCCCGACGACCGCCACGCACTTGAACTCGAGGCCCTTGAACGAGTGCATCGTGCCGACCTGGACCGCCTCCGCGTCGACGGGCACGTCACCGCGGAGGCGCACGGCGGAGATCCCGGCCGCCCTGAGTCGCTCCACGGCCTTGTCGCAGGTCTTGTTGAACCGGCCGGTCACCCCGATCTCACCGGGCGGGACGCCGCCGGCCGTCCAGGCGAGGACGCGCTCGACGAGGATGTCCAGCTCCGCCGCGTCCGACGCCGCCCCGCGCACCTCGGGGCCGCTGCCGTGCAGCGACGAGCGGTATCCCAGCAGGGTCTCGTGCCGCCCCTCGTCCTCCAGCTGGGCGATCGGGCGGCCGACGAGGAGCGAGGTGGACCAGGACAGGATCTCGTGGGTGGAGCGGTAGTTCTTCCGCATCTTCGTGGAGCGCCCCGCGACCTTGATGCCGAGGGCCTTGAGGGAGACCTTCGAGTCGTAGATCCGCTGGTGCGGGTCGCCCGCGATGAACAGGTCGTCGGGGCGGTCCGGCGCGGCGGCCCGCAGCAGACGCCACTGCGACGGGTGCAGGTCCTGGGCCTCGTCCACGACGACGTGGCGGTAGGGCGGCCCGTCCGCGGCGAGCACGTCGGCGGCCTCGGCGCAGGTGCCCAGGTACGTCCGCAGCCCCTCGGCCGCCAGCAGGCCGTCGAACGCCTCGATCGCGCGCCACACCGGCTGCCGTGCGGCCGCCGGCAGCCGACTGCCGCGCCCGGCGCGCTCGGCGGCCTCGTACTCCCGCAGGGTCCGCAGGTCCTGGGCGAGGACGACGTGCTTGTACTCCTGGGCCAGGAACTGCGCGGAACCGGTGAATCCCGTCGCGCGAGCGGCGCGCTCCCACAGGGCGACCTCCTCGTTGCCCCTGAGCGGGCGGCGCGAGGTCGAGACGATCCGGCCGGCGAAGGCGTCGACGGTGGTGATGTCCACGCGCGCACGGAGCTCCGGATCCTCCACGAGGGCGTCGAGGCCGGCACGGAGGGCGGCGACGAGGGTGTTGGTGTAGGTGGTGAGGAGGATCCGGTCGCCGTCCCGGAGGTGCCGGAGCAGATGCCGTACGCGATGCAGGGCGACGACCGTCTTCCCCGTGCCGGGACCGCCCGTCACCTGGGCCGGGCCCGCGAAGGAGGCGCGGTACGCGACCTTGTGCTGGGAGGGGTGCAGGAAGATGCGCCAGGCGGCGAAGGGCTGTTCCAGGATGTCGCGCAGCTCGTCGGTGGCGGTGACCAGGGCGATGCGGGTCCGGGTGTGGCGGATGGCGGTCGCGTAGTCGGTGGTGTCCAGGGTCTCCGACGCGGCCGACAGGTGGACCGCGACGATGTCGCGCCAGACCTCCTCCACGGTGAAGCCCTCGGCGAGGTACTCCAGGACCTCGCGCTGGTCCTGGGGGAAGTGCGGCGCGAAGACGCTCAACTGCTCCCGGTCGGACAGGACGCGCGCCTGGGCGAGGGTCGTCCCGTCGATGCCGAGCGCCGACAGGTCCTGGTCGGAGAAGCGGGCGAAGAGCCGCTGGGCGGGCGCGGGCGCGATCTGCTCGTAGGCGGGCGTCAGTTCGTCGAGCACCGCGATGTCACGGATCTCGACCGCGCGCGTGACGTGGTTGATGCTCGCCTTCTGCTTGATCGCCCACGCGATGGCCTTGTCGTGCGGCATCACCCGCAGCAGCACGAACGTGTCGCCCTTGTCGGGAGCCAGCACGACACCGCGGACGCCCTGGTCGATGCGGATCGTGCGGATGTGCGGGTCGCGGGCGCGCTTCAGGGACTCCAGCTTGAGGCCCGGGTCCTTGAACAACTGATCCAGCGTGAGGCGCTCGAACTTCTCCCAGGCGTCGAACACCCCCTGCCGGACCGTTCCCTGGAGCTTCGGGAGCTGGGCGCAGAAGGCGATGTCGAAGGCGAGGTGGGGCATGGTGCCGGGTCTCCGTGGGCGAAGGGCTGGACGACGGGAACGTGCCGAGCGTCTCGGGTCAGGCGGGGGGTCCGTCGAGGTCGAGGCGGATCAGGGCCAGGGCCCCGGCGATCTCGACGGCCATCTCGTCGTCGGGACCGAGGACCATGCACAGGTCTTCGTGGAGCGGCTCCAGGACCTTGAGCGCCTCCGCCGAGCGCCCCTGGGCGAGCAGGAGCATGCCGATGTCGTGCCGGAGTTCGACGGCCTCCTCGCTGACGTCGCTGTCGACGGCCCGCACGACGGCGAGCACGCTCTGCAGCTCCGAGAGCGCGTCCGTCACCTGCCCGAGCTCGGCCCGGCAGCGTGCCGCCTGCGCCCGGCATTCACGGGCGTTCGCTCCGGTGGGGCCGGACACCCGCGCGTAGGCGTCGGCGAGCGCCTCGAACTCGGGCAGGGCCGCGCGGTAGTCGCCGCCGAGCAACTGGATCGCTGCCCTGTTCCTGCGCAGTTCCAGGACCTTCCTGTTCTCGGCGCCGAGTGCGCGGGCGGCCGGTTCGATGGCCTCGGCGAGGACTTCGGCCGCCTGGGAGAAGCGCTCCTCCTCCAGCAGCGCTCCGAAGTGCTCGTAGGCTTCGTCGATGTCGGCCTGGGCCTGCGCAGGTACCGGCGGGGGAAGGGCGGGCGACGCCGTGGAGGGTGAGCCGGCGGCGTCCTGTCCCTGCTGTCGTCCTCCCCGCTCGCGGGGCGCGTAGGGGCGGCGGAACAGAGCGGTGGGATCGGGCCTTCCGGTCGGGCCGACCGCCTCGGGTTCGGCCTCCCCGGGCTGCGGCAGGAACGGCAGCAGCCGTGCGTACACCTCCTGGGTGTCGGCGGGCCGGGCCTCGGGCGCCTTGCGCAGGAGGTGCAGGACGAGTTCCTCGAGCGGGGGAGGTACGTCCGCGCGCACCTGGCGCAGAGGGGTGGGAGCGGCGTTGATGTGCTGGTGCATCAGCTGGTACTCGCCCGGTGCGGTGAAGAGCGGCCGGCCGCCGAGCAGTTCGTGGAGGACGCAGCCGAGCGCGTAAAGGTCGGTCTGCGGCGTGATCCGGCCGCCGCGGACCTGCTCCGGCGCCATGTACTGGTAGGTGCCGAGGGGACTGCCCGTCGCCGTGAGCTTGGTGACGTCGGTCCGCAGGATCGCGGCGATGCCGAAGTCGAGGACTTTCACGGTGCCGTCGCGGGCCACCAGGACGTTGCCCGGCTTCAGGTCGCGGTGGATGACGGGGACCTCGTGCGCGTACGAGAGGACGGTGGACACCTGCGCGGCCACCGCGACCGCCCAGCTCACGGGCAGCGGACGGGCCGGGTCGACGTAGGCGGAGAGCGGCACCCCGTCGACCAGCTCCATGACGAGGAACAGCCGGTCGTGCGACCCGTCGAGCACGGCGTCGTACACCTGGGGGACGCCGGGGTGCTGGATGCGCGCGGTGATCCGCGCCTCCCGCTGGAAGCGCTTGACGAACTCCTCGGCGAGGGCCGGCGAGGTGAGGGACTGCTGCCGGATGCGCTTCACGGCGACCGGGCGGTCGAGCACGGTGTCGTACGCACGCCAGACGTCGCCCATGCCGCCGTGGCTGAGCTCCTCCAGCAGTTCGTACCGTCCCTCGGCGATGACCTGCCGCGACGTCTGCTCCTCCGGCACCGTGCCCCCCGTGCTCCTCGCCAGCACCGTGAATATGTCAAGGGAACAAGTCTCGGCGATGGGGCGATCCGTCGTCCAGCGAGGGGGCCGGACCGGCCACGCGTGGCCGGAAACGACGAGGAGGGAGCCCCCGGCGTACGTGTGCCGGGGGCCGGGGCGTGGAGGAGACTCCTACTCCTCCACCCCCTCCTCACGACGGATCATCCGCCAGGCCGCCTTGCGGGCACTGCGGTCGAGACTCGACTTGAAGCCCTTGTCGGGGCCGAAGTACTGCCGCCCGAGATCGGCGATGGTGTCGATGTGGTCGGCCATCTTGTCGGCGAAGACGTCGTCGAAGACGAGACCGAAGTTGTCCTCGTCGTTGACGACGGCGGCCGCCCGCACCTTCGGGTCGGCCTTGGCCTCCTCGAAGGGCTGGATGACGTCCTCTTCGGTGAACTCCGTGCCGAACCGCTCGTTGAACCGCTCGATCAGCTCGGAGAGCAGCGACTTCTCGGCCTCCTGGGCGCCGCCGGATCCATCGACGAAGCCCGTCACCACCGTCGGGCCGTCGGGGGTGAGGGAGACGTCGTACTCCCCGGTCTTGTCCACCCGGAGATGACTGAGGTCGATCTCGCCTATGTCCACGCCTCCGTCCGCGCGGCGCGGGAGCCGGTTGAGGAGGTGGCGACCGTAGAGGTGCAGCCGCTCCAGCTCGGCGTCCCGGTAGGGGACGATCTGCGCGAGGAAGCCGTACTTGCGGACGTAGTCGTTGAGGTCGGCGCGGAAGTCCTCCGCCGTCTCCACGTCGTCCTCGTCGTCACTGTCGAGGAGAGCGGTGAAGCGGGCCACGGCGGGGGACAGGAGCCGGTACAGCTCCGCGTGCAGCTTCTCCCACCTGGCCTGCGACCCGCCGGCCTTCTCCTTCGCGGCGAAGTACGCCTCCGCGAACGCGTCCATCTCCCGGTCGGCCAGGATCGGGGCCCGCATGACCCGGCTCTGCGCGGTGTAGAGCAGGTTCGGGTCGGTGGGGAGGGTCATCGCCTCCTCGAAGTAGGGACGGAACGAGTCCTGGATGTCCTCCGCGTCGTTCACGAAGTCCAGGACGGCGAGGTCGGCCTGGGTCTTGCGTTCGGCGGTCCGGTTCAGCCGGGACAGGGTCTGCACGGCGGAGATGCCGGTCAGCGTCTTGTTGACGTACATCGTCGTCAGGAGCGGCTGGTCGAACCCGGTCTGGTACTTCTCGGCGACGACGAGGATCCGGTACTCCTCCTGGCCCCTGCCGCCGCCGCGCGCGGCCCTGTCGTCGGCACGGGTGTACGCGAACGCCTTCGGCAGCGCGCTCTCGGGCAGACCGCCGTTCTCCTTCGACTCGGTGGTCTCCTCGCCGTCGACGGTGAGGGAACCGGAGAAGGCGACGAGGACGCCGAGGTCGGGGTGTCTGGTGTCGTACCCGCGGTCCTTGATGTAGCTCTTGAGGGCGCGGGCCATCTCCACGGCGGACTGCCGCGACGCGGTCACCACCATGGACTTGGCGCGCCCCCCGAGCCGGCCGCGGGTGTGCGAGACGAAGTGCTCGACGATGACCTGCGCGTGCTGGGCCACCGTCGACTCGTGCGTCAGCGCGTACCGGGCGAGCAGGCCGTTCGCCTTCGAGGGATCCACCTCGCGCTCGTCCGGATTCTGGTTCACCAGCTTCCAGTAGGTGTTGTACGTGACGTAGTTGCGGAGCGGGTCGAGGATGAACCCCTCCTCGATCGCCTGCCGCATGGAGTACGTGTGGAAGGGCCGGTAGGTCGCCTCCCCGCCCACGTCCTCCAACGTGCCGAAGAGCTCCAGGGTCTTGGCCTTGGGCGTGGCGGTGAAGGAGAAGTAGGAGAGGTTCGAGGCGCGGGACCGGTCCTCCGCCTTCCTCCGGAGCTGGTCGTCGAGCGTCACGGAGGTGGCGCCGGCGTCCTCGGAGTCGGAGTCCAGACCCAGGTCGCGCAGGGCGGCGCGCACGGCGGTGGCCGCGTCGCCGGACTGCGAGGAGTGTGCCTCGTCCACGACGATCGCGAAGGTGGTGCCCTGGATCTCCGTGGGGTTGCGCTCGATGTGGTTGAGCAGCGCGGGGAACGAGTGCAGAGTGACGGTGACGATCTTCCCGGTGTCCCGGGAGAGGGCCCGCGCGAGCTGCTCGCCCTTGGCGCCGTGCTTCTCGTCGATCTTCACGACCAGCCCGGCGGTCTGCTCGAAACTGCCGATCGTCTCGCGGAGCTGGGCGTCCAGGTTCCGCCGGTCGGTGATGACGATGACCTTGTCGAAGACCGGAACGCCCGTCCTGAGCCCCTTCGCGATGGCCTCGGGCGTGAGTTCGCGGGGGTCGGTGGGGGTGTGCAGGTCGGACAGGCGGTGGGCGAGCCAGCCGATCGTGTTCGACTTGCCGGAGCCGGCGGAGGCCATGACCAGGTAGTTGTGCCCGGCGCCGTGGGTGGCGGCGTGCGCGGTGAGCTTCTTGACCGCGTCCCACTGGTGGAACCGCGGGAAGATCATCGTCTTCGTGCTGCCCCCGCCGGGCGTCCTGCTCTTGTGCAGGTGCACGAACCTCTGGAGCAGGTCCAGCCAGTTGTCCGGCTGCCAGACCTGCTCCCAGAGGTACGAGGTCGCGTACGTCCCGAAGGCGGTGGGCGCGGGGTTGCCGGCGCCACCGGGCCGACCGGGTCCGGCGGAGCCGGTGTTGAAGGGCAGGAAGCGGGTGTTCTTGCCCTTCAGCTGCGTCGCGACGAAGACCAGGTCCGGGTCGACGGCGAAGTTCGCGACGACCCGGCGGGTGAAGATCGGCTCGGTGGGGTCGCGGTCGGTCCGATACTGCTCCTTGGCGCGTTCGACGCCCTGCCCGGTGAGCGGGTTCTTCAACTCGGCGGTGGCGACGGGGATTCCGTTGAGGAAGAGGGTGAGGTCGAGCTCGTTGCCCCAGTCGGCCTGCTTGGTCGCGTACCGCAGCTCGCGCACGACGGTCAGCCGGTTGGCCCGGTAGCCGTCGAGCACGGAGTCGTCCGCGACGAGATTCGGCTTGAAGTAGGCGACCCGCAGCCGGACCCCCTGGTCCTTGACCCCGTTCCGGAGCACGTCGAGCAGCCCGTTGTCGACGATGGCCTGATCGAGCCGGCGCGCGAACCCGCGCTGGGCCGCGGCCTGGTCGTTCCCGTAGTAGGAGACCAGCTCGTACCACTCGTCGGCCTGGGTCGCCCCGATGAACGTGAACAGCTCGTTGGTGTCCAGACCGAGATCGGCCGTGTAGTCCCCGGGCCGCGCCTCGCGCCAACCGCGCGCGGTCATGGAGGAGACGATCGCCTCACCGAAGGCGGCCTCGTTGTGGATGGGCGGCATGGTTATGCGGTGACTCCGTCCGTGACATTGCGTCCGCTTGCGGTGGTGACGTCGAACTGGCCGGTCACGGCGGCGGTGATGAGGGCCTGACGGCGTTCATTCAGGAGCGTGCACTGGGCCTTCATGCCTGCGCTCAGACTGTCTCGATGGGCGAGGGAGCGGGAAATCTCGGAAGCAATGGACCTCTGGTCGGAGAGATCAGGCGTGGGGATGGTGAGGTCGGCGATGTCGCTGAGGCCGAGTCCTGCCTTTGTTCCGCCGTAGCTGGCTGTGCCGAGTTCTTGACTCGACCGTGCAGACTTGAGCGCGTACGACAGCCAGCGACCGTCGCAGATTTCCTTTCTCGGGCGGATCAAGGCCACATGCTGGCTGATATTGCCGTCGATGCCCCTCTCGTCGACCAGTGCCACAGATCCGATATCCGCCGTGATGCTGACCAGGACGTCATCGAGCTGTGTTCTGGACCGCTCTCGCTCCGCTCCGTCTGGCGCGGCGACATACAGCGAGTCACGAAGGTCGAGTGAGATCCCGTGGCGCGGGATATTGGTGATCCTCAGGAAGAGACTTCCGGTGTCCGAGGTGAGTTCGCCCCATCCTCGTGGACCGCTGGTGATGCGAGTGGAAAGGTGCTTGATGCGAACATGCTGACCGGCTGCCCGATGCAGCCTTTCAGTGATCAGGCTATGAGTGGACTCCTGTAGTAGTTCGATCTGTCGGCTTCTCTTGCTTGTCAACTCGTCGATGCGGCTGGTCTCGCCGTCCAGGAAGTCCACGATCCGGCGCTGTTCCTGACGTGAGGGGATCGAGAAGCGAAGTCCCGCGACCGCCGAAGCCGTGAGCAGTGGTTGAGCAGTTTTGGAGGCGAGCTCAGGCAGCCGTGCGCTCAGCAAGAGGTAATACGTATAGCGATTCTCGAGGGTTGGGCCTGGAGTGGCGATGATGACGTTGTCGGACGCCCAGCAACTCCCGTGGGCCAGATTGACCGCGCCAACCGTGCCGACTCGGCCGATCAGGATGCTTCCTGAGCGAGTGTTCGCCTTGGATGTGCGCCCGATGGGGCCGGCAGCCCCCATGATGGGGATGGCTCCGTTCTCAAGACGATCTGAGCACGATGTTCCGCTCCGTAGGCTCAACACCCATCTCAGGGCGACCTCGGTGGCGTCGGGTGCTGTCATGCTGTCACCTCGCCCAGCAGCGCCTGGATCTCCGCCTCCAGAGCCTTCAGCTCCGCGTCGATCTCCGCCAGCGGCCTCGGCGGCTGGTACACGTAGAAGTGCCGCGTGAACGGGATCTCGTAGCCGATCTTCGTCTTCGTGTGGTCGATCCACGCGTCGGGGACGTGCGGGTGGACCTCCCGCTTCAGGTACTCCTCGACGTCCTCGTCCAGCGGCACGTTCTCCGCGTCGCGCAGCTCCGAGTCCGGTTCCGCCGCGCCCTTGATCCTCTGGATCTCGCCCTCGGGGTCGCGGACGCCGATCGCCTCGCGCACCGCCTTGACGAAGGGCGCGCCCGTCGGCCACAGCAGGCCGGCCGCGACCACCGCGTCCTTCAGGGCGACGAACGCCTCCGACCTCGTCGGCCAGGACGAGCCCAGCAGCGGGCGCAGCGCCGCGACGAACTTCTCGCCGTCCGCCAGCTTCGCCACCGGCTTCGACTCCGCCAGCGCCGCCAGCGTCTCGTCCGTCAGGTCGAAGCGCAGCTTCAGCGGGCGCTCCACGGTGATGCGGCGGTAGCCGAAGTCCTCGTTCGCGAAGACCTTCACCTTGCCGTGCCCCGGGTGCTCGGGGTCCTTCGCGACCTCCAGCGCCTCCGCGTAGAGGCGGGTGATCTCGCCGATGTGGTTCGGGCGGCCGTTCTCGCCGTCGCCGAGTTCCTTGCGCTTGTCGCCGAGCGACTTGCGCATCTTGACCCAGTGGTCGCGCGCGTCGAGGAGGACGACCTTGCCCTTGTGGTCGCGGGACTTGCGGTTCGTCAGGATCCAGAAGTACGTGGAGATGCCCGTGTTGTAGAAGAGCTGGTCGGGGAGGGCGACGATGCCCTCCAGCCAGTCGTTCTCCAGGATCCAGCGGCGGATGTTGGACTCGCCGGACTCGGCGGCGCCGGTGAACAGCGGGGAGCCGTTGAAGACGATGGCGACGCGGGAGCCGCCTCCGCCGTTGACGTCCACCGGCTTCATCTTCGACAGCATGTGCTGGAGGAAGAGGAGCGAGCCGTCGTTGATCCGCGGCAGGCCGGCGCCGAAGCGGCCCGACTCGCCCAGCGTCTTGTGCTCCAGTTCGACGTCGTCCTTGACCTTCTTCCAGTCCACGCCGAAGGGCGGGTTGGCGAGGACGTAGTCGAAGGTGCGCCGCGCGTGGCCGTCGTCGGAGAAGGAGTTGCCGAAGGCGATGTTGTCCGGGTCCTGGCCCTTGATCATCAGGTCGGAACGGCAGATCGCCCAGGACTCGGGGTTGAGTTCCTGGCCGTACACCTCGACCGTGGCGTGCTCGTTCCGGGACTCGATGTGGTCGTCCATCGCGCTGAGCATGCCGCCCGTGCCGCAGGCCGGGTCCAGGACGGTGCGGACCGCGCCCGGCAGGGTGAGGACGTCCGCGTCGGGGGCGACGAGGAGCTCGACCATCAGCTTGATGACCTCGCGCGGCGTGAAGTGCTCACCGGCCGTCTCGTTCGACTGCTCGGAGAAGCGGCGGATCAGCTCCTCGAAGATGTAGCCCATGTTGTGGTTGGGCACGTTCTCGGGGTGCAGGTCCAGGTCGGTGAACCTGCCGATCACCTGGTAGAGCAGGTTCGCGTCGTCCAGCTTCTTGATCTGCTGGCCGAAGTCGTACTTCTCCAGCACCTCGCGCGCGTTGGTGGAGAAGGCAGCGACGTAGACCTGGAGGTTCCGCGCCGCGTTCTGCGGGTCCGCCGCGATCTTCCGCAGCGTGAGTCCGCTCCGGTTGTAGAAGGCGTGGCCCGACGCGCGCCGCAGGAAGCGGTCCGTGTCGATGTCCTGCCCCTCGAACTTCGCGACCGTCTCGACGACCTTGTCCCGTGTCGGCTCCAGGACGCATTCCAGGCGGCGCAGCACGGTGAACGGCAGGATCACCTTGCCGTAGTCGGACTGCTTGTAGTCGCCGCGCAGGAGATCGGCGACGGACCAGGCGTGGTTCGCCAGTTCCGTGTGCTTGCTGCTGTTCAAGGGGTTCCCGGTTTCCTTTCCGGACCGACGGACCGCTCCATCGGAGCGGCTGCGGACAAGTGTGGTCGACGTGTGAAGGCCGAGGTGCCGGTTCAGGCCGAATCCGGTGCGACGGGCGGCAGCAGGGCGCCTCCCGTCAGGCCGCCGGTCAGCAGTCGGGCCGTCTCCTCGGCGAGGTGGGCGGCGCGCTGCGCCTCCGCCCGGAGAGCGTGGACGCGGCGGAAGGCTTCGCCGTAGCGCCGCTGTTCCTCCAGCGGGAGGAGGGGGACCCGGAGCCGGCCGGGGCTGACGTGCAGGATCGTGCTGCCGGTCGACGCTCCCGCCAGGTTCTCCTCCGTCTCCAGGAAGCCGGCGAGGAACCAAGGGTCCAGGCGCGCCGGGTCCGGCCGGAAGAGGTGGACCTGGTGGCCGAGGAGCGCCCCCGCGTCCGTCTCCCGCGCCACCCGGACCATGGCACCGTGCCCGCCCGCCACTCCCCGGACGAGGACGTCTCCGAGGGCGACGACCGGCGCCGTGTCCGTCCGCAGCTCGGTGGCGTCGCCCGACGGGGGAGCGCCTCGTGCGATGTCCGGCCCGGTGAGGACCGGCCCGGTGGGACGCCCGGCGGCGCGTCCGTCCGGTGCCGTACGCAGCAGGGTGAGCGCGCCGCCGCGCGCCAGGTCCGCGGCCGTCGCCGTGCGCCACTCGCGTACCTCGTGACCCACGGGGTGCCACTCGCCCCGCTGGGCCGACTCTCCGAGGGAGGCGGCGGCGCGGACCAGGTCTCCGCGCGCCGCGTCCACCCGGCCGGCCAGCTCCAGCGGGTCGACCTCGGCGCGTGAAGCGCGGACCTGCCGGGCGGGCGTCAGGTCGACCAGGTCGTCCAGGAGGTCGATGGTCTGCACCGTCCGGGCGATGCCCGGCTCGTCGACGAACGAGTCCGGGGACGCGAGGAAGGCACCCCAGTGCGACAGGACCGTGGACGTCACCGCGGGCCAGTCCAGCGCGGTACGGCCGCCGCCGCGCGGATGTGTCCGGCCCGTCGTCTCCTCGCCCGTGGCCTCGGCCGTGTCGACGAAGAGGACCGACGAGCGGTCCGCGCCGCCCGGCTCCGGCCGCTGCAGGACCCACAGCTGGAGTCCGATGTGGAGGGGCGCGGCCGCGCCCGCCGGCAGGGCGGCCACCGCGCGCAGCGCCCCGCTCCGGACGAGTTCGGCGCGGACGCGGCGCCCGGACGCGCGGGACGCGGTGGCCGGAGGGAGGACGAGGACGGCGTGCCCGCCCGGTTCGAGGTGGGCCAGGCAGTGCTGCACCCAGGCGAGCTCGGACTCGGCCCGGGCCGGGACGCCGTAGGCCCAGCGCGGGTCGTACGCCAGCTCGTCGTGGCCCCAGTCCCGGTCGCCGTACGGGGGGTTGCAGAGCACCGCGTCGGCGAGCAGCGCGGGGAAGGCGTCGGACCGGAGGCTGTCCCCGGTCCGGACGGTGACCTCGGCCTCGGGGGCCGCGAGCATCAGCCCGACCGCGCCCCGCAGGGCCTGGACGGGGAGGGCGTCCTGTCCGTACAGGCGGGTCGCCCCGCGACGTCCCGCGGCGGCGAGGAGGGTGCCGCTGCCGCAGGCGGGGTCGAGGACACGTGCGACGGCTCCCGGCATCAGCCGGGAAGCGAGGTCGGCCAGCGGCTCCGGGGTCTGGTAGGTCCCGCTCGCCGCGCTGTCCTCCAGCTCCCGCTCGGCCAGTACGGAGAGGGCCGTCTCGCCGTCCGCCTCCCGCACGCATCGGAGCAGTGCCCGGACGGCTGGGGCGTCGGCCGAGGTGAAGCGGGAGGCGGTGGTCGCGCCGGTGACGGTGTCGTCCAGGGCCCGGGCGGCCTCGCGGGCGTAGGAGGCGAGGTCGTCGTCGGGCAGCGATCCGAGTGCCGCCAGTTCCCTCTCCGGGCGCCGGGCGGCGTCCAGGACCAGCGGCAGCAAGGCGGTGGTGCCGTCGCCCCGGGCATGGAGCCGCAGGGCGGTCCGGAGCTCTTCGGCGGGGTTCGCCGCGGTGGTCTGCCCGCGGGCGGCGAGCCAGCCGCGGACCGCCTCCAGGTCGTACAGGGGGCTGCTCTCGGTGCCACCTGCGGGCGCCGGGAAGTCGTCGTGCCGTCGGCGCCAGTTGCTGACGGTGGCGCGCGTGACCCCGGCGATGCGGGAGATCTCGGCGGCTGTCACCTGAGCGGTGGGCTGTGGCATGCGGTTTCCGGGCCTCTCGGTAGCGGACGGTCAACACTCTATACGCCTGGGCAAGCCGGTCAAGTCGATTGACGATGCTTTCACGGTCATGCTTATCTTGAGATGCTTCCGGAGTTGAGCGATCCTCCGGTCCCAGCGCCCCCATGTCGCCATGCCGACGCGCGTCGCCACGCCGTCGGCCGCTCTCCCAAGGAGCCGCAGATGCGCCTCACCATGCCGACCGCCGTCGTCGAGGGCACCCAGCTGACCGTCATGCCGTTCCGTGCCGACGCCGTCGTCGGCACCATGTCGGTGCCGACCCTCGTCCAGCTCGTGCCCTCGCCCCGGGCCGAGGAGGACGCACGGAAGCTCAAGGTCGCCTCGGGCCTCGTCCGCCGCCACGCGGAGCTGCGCTCGACCGTTCAGCGGACGCTGAAGTCGTCCCAGAAGGGCAAGAACGTCGGCCCCTACGCGGAGTACATCGCCGGCGGCCTCAAGGGCGACCTCGGCGCCGGCTGGTCGACGCCCCCGATCACCCTGTGGCACGCGGGTCCCCTCGCCGCCCTGAGCGACGAACTCGTCACCGGCACCGGCCTGCGCACCCTCACCATCGCGCCCGGAACGATGGTGATCGCCATCGACGGCGAGACCCAGACCACCGCCTGGCACGAGCTCTACGACAACCCCGAGGCGTACGGCCTCACCTACGCCGAGCTCGCCCAGGTGCGCATCCCCTTCGAGCTGTACGTCGACCTGGCTCCCGCCGACGCTCGGCAGATCTTCTACGACCGCAACGTCCAGGGCGTCGCCGTGGCCAAGAACCTCGCGATGTCGATGGACCAGCGCGACTTCGGCACCCGGCTCGCCCACCGGGTCGCCGAGTCCGTGAAGGTCGAGGTCGACGGGAAGCTCGTCCCCTTCGCGCGGCTGGTCAACGCGAGCAAGCGCCAGGTGGCGCAGAGCGACAAGGAGGTCATCACCCTGTCCGCCCTGCGGGCCCTCGTCGTGACCGCCGTCTTCGGCCGGTCCGGCCTCTCGCGCTCCGCCGAGACCGTCCACGAGGACGAGCTGCCCCGGGGCGTCCGGCCGGACCAGGTGGAGATCGTCGTCGTACCACTGCTGACCCGGTTCATCGACGCCCACTTCGAGCACCTCGCGAACCGCAGCGCCCTCACCGCGCCCGCGGTCCTCGCGGGCGTCGGGATCGCCGCCCACCAGGTCGTGCCGTGGGGCGACCCCGCCACCGCGCTCGGTCCGGACGACCTCGACCGGCTCCTCGCCGGCATCCGCTGGGAGCGGGAGGCCGCCTACTGGGACGGCGTCGCGGCCAAGGCGGGGACCTCCGGACGCCTCAACTTCAGCGGAGGCGTCAAGGACTCCGGCGGCCGCGTCGCCGACGCCATCCTCTACCCGGCCACCGAGGCGGGCCGCAAGATCCGCGGCCTGGCCCACTGACCCGCCCTCCCCTCCACCGCACGACCCGCCATCGAGGAGCCCCCGACATGAACAGCCCCACGCCGGAACCGCACACGGCCCCCGGATCCCTTCCCCCGTTCCCGCAGCCGCCGGCGAAGCGGACCACCCGTGCGAAGTCCTGGCTCACCCACGGAGCCGTCGCCTTCGTCTCCCTGATCGTCGGCGCCGCCCTCGGCGGCGGCGACGCCGGCGAGACCGTCCAGGACGCCAAGCGCCCCGCGTCCGCCGCGCCCACGCAGGAACCGGCCCCCGACCCGACCACCCCCGACCCGGTCGTCGCCGAGACCGTCGCCCCCGACCCGACGACGGAAGCCCCCGAAGAGCCGGAGACCACGCCCCCGCCCACCGAGGAGGCGGGCCCGGCCGACCACTTCGCGGGCGACGGCGAGTACCTCGTCGGAGAGGACATCCGGGCGGGCACCTACAAGACCACCGGCCCCGACGGCTCCTTCGGCTGCTACTGGGCCCGGCTGAAGGACGCGAGCGGAGAGTTCGACGCGATCATCGCCAACAACAACCTCCAGGGCCCCGGCCGCGTGACCCTGAAGAAGGGCGAGTACTTCCAGACCCAGCGCTGCCAGGAGTGGAAGAAGGTCGGCTGAGCCGTCGGCATCGGGCTTCTCGCAACAGACAGTGCTCACAGAGAATACGATCGAGCTCGCCCGTGGGGCCGTCTGATCCCGTTGGTAGGGGCGACGAGAGTCGGGCATGGGGGAATGCGGTTTGACGAACGAATCTTCCACCGCAGCGGGAGACGAGACTCTGCGCCGAGCGGAACTCGAGCGACGCGAGGTCTATCGACGTGCACGTGAGAGCGGGTTCATTCCCCAGCTGAGGGCACGGCGACGTCCGGTCGTTCCCGATCGGACCGCCGATGTCGCCGCGCCGGCCGGCGACACGACCACTGTTCGACCGTCGCGGGCTGTCGATCCGCTGACCAGGCGTCAACCCTTGCAGCTCAGCGCACGCGTGACAGACGTGCTGCAACGGATCTCCGTCGAAGCGGGGATCGACCCGGGATTCATCGGGACGGCAGCAGTCGGGTCCGGCACGGCCGTCGAGGCCGAGTTGCGTCTGCGGGTGCTGAATGCGCTGGAAGCGCTGGAGGCATTGCCCGCGCTGAGGCATCTCGCAGAACTGACCACTGCGGGAGTCTCGTTCCTGACACCTGACGAACTCGACCGGGCCGATGCGCTCGGCACGGATCGCCTGCCCGCGCCGGACACCGAGCCGGAGTGCATCGACCGTTGGCAGGTGCATCTGGAAGCACGGGAGGCCAGGGGGAAGGCAGTGCTCTCGACGGCTGCTTGGCAGCGTCTGGCCGAGGCTCTTCCGCTGCCCGTACTCGACGACCTTCTGGACCGCGGCGTGCTGACCAGGCGAGAGGCGCCACACTCCTGGATTCCGCGCACCGACCGTGTGCGTCACATCATCGCCCGTGTCGAGCCGGAAGAGCTCGCTGATGCTGAGCTCCTGGCTCTGCAGTGGGAGGGTGAGGCACGTCGCCGCACGCTGTGGGCCGGCGGCCGCCTGGAGCCGGGCCCTACCGGACATGATGAATGGAGTCTGCGCTCGGCCCTCGCGCGGGGCGACGCTTCCGTTCTTGACGAGCTTGCCCCACGAAACCCGCCACTGCTCCCACGGGATCTGGTGCGTCTGGTCGACGGCCTCCGTACCCTCAGGCGAGGCGGGGCCGTGGACGCCTGGCTGGGACGGGAACGGTCGTTGTTCGGGCTGATGGAGCAGTGTCTGCCGCCTGGGCGTTCGATCTCGGGGAGAACCGCCTTTCATGCTTGGGCCGGAGTCCGCCTGATGTATCGACTTCTGGACGAGGCCCATCAGAGCCTGGCGTGCGACCCGGACAGGGCATCGGAGACGCTGCGAAACGTGGCCGACCAGGCCGCTGCCCTCCGGTCCGACACGGGCCATGGCGCGGCTGTGAGAGCCGACCGTGAAGCGCGGGCTGTTCAGGCGTATCTGCATTTCCTCTCGGCGCGCCCCGGGGAGCGGGACCGGCTCGATCGGGCGGTCGGCCTTCTCGAAGACGTTCTGCACCGCGGTAGATCCTCACCAGGAGGCGTCTCGGGCGACACGCGGAGCAGGCTGCGTTCTTCGAGCATGCTGCTGCAGACACTCAGGCAACGGGAGCGACCGCACGACGTTCTCAACCCGTACCTGGCCCTCGGTGTCTCGCATGGATCGTCTGCGTGGCGTCAAGGCTGGCGTGATCTGCGCAGGGGAGTGACACCAGGGCAACTGGAGTACATCAACGGTGCCAAGGACCGGATCCAGCGTCATGAGACGGCGCGGAGATCAGGTCAACCAGCAGAAGAGCTGTACCGACTGCCGCTCGACGACCGGTTCACCCAAGTGCCACAAGAACGCGGAGACCTTCTCCGACCGCCTGCCCGGCCGATGGAGCGCCGTTCAGCCCCCGGTACCGAAGAGGAATGGTCGTGGACCGCCGCCGAGGCAGCGAGGGAAATCATCGAACGCTGTGCCATGAGGATGAGGAACGACCACTGATGTCTTCACAGAAGAAGAGTGCGCAGAAGCCGCCCCGCAAGGGAAAGACGATCAACCCCGTGTTCGAGAGCGGCAGGGGGTATCAGCCCGGCGGGGCCGCTCGGCGGACGACGTCGTCGCATGAGCGGACACCGCAGATGCCGGAGCGCCACGAGGCGAGGGGCGGCCAGGGGCAGAAGCCTCGTGAAGCCGCCGGAGCGGAGCGCGATTCGCTCGTGGACCCTCGCTCGGACCCCGAGGTCATGTTCCGTCTGATCAGCGAGAAGATCGCCGACAAGGTCGGTCAGGCGGCTCTGAAAGCCGGTACCAAGGCGGCGAACATCGTCAGTACCAGGCTGACCGAAGAACTCGACGCAGCCATCGCGGGTGCCCAGTCCACGGCGGGCAAGATGGGTGCCTTGGTTCAGCAGGCCGTTCAGGCCGCCGTGGACGACGCGCTGCGCACCGCAGTGCTGAACGCGACACGTGTGCACGAGGAGCACCTCGCGCAACTCGCACTGATCGACCGAACCGCGCAGACGACCGGTGACCTCTCTGCGGTCCAGTTGCGCATAGACGCGGAGATGGGCCGCTCAGGTCTCCGCCGCATCACCACCCCCGATCCGGAGACCTTCAACGTGCTGGAGGCGGAGGGCGACTTCACCAGTGAGGGGTTCGAGGTCCTGGCGCCGGCGTACGTGGACTCCAGAAGCGGGCGGATCGTCCAGCGGGGCGAGATGCGCCGGCGTGTCGTTCCCGAGGAGACCGCGGACGGGAGCGCCGGGTGACGTACGGAATCGACTTCGGCACGAGCAACTCCGTCGTCGCGCGATGGAACGGGCACGGGACGGAAGTCATCCGGCTGGACAACGCGGGGCTGCCGGCCGAGTGGAACCGGCCCGGCTTCGACGAACTCTTTCCTTCCGTCGTCTCGCTGCGCGACGCTCAGCGCACGCTGTGCTTCGGTTGGTCCGCCAAGTGCGAGACGACGGATCCGAAGGAAGCCGTGAAGCGGATGCTCGCCTCTCGGCCTCGCTCCGTCGGATCCGACGATCTGTCCTCCACCGCTTCAGTACCCGAGGAGTACGAGCTCTGGATCGGTGACGAACCGTTCCGTAGCACCACGGTGGCGGCCGCGTTGTTCGACCAGATGCGTGCCGGTGTTCGCCGGAACCTGCGCGAGATGGACGAGGCGGTCGTCACGGTCCCCGCGAACGCCACCGGTGCCGCCCGCTACCGCACCCGGGCCGCCGCGCGTCTCGCCGGGCTCAAGGTCAAGGCACTGATCAACGAGCCGACCGCGGCGGCGATCAGCTACGCCCACGACTATCCGGGCGAGGGTTGCTTCCTGGTGTTCGACTGGGGCGGCGGCACCATCGACGTCACTGTTCTGGAGCACTACGACGGAATCTTCGACGAGGTGGCCTCCCGTGGGATCTCCGCTCTGGGAGGACTCGAGTTCGACGAAGAACTGGTCAAGCTGGCCTTCGCCAAGCTCGGCACCCGACCTGAGCGCCTGAGCCGGGCCGAGGCACGGCGCTGGCGGCGGCACGCGGAGCTGGCGAAGATCGCGCTGTCACAGCCGGACACCGACCGGATCCTCTTCGAGCCCATGGGCGGGTACCCGCCCGTCGTCATTCACCGTGAAGAATTCGAGCAGGCCGTCACCGGGCTGGTGCGCCAGGCACTTATTCCCCTCCAGGAATGCCTGCACGACGTGGCCATGGGACCGGAGGCGATCGACGCTGTCCTCATGATCGGCGGCACATCGCAGATTCCGCTGGTGCGCAGAGAGGTGGAGCACGTCCTCGGCCGCCCCGTGGTGGACTCCCGCCTCTGCAACCCCATGACCGCAGTGGCCAGAGGCGCGGCCATCACCGCTGCGGAGATCGACGGGCTGGTGCCCGACACCACGATCTCCGTCGCCACCAGTCACGACCTCGGGCTGTCTTTCGCGGCGGGGAGCCAGCGGGGGTTTGCCACGCTGATTCCCCGGTACTCGACGCTGCCCGCCCGAGGATCGCGCAGCGCCATGCCGGCCCGGCAAGGCGCCCAGAAGGTCGTTCTGGAGATCGTGGAGGGAGACGGAGAGAAGGCCGCCGAGGACGAGAGGACGTTCCCTCTCGCCCGTCTGGAGCTCTCCGTGCCCCGACCGAACGCGGATCCGTCCAGCAACACCTTCGACGTGGACTACCACTACGACAGGAGTGGAATTCTCAAGGTCCGCGCGAAGCTGAGGTACAGCGGCACCATCATCCTCGACCAGGAGCTCGACTGCTTCGGCCCCGACGGAACGCCCTTGGCCCAAGGACTCGACCGTGAGCTGCAGCGCCTGCTGCGCCGGATCGAGGAGCCGGCCCCCGCGGCTCGACAGTCGGAGGAGGCGGCTGTGACAGCGTCCGCCCCTGCGCCTGAGCCCGAGAGCGAGGAGGACGCACACCAGCCGGCGCTGCGCGTGGTGGTGGACGGCCACGGCATCGTCAATGCCGGGCGCACCGCCTCGTCACGGAGGCCGCCGAGTCTGCGCCTGCTCCGGTCGGCTCTGACGGCAATCAAGCGGCGTTTTCCCGAGCACAGCGTGGTCACCGTGCTCAGCACCGCCGTGGTCGACGCAATCGAGCACGAGGATCGCCACATCCTGGAGCGTGGGGTGGCGGAAGGTCGATTCATCACGGTCCCGTCCACGGCCTCGGTAGCGGTGCTGGACGTCGCGGAGCAGCTCGGAGCCGTGGTGGTGTCGATGGAGGACATGGCGAGGTTCAGACTGCCCCATCCATGGCTCAGCGAGAAGGGACGGGTCGTGAAGCTCGCGCGAGCGGACAGGGATTGGATCTTGGTGGAGTAGTTCAGACCTTCCGCGCCACCACCAGCCGGCAGTTCGGGCTGTCGTCCGGGCGGGTGCCGAGGGTGGGGAGGGGGAGGTGGGTGACCTCGAAGCCGGTCTCCTCCAGGCGGGTGCGGACGTCCGCGAGGCGGAAGGTGCGGTAGTACATGACGAACGGGGGGCGCCAGAGGGTGTTGCGGAGGCGCATCGCGGTGTCGAAGGCCCAGAGGGTCCAGTAGGTGCGGGAGCCGACCGGGGGCGGGGCCGGGAGGGGGAAGGCGAGGGTGCCGCCGGGGCGGAGGGCGGCGTGGACCTGGGCGAAGAGGGTGCGCTGGGCCTCGGGGACGAAGTGGCCGAAGGCGCCGAAGCTGACCGCCAGGTCGAAGACCGGGGCGAAGGGGAGGGCGAGGGCGTCGGCGCGGACCAGGGTCGCGGTGGGGTGCCGGCGGCGGGCCTCGGCCAGCATGTTCGCACTGAAGTCGACTCCGGCGACGCGGTCCGCGCAGACCGAGCGGAGGACGGGGAGGCCGGCGCCGGTGCCGCAGCAGACGTCGAGGCCGGAGGCGAAGGGGCCCAGGTCCTCCAGTGCGCCGGCCACCGCCGTGAGGACGCGGTCCGGGGTGCGGAACGGGGTCGCGTCGAACTTGGGCGCCAGGAGGTCGTAGCCGTGCTCGACCGAGGAGAGCGCCTGCCGTGTCAGTTCGCGGAGGGTCGGGCCCTGCGGGGTGAACATGGCACCGACTCTACGCAGGCGGGGGCCGCGGCGGTCAGAGCGCGCTGCGTACCGGCGGAACGGGCCAGGCCGGGGCGATCCCGGTGAGCTGGCAGGTCAGCAGGTAGAGGGGGATCGGCGGGGTGTACGGCGAGGTGCCGTCCGGGTGGTGGATCAGGCGCGGGCCGCGGTCGGGGATCTCGGCCCCGCGGGCGTAGCAGGAGGGCAGCGGCCAGACCAGGTCGAGGTCGGAGCCGGCCGGGACGAGCCACCACCACCAGTCGGTGTCGGCGTACACGCAGCCCTTGGCGGGGAGCCGGGAGAGGATCTTGAAGCCGAAGCGGGCGGGGACGCCGACGGCGTCGCAGCCGAGTCCGGTGGAGAGGCCGGTGGGGACCGTGAGGCGGGTGGCGGTGACGGCGGGGCCGCGGCCGTTCTCCGGGGAGCGGCGGGCGCGGGGGACGAGCAGGGTCGCCATGGACTTCAGCATGGCTCTCCCAGGGAGTGGGGCAGCTCCGCCCAGACGATCTGGGCCGTGCCGTGGCCGGTGCGCTCGGCGCCCCAGGACGTGCACAGCGCGTCGACGATGAGGAGGCCGCGGCCGCGTTCGTCCGCGCCGCAGTCGCGTATCCGGGGGCCGGCGGGGCCGCCCTCGTCCCGTACGGCGATGCGGAGCGCCTCGGCGCCCTCGCGGAGCTCGCAGACGATCCGGCTGCTCGCGGTGTGCAGGACGGCGTTGGTGACCAGTTCCGAGACGACCAGGGCGGCCGTGTCGCGTATCTCGGGCCCGCGGCCCCAGAGGATCAGCCGTTCCTCGACGAGGTGGCGGGCTCGGCTGACGGACTCGGTGCGGGCGGGCAGCTCGAAGGCGAAGCGGTGGAGGGCGTCGCGGTGGAGCGGTTCGCGGTGGTGGGGATCGCGGTGCCGGGGGTCGTGGTGGGCGGGATCGTGGCGGGGCTGCGGGCGCTGGGCCATGACTCGGGAGCTCATGAGACCTGAGGGCTGCGCGTTACCAGAAGCCACGACCGGTTCCTCACAACAGTGGGCAGGGCTGCCGTACGTCGCTGTCGCCGGGGCCCGGGGGCGCACCGGCGGCAGTGTGTACTGGTTCACCGGAACACTGTCCTCCTGACTCGGACACTTGGCAAGTGGCACTCTGGAAATTGCAGAGTGCTGTGTTCTCTCTGGCCGGGTCTCGTGGCACACTCATCGAAACAGCGCGTCGGGGAGGTCTGAGAGTGAGCGAGCCGCGGTCCGCCCCCACGGTGGGACAGGTCGTCCTCGGCCGGCGTCTCCAGGATCTGCGCGAGCGCGCGGGCCTGAAGCGCGAGGAGGCCGCGAAGGTCCTCCACGTCGCCCCGGCGACCGTCCGGCGCATGGAGACCGCCGAGGTCGCGCTGAAGATCCCGTACGTCCAGCTGCTGCTGAAGACCTACGGGATCACCGACCCCGAGGCGGAGGCGTTCGTCGCCCTCGCCGAGGAGGCCAACCTGCCCGGCTGGTGGCAGCGGTTCCACGACGTGCTGCCCGGCTGGTTCTCCATGTACGTCAGCCTGGAGGGGGCCGCGAGCCTCATCCGGGCCTACGAGCCCCAGTTCGTCCCCGGTCTGCTCCAGACCGAGGGGTACGCCCGCGCCATTCTGCGCAGCGGAGCGGTCGGCGGCGGCGGTGACGCCGCGCGGGAAGAGGACATCGATCGGCATGTAGCCCTGCGGATGGAGCGCCAGTCCCTGCTGACCAGGGAGGACGCCCCCAAGTTCTGGGTGATCATGGACGAGACGGTGTTCCGCCGGCCGGTCGGCGACGGGCCCGAGGTGATGCGCGACCAGCTCGACCGGCTGCTCGAAGCGTCCGAGCTGCCGAACGTCACCCTGCAGATCGCGGAGTTCGCGTCCGGCCACCACCCCGGCACGTACGGTCCCTTCGTCCTCTTCCGCTTCGCCATGCCCGAACTCCCGGACATGGTCTACAGCGAGTACCTGACCGGCGCCGTCTACCTCGACGCGCGCCCCGAGGTGGCGTCCCACCTGGAGGTCATGGACCGCATGGCGGCGCAGGCCGCGACTGCACAACGCACGAAGGAGATCCTCAAGGATCTCCGCAAGGAGCTGTGAATGGATCGCATATACAACGGCATGCCCGCCGCGGAGCTCGGTGCCGAGGGATGGCACAAGCCCTGGAGCGGCGGGAACGGGGGCAACTGCGTGGAGGCCATGAAGCTGGCCGACGGCAGGGTCGCCGTGCGACAGTCCGCAGACCCTGAAGGACCCGCTCTCATCTACACCCACGGGGAGATCGCCGCGTTCATCGCGGGAGCCAAATCCGGTCAGGCTGACTTTCTGCTCACCTGACCCCTTCCGTCGCACCCCTACCGTCACGTAACTCTTGTAGCAGCGCCACCCGTTCGTCCCGACCAGGAGAGCCGATGACCCAGGAACCCGCTTCCGCGCGGAGCGACATACGGATCGACACCAGCAAGCCGCACCCGGCGCGGATGTACGACTGGTTCCTGGGCGGCAAGGACAACTACCCCGTCGACGAGGAGATGGCCCGCCAGCTCCTCACCGTCGACGCCCGCGGCCGGGACATGGCCCGGGTGAACCGCGCCTTCATGCACCGCGCCATCCGCTGGCTCAGCGCCCACGGCGTGCGCCAGTACCTCGACGTCGGCACCGGGATCCCGACCGAGCCCAACCTGCACCAGATCGCGCAGGAGGCCGCGCCGGAGTCCCGGATCGTCTACTGCGACAACGACCCGATCGTGCTCGCGCACGCGGCCGCCCTGCTGCGCTCGACCCCCGAGGGGGCCACCGAGTACATCCAGGCGGACGCCCGCGACCCCGAGACCATCCTCGAAAGGGCCGGAAAGGTCCTTGATTTCGACCAGCCCATCGCGCTGTCGATGCTGGCCCTGCTCCACTTCCTGGGCGACGAGGACGGCGCCCACGACATCGTCGGCAAGCTCGTCGACCAGCTCGCCCCGGGCAGCTACCTGGTCCTCTCCCACGTCACCGGGGACTTCGACCCCGAGGGCGCGGCGAAGGCCGTCGGCATGTACAAGGCCCGCGGTCTGACCCTGCGGCCCCGCTCGCGCGACGAGCTCGCCGCCTTCTTCGACGGCCTGGAGCTCGTCGAGCCCGGGGTGGCGCTCACCGCCGAGTGGCACCCCGAGCTGGGCGAGCCGGTCGCGGTCCAGGGCCACGAGCCGATCCCGGGCTGGGCCGCCGTGGCACGCAAGCCCTGATCCGTAGCCGTCCCCGTGACGCGTAGCCGGCCCTGTGACGCGGAGCCGGCCCCGTGACGCGGAGCCGTACCCGTGACGCGTAGCCGTACCCGTCCGGGTACGTGTACGCCTCGTACCGGCGGAAAGGCCCGTGGAGTCCGCTCCACGGGCCTTTCCGCGTTCATCCCCGCAGGTACGCCAGCCCCGGGTGCGCCGCCGTGTAGCCGTCGAGCAGCCGGCGGGCCACGCCCACCGAGTCGACCAGCGGGTGCAGCGCGAACGCCTTCACCGCGTCCGCCCGCGCACCGCTCTCCGCCGCCGCCAGCACCTCCCGCTCGACCGCCTTCACCGCCGACACCAGCCCCATGGCGTGGTACGGCAGCGGGTCCACCGCCACCGGGCGGGCGCCGTTGGCGTCCACCAGGCACGGCACCTCGACGACCGCGTCCGCGTCGAGCCCGGGCAGCGTCGTCCCGTTGCGCACGTTGAGGATCAGCGTGGCCCGCTCGCCGCGCGCGATCGCGCGCATCAGCGCCAGCGCCACCTTCTCGTAGCCGCCCGACTCCAGGTCCTCCTCCGCCCGGTCGCCGGCCCCGGCCGCCTCCCGGTTGTGCGCCATGTACGTCGCCTCCCGGTCGGCGAGCGTGCGGTGCCAGGCGTCCAGGGCGCGGACCTCCGGTCTGCCGGCCTCCGCGTAGAAGTCGGCCTGCTGGTCCAGCAGGTAGGCGCCCCGGGTCTTCGCGGCGCCCCGGTAGGAGGCGACGGCCTCCCGGTTGAAGTAGTAGTAGTGCAGGTACTCGTTGGGGACCGCGCCGAGCGACCGCAGCCACTCGGTGCCGAAGAGCTTCCCCTCCTCGAAGGAGCCCAGCAGCGCCTCGTCCGCGAAGAGCCGCGGCAGCTCGTCCCGGCCGTCCACCCGCAGACCGCGCAGCCACCCCAGGTGGTTGAGGCCCACGTAGTCGATCCACACCCGGTCGGGGTCGGCGCCGAGGACCCGCGCGACCCGCCGGCCGAGGCCGACGGGGGAGTCGCAGATGCCGACGACCCGGTCGCCCAGGATCCGGGACATCGCCTCCGTCACCATCCCCGCCGGGTTGGTGAAGTTGATGACCCAGGCGTCCGGGGCGAGCGCGGCGATCCGGCGGGCCAGGGCGACCGCGACCGGCACGGTCCGCAGGCCGTACGCGATTCCGCCGGCGCCCACCGTCTCCTGCCCCAGCACCCCTTCGGCCAGTGCCACCCGCTCGTCGGCCGCCCTGCCCTCCAGGCCGCCGACCCGGATCGCCGAGAAGACGAAGTCCGCGCCGCGCAGCGCCTCGTCGACATCGGTGGTGGCCGTGACGACGGGCGCGTCCGGCACCCCCTCGGCCTGTTCGGCCAGGACCCGCGCGATGGCCGTCAGCCGGTCCCCGTCGAGATCGTGCAGGGTGACGTGGGTGATCCGCCCCTCGGCGTGGTCGCCGAGCAGCGCGCCGTACACCAGCGGCACCCGGAACCCGCCGCCTCCGAGAATCGTCAGTCGCATGGTCCGTACGCTACTCGGACACCCCCGCCGGACGGCCCGAACCGGCCCCGGCGTCCACGGCGCCGTCCGTATCCCGGGCACCCGCTGGGGGAGAATGACCGCATGTCCCGACGCAAGACCAGCCCCCGCCCCCGCACGCCCGCGCCCGCCCCGGTCACCGCGGACTCGCCCTGCCCCTGCGGGCTCGACGCCCCGTACGGTGCCTGCTGCGGCCGCTTCCACGCCGGTACGGGGGCCACCGCGCCCACCGCCGCACTGCTGATGCGCTCCCGCTACAGCGCCTTCGTCGTCCACGACGCGGCCTACCTGCTGCGCACCTGGGCCCCCGGGACCCGGCCCGCCGCTCTCGACCTCGACCCCGGGATGCGGTGGACGGGTCTGGAGATCCTGGACACGACCGACGGCACCCCCTTCCACCAGCGGGGCACGGTCACCTTCCGGGCCCGGTACGCGCACGGCGGCGGGGCCGGTTCGCTGCACGAGCGCAGCCGCTTCACCCGCCACGACGGCGCCTGGGTCTACGTCGACGGCGAGTTCCTCGACGACTGACACGGCCGACGGCGACGTCCCCGACCACCGGCACCGACCCGACGGTGACGTCCCTGACCACCGGCACAGGCCCGACGGTGACTTCCCCGGCGACCGGCACCGGCCGACGGCGACGTCCCGGAGGACGGTCACCGGCGGCGTCTACCAGACGAGGACGCCGCCGCCGACCTCCCGGGCGCGGTGGGCGGCGGCGACGATGTGGTCGAAGCGCGCGGCGACGTAGTGGGGCTCGTAGCCGCCCTGTTCGGCGAGGGCGGGCAGGTGCGGGCGGACCGCCTCGCACTCGGCGAGGAAGTCCCCGACCTCCTCCGGCAGGACGCGGAGGTCGTCGCCGTCGAGCCGCGGGAAGAACCGTGTGCCGAGGGCGCGCATCCCGGCGGAGCCCCACAGCCGGACGCGGGTGCTCTCGAAGCCGGCGAGGTCCCTGCCGTTCGGCGGGTCCTCCAGGAGTTCCTCGGTGCCGTCGGGGGCCAGGACGAAGGTGTGGACGAGAAGGCTCATGGGCCGATCCTCGGGGACGGCGTCCGGCCGGAACAGCGGTTTTCCCGGCCGTCACCGCCCGGAGGCGACCGCCGCCCGGTCCTCCGCGCGGCCCGCGGGGAGGCCGGTGGAGAGGTCCTCCGCCACGGCCTTCTTCGCGATGGCGTCGGCGGCGGCGCGGAGTTCGGGGCCGCTGGGCCGGCCGCGCTCCCGCTCCAGGCGGTCGGCGAGCCAGTCGCCCCAGGCGTGGGTGATGATCTCCGCCTCGCGGGCGCCGGCCGGGGTGTGCGAGAGGAGGTTGCCGTCCCGGGTGAGGAAGCCCTCGTCCACCATCCGGTCGAAGGCCGGGAGGATGACCTCGGGCGGCAGCCGCCGGCTCGCCGCGATGAGCCCGAGGCTCGCGTGGCCGACCGTCCGCGTGTACAGCTCGACCTGCATGACCGCCCAGGCGCCGGCCGTGTCGAGGCGGGTGTCGGAGCCGGCGACGATCCGCCGGGCGGTGTCCATGTCCATGCGGCGCAGCAGCCGGCCCACGGAGAGTTCGAGGAGCTTCGCCGAGTCGCCGCTGCTCGTGGGGGAGGCGAAGCCCTCGCCCATGTCGGGGGCGGCCTCCCGGACCGTGTCGCGGAGCTTCACCTGCTTGAGGAAGAGGGCGACGACGAAGCCGACGGCGGCGACCGGGACCGTCCACAGGAAGACGGTGTGGAGGGTGTCGGCGTAGGCCCGGACGATCGGTGCGGCGATGCCGTCGGGGAGCCCGTGCACCCCTTGCGGGCTCTGTGCGGCCGTCGCCACCGCCGCCGGGTCGAACCCGGCCTGGCGGGCGAGGACGGCCGCCTCGGCGACCCCGGTGGTGAGGTTGGGCCCCAGCGCGTTGGTGTAGATCGTGCCGAAGACGGCGGTGCCGAAGGCGCTGCCCAGCGTGCGGAAGAAGGTGACGCCGGAGGTGGAGGTGCCCAGGTCGGCGTAGTCGACGGTGTTCTGCACGGCGATCGTGAGGACCTGCATGCAGAGGCCGATGCCGACGCCGAGCACGAACATGTACAGCGATTCCAGCCAGGTGCCGGTGTTCTCGTCCATCAGGGACAGCAGGTAGAGCCCGACGCCCATCACCGCGCAGCCGACGATGGGGAAGATCCGGTAGTGGCCGGTCTTGCTGACGACGTTGCCGCTGAAGATGGAGGCGATCAGCAGGCCGACGACCATCGGCAGGGTCCGGATGCCGGAGACCGTCGCCGAGTCCCCGTCCACGTACTGGAGATAGGTCGGCAGGAAGGTCATCGCGCCGAGCATCGCGAAGCCGACGACGAAGCTCAGCACCGAGCAGACGGTGAAGACGGGGTTGCGGAACAGCCGCATGGGCAGCATGGGTTCGGCCGCCCGGGACTCCACCCAGCAGAACAGTCCGAGGGCGACGAGACCGCCGGCGAAGAGGCCGATGATGACGCCGGAGCCCCACGCGTACTCGTTGCCGCCCCAGCTGGTGGCCAGGATCAGGGCGCTGGAGCCGACCGCGACCAGCGCGATGCCGAGGTAGTCGATGACCGGCCGGCTCGCCGAGCGGACCGAGGGGATGGTGCGGGCGGCGGCGATGACGACGAGGATCGCGATCGGCACGTTCACGTAGAACGCCCAGCGCCAGCTGGCGTGGTCGGTGAACAGGCCGCCGAGCAGCGGCCCGATGACGGTCGAGACGCCGAACACGGCGCCGATCGCGCCCTGGTACTTGCCGCGTTCGCGCAGCGGGATCACGTCGGCGATCAGCGCCATCGAGGTGACCATGAGGCCGCCGGCGCCGATGCCCTGGAGGCCGCGCCAGACGATCAGCAGGGTCATGTTGGTGGCGAGGCCGCAGAGGAACGAGCCGGTGATGAAGATGACGGCGGAGATCTGGAAGATCACCTTGCGGCCGAAGAGGTCGCCGAACTTGCCGACGAGCACCGTCGCCACGGTCTCGGCGAGCAGATAGGAGGTGACGACCCACGACATGTGGGCGGCGCCCCCGAGGTCCGCGACGATCGTGGGCAGCGCGGTGCCGACGATGGTCTGGTCGAGCGCGGCCAGGAGCACGCCGAGCATGATCGTGCCGAACACGATGTTGCGGCGGCGCCCGTCGAGCACGGGCGGTGCGGGCGCGGCCGGGGCGGCGGGTGCTGCGTCGCTGGTCGTGGTCACCTTCGCAGCGTCACACCGCGCCGCCGCCGCTGCCCGTGGGGTGCGGCCGAACGGGCGACGCCGTCAGGGACGGACGGGCAGCGTGGGGTGGTGCTTGGCCAGGATCTTGTTGGCCCGGGCGAGTGCGGCCAGCGCGTGCTCGCGGTCGGCCCGGTCCTCCGCGCAGAGCGGGCCGCGGAAGCGGTAGACCTCGCGCGCCGCGCAGTCCGCCTCGATCTCCGCCTGGAGGACGTGCGCGGGCAGACAGGAGCCGATGAGGGCGGCCACGCGGTCGGGGATCGGGACGGGTACGAGGGGGGAGGGCGAGGCGATCACGGGTCAGTCCTAGCGGTTCGTGGGGGTGGACGGGAAGGGCTCTCACCTCCATACGTACCGGATGCCTGGAGCGGTTCCGGCGCGGCTCCCGCGCCGGTGTGCGACGGGGGGCGCCCGGCCCGCCGGGAGTGCGCGGGCGCACCCGGTGGCACCCTCGGAACCGGATGATCGCGCGCGCCGGCGTTCCCGCAGGTACGGGGCACGGCGCCGGTCCGGCTTTCCGCACGGTCCCTGCGCATCGCGGCCGGCGGTGGCCGGCGGCGGGGCCGGGCGGGCGCGGCGCAAGCCCCGGGACGACGCTCGTGGTGTGAAGGAAATCACGTGGCGCCGGGGCGTCGGGACCGGGACGATCGTCAGCTCAGCACGTCCGACAGGTCGTACGAGACGGGCTCGTCCAGCTGCCCGTACCCGCACGACCCGGGGGTGCGGTCCGGGCGCCAGCGCTTGAACTGCGCGGTGTGCCGGAAGCGGTCGCCCTCCATGTGGTCGTAGCCGACCTCGCAGACCCGCTCGGGCCGCAGCGCCACCCACGACAGGTCCTTCTTCCCGGACCAGCGGCTGGGCGCGCCGGGCAGCCGGGCCCCCTCGTGCGCGGCCTCCTGCGCCCAGGCGGCCCACGGGTGCCCGTCGGGCGGGTCCATCCGCAGCGGCTCCAGCTCCTCGACCAGTTCGGCGCGGCGCTTCGCGGTGAAGGCGGCGCAGACGCCGACGTGCTGGAGGGCGCCCCGGTCGTCGTACAGCCCGAGGAGGAGCGAGCCGACGACGGGTCCGCTCTTGTGGAGGCGGTATCCGGCCACGACGACGTCGGCGGTCCGCTCGTGCTTGATCTTGTACATCAGCCGGGCGTCCGGCCGGTAGGGCAGGTCGAGCGGTTTGGCGATCACCCCGTCGAGACCGGCCCCCTCGTACTGCTCGAACCAGCGCGCGGCCAGCTCGGCGTCCCGGGTGGCGGGGGCGAGGTGGACGGGGGCGGTGACGCCGTCGAGCATCCGCTCCAGGGCCTCGCGGCGCCCGGTCAGCGGGGTGTCGAGGAGGGCGTCGTCGCCGAGGGCGAGCAGGTCGAAGGCGACGAAGCGGGCCGGGGTGGCCTCGGCGAGCATCCGGACCCGGGAGTCGGCCGGGTGGATGCGCTCGGTGAGCCGGTCGAAGTCGAGCCGTCCGCCGTGCTCGATGACGATCTCGCCGTCCACCACGCACCGCTCCGGGAGCCGCTCCCGCAGCGCCTCGACGAGTTCGGGGAAGTAGCGGGTGAGGGGCTTGCCCGTGCGGCTGCCGATGACGAGCTCGGGGCCGTCGCGGTGGACGATCGCCCGGAAGCCGTCCCACTTGGCCTCGTACTGCATCCCGGGCGGAATCTTCTTCACGGCCTTGGCCAGCATCGGCTTCACGGGCGGCATCACCGGCAGATCCATGGCTCGATTGTCCGGTATGCGGCAAGTGTCGGCGAGCCCTAGGGTGGCGCCCATGGCAGGCAAGACGGCAGCGGTGGAACTGGAGGCGGGCGGGCGCACCGTCCGCGTCTCCAACCCGGACAAGATCTACTTCCCGGAGCCCGGCTACACCAAGCTGGACATGGTGACCTACTACCTCGCCGTCGGCGACGGCGTCACGCGCGCCCTGCGGGACCGGCCCACCACCCTGGAGCGCTACCCCGACGGGGTGACGGGGGAGTCGTTCTTCCAGAAACGGGCCCCGAAGTACCTCCCGGACTGGATCCCGACCGCGCACATCACCTTCCCCAGCGGCCGCTCGGCCGACGAGCTGTGCCCCACCGAGCCGGCCGCCGTCCTCTGGGCCGCCAACCTCGGCGCCGTCACCTTCCATCCCTGGCCGGTGCGGCGCGGCGACACCGACCACCCCGACGAGCTCCGCCTCGATCTCGACCCGCAGCCCGGCACCGACTACGCCGACGCCGTCCGCGCCGCCCACGAACTGCGGGCCGTCCTCGACGAGTACGGGCTGCGCGGCTGGCCCAAGACCTCCGGCGGGCGGGGCCTCCACGTCTTCGTCCCCATTCGCCCCGACTGGACCTTCGTCCAGGTCCGGCGGGCCGCCATCGCCTGCGGACGGGAGCTGGAGCGGCGGATGCCCGACCGGGTCACCATGAAGTGGTGGAAGGAGGAGCGCGGCGAGCGGATCTTCGTCGACTACAACCAGACCGCCCGCGACCGCACGATCGCCTCCGCCTACTCGGTCCGCCCCCGGCCGCACGCACCCGTCTCCGCGCCGCTGCGCTGGGACGAGATCGACGACGCGGTGCCGCGGGACTTCGACATCCGCACCATGCCCGCCCGGTACGCCGAACTCGGCGACGTGCACGCGGACATGGACGACCAGCGCTTCGACCTGGAGCCGCTGCTCGAACTGGCCCGGCGCGACGAGGCCGAGCACGACCTCGGCGACCTGCCCTACCCGCCGGAGTACCCGAAGATGCCCGGCGAGCCGAAACGCGTGCAGCCCAGCCGGGCCAAGAAGGAGGCGGGGGAAGGGAAGGGCGGCGGGGAGGGCGGCGGGACGGCTGACGGGAAGGACTGACGGCGGTGCGGGCGGCGGTGGAGGCTACGCGTCCGGGCCCCGGCGCTCCGCCGGGGCCAGGAGCAGCACCTCCAGCGCCCGCGCGCAGGACCGCGCCTGCGCCAGGAACCAGTCGAGCCGCGCGTCCGTGATCACCTCCGGCGTCGCCCGGACCGCGAGCGCGAACCGCGCGTGACCCGCCCGCTCCAGGACCGGCACCGCGACCGTCCGCACCCCGCGCGCCGACTCCTCGTCGTTGAGCGCGTGCCCCGCCTCCCGCACCCGCGCCAACTCGCTGTCCAGCGCGCCCGGTTCGACGATGGTCCGGTCCGTGAACGCGTGCAGCGGCGGCAGTGCCCGCGGCCCGGCCTCACCCGCCCGGGGCCAGGCGAGCAGCACCTTGCCCAGCGCCGTCGAGTGCAGCGGCCGGCGCAGCCCCACCTTCGGCGTCACCGAGCCGCCCGCCACGATCACCGCGTACGGGCCGCTGCGCAGCGCCAGGTCGGCCGTGGCGCCGGTCCGCTCGGCCAGGTCGGCCAGCTCGGGCGCGGCCAGATGCAGTCCCCGCTGGTGGTACGAGAGCCGGCCCAGCTCCGTGACGGCGGGGCCCAGCCGGTAGCGGGCCGTGCGGGCGTCCTGCTCCAGGAAGTCCGCCGAGAGCAGCGTCCTGACCAGCCGGTGGGCCGTCGAGGTGGAGAGCCCCAGCCGGCGTGCCAGGTCGGAGACGCTCAGGTCCGGCCGGTTGTCGTGGAAGCTGTGCAGCACGTCCAGCGCGCGGCGGACCGCCTGGGCGCCCGCCGGGGGCCGTACGGGTTCGGCCTCGGTGGTCATGGAGTTCGCTCCCCCCGGGTGATCGTCGCCCCACGCTCCCACATGATGGGAGCGGGATCGATGCTCCCGGGCGGGAGGAAACACGCCGTTCATGTGCAATCCCACATCATGGGAAGCGAGTTGTGACGAGCCGGACCGACGTGTCATGGTTCCGGCCACACCGCAGGAGAACGCGGCGCCGCAGCAGCGCGCCGGGGAACGCACCGGAGGGAGCAGGTCCGCCATGAACACGTGCCGTACGGCGCCGCGCGCCACCGCCGCTCCCCCCGCCCTCCTCGGGCTGACCCGCCGCCGCCACATCGACCTGGCGCGGGTCACCGGCACCGGCTGTCGCCCCGCCCGCCGGCCCGTCTGTCGCCTGGGCTGACGCCCCTGGGGCCCCGCGCCCCACCCCGGGGCCGCGGCCCCGCCGCCCCCGGCCCCGCCTCCGTCCCGCCGCGCCTCCGGTCGCGCCGGGCCCGGGGGTCCACCGCCCCCGGCACACGCCGAGCACGCGGAACCCGCCGAACCCGGCGCACCGACGGTCGGGAACCCGCCGAACCTGACGCACGGACGCAAGGACGCACCGACGCACCGACGGCCCCCGCACACCCCGCCGCCGGAGCGCCGTGCCCGGACGCGGGTCCGCGCTCCCCTCCGCTCCCTCCCGCCCCTCCACCCCTGGACGCCTTCATGACCGACGCCCGCGTGCCCGGCACGCTCTGGTTCACCCGCTGCCCCGTCCCCACCGCCACCGGCGTGGCCGCCGACCGCGGCTGGCTGGCCGCCGAGTTCGCGCCGGACGGCATCGCCGTCCGCTCGCTCCAGGACGCCGACCCCGGCGCCGACCGCGCCACCCACTACACCCACGACCTCCCCGGCCTCTTCCGCGAGGGCGGCAACGTCCCGGCCCTGTGGGCCCGTTCGCGCGGCCAGGACACCCGGCTCGTCGGCCTCACCTGGATCGAGGAGCGCCAGGTGGTCCTCGTCGCCCCCGGCTCCCCGGTCCGCGGTGCCGCCGCCCTGCGCGGGCTGCGGCTCGCCGTGCCCCGGCACGACGTGCCCATCGACTTCTGGCGGGCCATGGCGCTCCGCGGTTTCGAGGGCGCCCTCGCCTCCGCGGGGCTCGGGCTCGGCGACGCCCGGCTCGTCGACGTCCCCGCGGCCGGGCACACCGGCCAGTGGGCCGCCGAACTCGACGCGCTGCGCCGGGGCGAGGCCGACGCCGTGTACGTGAAGGGCGCCCTGGCCGTCGAATCGGCCCGCCGCGCCGGCGCCGAGGTGGCCGTCGAGCTCGACGCCCTCCCGGACCCGGCGCACCGCGTCAACAACGGCACCCCCCGCCCCCTCACCGTCCACCGGGAGCTCCTCGAACGGCACCCCGACCTGGTGGCCCGCTTCCTCGCCGTCCTGCTCCGGGCCGCCGACTGGGCCGCCGGCGAGCCGGAGGAGGTCGCCCGCATCCTCGGAGCGGAGACCGGCGCGGGCGTGGAGGGCGTCGCGGGCGCCTACCGCGCCGGCACCCACCGCACCCTCCACCCCGACCTCTCCGGCGCCCGGCTCGACCTGCTGGCCCGGCAGGAGGCGGCCCTGCGCGCCCATGGCTTCCTCCCCGAGGCCGTCGACGTCCGGGCCTGGGCCGACCCCGAGCCGCTGCGCCGGGCCCACCAGCTCCTCGCGGCCACGACGTCCCCGGGCCCCGCCGCGTAACCGCGCACCCCGCACCACCCCCCCCGCACTCCGACCCGCACCCCCCGTACTCCGCCCGCGCACCACCACCCCGTACTCCGCCCCCGCACCACCACCCCGCACCACCCCCCGTACTGCACCCCGCCCCATCCCGTACTCCACCCTCCGCCCCCTCTCCGCCCACCAAGGACGACCGCCATGCGCCCACTCGCCACCCTCACCGCTCTGGCGGCCCTCGCCGCCCTCACCACCCTCACCGCCTGCGGCGCCGACCCGGCGGCCGACTCCGCCTCCGGCGGGGGCGGCGGGGCGAAGGGCGGCACGGTCACCGTCCGCATCCCCGACCCCGGGAACGCCGGGGTCCTCGCCCGGGGCAAGCGGGACGGCAGCCTCGACAAGGCCCTCGCCGCCGTCGGCGCCAAGGTCGCCTGGACCGGCAGCGCCGGCCCCTTCGCGCCCGCCGCCCAGGCGATGAACGCCGGCCGGCTCGACTTCGCCACCGGCTCCATCACCTCCGGCATCACCTCCCTCGCCCAGAACCCCGGCTTCGCCTTCTTCACCGCCACCGACCCCGACCCCGTCGGCGAGGGCATCCTCGTCCGCGAGGGGTCCGGCATCGACTCCCTCCAGGACCTCGTCGGCCGCAAGGTCGCCGTCAACAAGGGCGGCACGGGCGAGTACCTCCTCCTCAAGGCGCTGGCCGAGGAGGGCATCCCGGCCGGAGAGGTGGAGCGGGTCTATCTGCGGCCCGACCAGACCGCGGCCGTCTTCAACGCCGGCCAGGTCGACGCCTGGGCCGTCTGGTCCACCTACGCCGTCGCCGAGATCGGCAGCGGCAAGGCACGCTTCCTCGCCGACGGCAAGGCGATCGGATCCGACAACTACAGCCTCAACGCCGTCCGTTCCGGCTTCGCCGAGGAGCACCCGGCGATCGTGAAGGCGCTCTACGCCTACCTCCACGACAACAGCGCCAAGGAGCGGAAGGACCCGGCCGCCTACCTCAACGTCTTCACCGACGCCGGCCCCACCGCCGTCACCGGCAGGGCCAGGGACGTGCAGATCGACTTCACCCGCCAGGGCGGGACCGTCGACCCCATCGGCCCCGAGGACGTCGCCCGCTTCGAGACCGTCGCCCGCTTCTACGCCGACCAGAAGGTCACGCCCGGCACGGTCGACATCGCCGCCCATCTCCTCGACGTCGGGACCCTCTCGTGACGGCGCCCCCGGCCCCCGGCCTCGTCGCGCCCCGCCCGCCCGTCCTCCGGCCCCGCTCCCGGACGTACGCGCTCACCGTCCGCGCCCTCGGCCCGGTCGCCCTGCTCGTCCTCTGGTGGGTCTCGTCCGCCACCGGCCTCCTCACCCCCGACGTCCTCGCCTCTCCGGAACAAGTGCTGAACGCGGTGGCGGAGTTGTGGGGAGACGGGCAGCTGCAGGACGCGCTCGCCACCTCTCTCGCCCGCTCCGGCACCGGACTCGTCATCGGCCTCGCCGCCGGTCTCACGCTCGGGATCACCACCGGCTTCACCCGGCTCGGCGACGAACTCCTCGACTCCTCCCTCCAGACCCTGCGCACCATCCCCTTCCTCTCCCTGGTGCCGCTCTTCATGGTCTGGTTCGGCATCAACGAGACCGCGAAGATCCTCCTCATCGCCGTCGCCACCACCTTCCCCATGTACGTCTCCACCAGCGGCGGCGTCCGCAACACCGACCGCAAGCTCGTCGAGGCGATGCGCGGCTTCGGCCTCGGCCGGCTCGCGATCGTCCGCCAGGTCGTCCTCCCCGGCGCGCTGCCCTCGCTCCTCGCCGGACTGCGGCTCTCCATGACGCTCAGCGTCATCGCGCTCATCGCCGCCGAGGAGATCAACGCCACCGCGGGCATCGGCTACCTGATGTCCCAGGCCCAGAGCTACGCCCGCACCGACATCCTCGCCGTCTGCATCCTCGTCTACGGACTCCTCGGCCTCACCGCCGACGTCCTCGTGCGCGGACTGGAGCGGATCCTCATGCCCTGGCGCACCGCCGGACCCGGAGGGACGACACGATGACCGCCGTACGCGTACGGGCCCTGCGCCGGGTCTTCGGGGACCGCGCCGTCATCGACGGCCTCGACCTCTCCCTCGGGCGCGGCGAGTTCGTCGCCCTGCTCGGCGCCAGCGGCAGCGGCAAGACCACCCTGCTGCGCATCCTGGGCGCCCTCGACGGCGCCGACGGGGGAGAGGTCCTCGTCCCCGAGGCCCGCACGATCGTCTTCCAGGAGCCCCGGCTCATCCCCTCGAAGAAGGTCCTCGCCAATGTGACCGTCGGGCTGCCGCGCGGCGCCGCCACCCGGGAGACCGGCCTGCGGGCCCTCGCCGAGGTCGGCCTGGAGCGGCACGCCGGCGCCTGGCCGGCCACGCTCTCCGGCGGCGAGGCGCAACGGGTGGCCCTGGCCAGGGCGCTGGTCCGCGAGCCGGAACTCCTGCTGCTCGACGAGCCGTTCGCGGCCCTCGACGCGCTGACCCGGCTCAGGATGCAGGACCTCGTGGGCGAACTGCGCCGGATCCACCGGCCCGCCGTCCTGCTCGTCACCCACGACGTGGACGAGGCCGTACGGCTCGCCGACCGCGTCGCGGTCCTGCGCGACGGCCGGCTCGTCACCGACGAGCCCGTCACCGTCCCCCACCCCCGCGACCCCGGCGACCCGGAGGTGGTCGCCCTGCGCCGCCGCCTCCTCGCCGACCTCGGCGTCCACCCCGCCACCGTCACCCCCGCCGGCCCCCGCACGGCCGGCGTCCCCGCCCCGCAGAAGGAGTTCTCCGCATGACCGTCACCCTCGGCGTCCACCGCAGCAACCCGTCCCTCTACCACCTCTCCCGCCTGGGCTACGCGGAGGAGGAGCTCGCCGCCCTCGGCGAGACCGTGAGCTGGTACGCGTACACCGACGGCGTGCGCACCGGCGCCCTCCTCGCCGACGGCACCATCGACTTCGGCGGCACCGGCTCCACCCCGCCCGTCACCGCCCAGGCCGCCGGCCACGACATCGTCTACGCCGCGATCTCGGCGCCCCGGCCCGACCACGGCGCCCTCCTCGTCCCCGAGGACAGCCCGGTGCGCACCGTCGCCGACCTCGCGGGCGGCACCGTCCACCTCGCCATCGGCTCCTGGCAGACCCACCTCGTCGCCCAGGCCCTGGACGACGCGGGCCTGTCCTACGCCACCGACATCACCCCGGTGCGCGGCGGCGCCGGCAGCGAGGCGAAGCTCCGCTCCGGCGAGATCACCGCCTGGGTCGCCCAGGGCGCCGAGCTCGCCGCGGCCCGCCGCGCGGGCGGGCTGCGCACCCTGGTCCGCACCGGGGACGTGATCACCGACCGGTCCGTCTTCTTCACCCGCCGGGACCTGGCCGAGCAGCGGCCCGAGCTGGTCGAGGCGCTGGTCAGGGCGGTGCGCCGGGCCGACGCCTGGGCCGCCGACCACCCCGGGGAGGCCGCCGCGATCGCCGCCGCCGACCAGGGCGGCACCGCCGAGGACTGGGAGACGGCGCTGCGGGCCCTGCCGTGGACGATCGAGGACGTCACCGAGGAGTTCGTCGCCGAGCAGCAGCGGGCGGCCGACGTCTTCCACCGCACCGGATTCATCGACCGCGCGGTCACCGTCGCGGACGCCCTGCCCCGGAAGGTCTGATCCCATGACCACCCCGGCACCCGAAGTCCTCTGGTACATCATCCCGCGCGAAGGCGCCTACCCCTGGGAGCCGGAGGGCCGCAGGCCCGTCGACCTCGGCTACCTCCAGCACCTGGCCGGCACCGTCGAACGCCTCGGCTACACGGGCGCGCTGCTCGCCACGGACCTCTACGACGTCTGGCCGCTGGGCTCGGCGCTCGCGGCCGCCACCAGCACCCGCTTCAAGCCGCTGCTCGCGGTCCACCCCGGCCTGATCTCGCCCACCCTGCTCGCCAAGACGGCGCTCACCTTCGACAACCTCTTCGGCGGGCGGCTCCGCTTCAACGTCGTCAACGGCTCGACCGCGTCCCTGCGGGAGTACGGGCTGCACGTCGGGCACGACGAGCGGTACGAGCTGAGCGCCGAGTACTGGTCGATCGTGAAGCGGCTCACCGCGGGCGAGGTCTTCGACCACCAGGGGAAGTTCTACGACCTGAGGAACGCGGGCGCCTCCTTCCGGGACCTGCGCCCGGTCCAGGCGCCGCACGTGCCGCTCTGGTTCGGCGGCTCCTCCGCCCCCGGCATCGAGATGGCAGCCGAACACGTCGACGTCTATCTCACCTGGGGCGAGCCGCCGCACCTGCTGAAGGAGAAGCTCGACCACGTGCGGGCCAGGGCGGCCGCCCACGGGCGGACCCTCCGCATCGGGCTGCGGCTCCACCTCGTCGTCCGCGACACGGAGGACGAGGCATGGGCCGCCGCCGACCGGCTCCTCGACGTGACCAGCGAGGCGACGTACGCCCGTCAGCTCGGCGAGCGGGAGGGCGAGGAGGGCGTCGGCTGGCAGCGGCAGTTCCGCCAGCACGGCGGCCGGGTGCCGGCCCGCGCCCGGGAGCTGGAGACGTACCCCAACCTGTGGCCGGGCATGAGCCTCTTCCGGCCCGGTCCCGGCACGGCGCTGGTGGGTTCCGCGGCGCAGGTCGTGGAGCGGCTCCAGGAGTTCCGGGAGCTCGGCGTGGACACCTTCATCCTGTCCGGGAACCCGCTGCTGGAGGAGGCGTACCGGGTCGCCGAGACGGTGCTGCCGGCGCTGGGCGTGCGCCATTGATCGAACGTTGAGGGCGCGTTTACGCCCGCGCGGCACGGTAGGGGCATGCAGACGGATACCGACGTGCTCACCGCCCCCGACCTCTCCTGGCGCGAGAACGCCCTGTGCGCCCAGGCCGGACCGGAGTTCTTCTTCCCGGCCCCCGGGTCCTCCACCCGCGAGGCCAAGATGCTCTGCGGAGCCTGCGAGGGGCGGGTGGCCTGCCTGGAGTACGCGCTCGCGCACGACGAGCGGTTCGGGGTGTGGGGCGGGCTCTCCGAGAAGGAGCGGGGGCGGCTCAGGCGCACGCAGGGCTCCTGAACCGCCCCCGGGGGGAGTGCGCGGGCTCAGCCGGCGGCGCGGGAGGCCATCCGGGCCTTGCGGGCGGCGAGCTTCGCGTCGAACTTCGCGGCCTCGGAGTCCAGACCGTTCATGTAGAGGCCCAGCTCCTCCTGGGCGCGCAGCCCGTCGGGGCCGAGGCCGGTGATGTCGAGGACCTTCAGGTGGCGCAGCACCGGCTCCAGGACGTCGTCGTGGTGGATGCGCATGTTGTAGATCTCGCCGATCGCCATCTGGGCGGCGGCCCGCTCGAAGCCGGGGATGCCGTGGCCGGGCATCCGGAAGTTGACCACCACGTCGCGGACGGCCTGCATCGACAGGTCGGGGGCGATCTCCAGCGCGGCCTTCAGCAGGTTGCGGTAGAAGATCATGTGGAGGTTCTCGTCGAGCGCGATGCGGGCGAGCATCCGGTCGCAGACGGGGTCGCCGGACTGGTGGCCGGTGTTGCGGTGCGAGATGCGGGTGGCGAGCTCCTGGAAGGCGACGTACGCCACGGAGTGCAGCATCGAGTGGCGGTTGTCCGACTCGAAGCCCTCGCTCATGTGCGACATCCGGAACTGCTCCAGCTTGTCCGGGTCCACGGCGCGGGAGGCGAGCAGGTAGTCGCGCATGACGATGCCGTGCCGGCCCTCCTCCGCGGTCCAGCGGTGCACCCAGGTGCCCCAGGCGCCGTCGCGGCCGAAGAGGCTGGCGATCTCGTGGTGGTAGCTCGGCAGGTTGTCCTCGGTCAGGAGGTTGACCACGAGGGCGGTCTTCCCTATGTCGGTGACCGGGGACTGGGTCGGGTCCCAGGGCTCGCCGTCCTCGAAGAAGCCCGGGAAGTTCCGGGCGTCCGACCACGGCACGTACTCGTGCGGCATCCAGTCCTTGACGACCTTGAGGTGCCGGTTGAGCTCCTTCTCCACCACCTCTTCCAGCGCGTACAGCAAGCGCGCGTCGGTCCACCCTGCCGAGCTGCCGAGGTGGGGAGAGGTGAGCGTCACGGGGACTCCTGGGGACGGAGAAAGGGCAAACGGAACTACCTACGGACTCGTAGGTTACGAGACCGTAGGTTAAGGCTCCGTAAGGCGCCGACCAAGCCCCTCTCGAACGATGTCCGGTTACGTTCCGTTATGTGCGCAGCTCGGGTCCGCAAAAGAGACGCAGGTCACGTGCGGGCCGGTCACCCGTGAACAACTGATCGGCTACTCAGAGCAGACGATCGGGCCGTTCCGGAGCGGATCGTCGGACGAGCCGGACCGGGCGGCCTGACGTGCCCGGTCGGGCGGCCGGACGCGCCGGAGGGGAGAGCCCGGCCGTCCGGAGGAGGGGCGGGGCGGGCGTCAGAGGAGGTGGTCGGCCGCGCCGGACTTCACCGCGGAGATCAGCGCGCGCAGCGCCTCGACCGAGTCGCTGACGTACTCGCCGGGGGCGAGCGTCGAGCCGATGTACGCCTTGCCGGCGTCGTCGAGGCCGAACCGGAAGCAGTTGGCCCCCTCGCTGCAGAACGCGTCGCCCCAGGCGATCTCCACCGCGGAGGTGGTCACGGGGGTGGCGGGCGTCGGGACGTTCATGGTGTCGGGCATGGTGTGGCGGGTCCTTCACAGGTCCTGGGCTGTCGAGCGGACGAACGCGCGGGAGTCGGCGGTGGACAGGGCGAGCCCGCGCAGCCGTTCCAGCAGGCCCTGGTACCGGCGCAGCTTCATGTCGGCGTCGAGGAGCATCGAGCCGTGCGAGGAGTCGAGCTGGACGGTGTCGAGCTGCGGCACGGGCGCGGACACATAGGTGAACGACTGGCCCGCTCCCGGGAAACCCCCGGCGGCGAACGGGATGACCCGTACGGTGACGGTGGCCCGCTCGGACTGCTCCAGGATGTGCTCCAGCTGGGCCCGGGCGACCTTCGGGCCGCCGAACTGCATGCGCAGCGCCGCCTCGTGGATCACGGCCTCGTACGGCACCGGCCGGTCCAGGATCTGCTGGCGCCGCAGCCGCAGGGCGAGCCGGGCCTCCAGGTCCGGCTCGGGCAGCGGCGGCACGGCGGTGTCGAAGACCGCCCGCGCCTGCTCCTCGGTCTGCAGCAGGCCGGGCACGTGGGTGGTGACGGCGGTCGCCAGCTCTGCCGCGTGGTACTCCAGTTCGGCGATGTCGAGGAGGGCGGGCGGCAGGAGTCCGCGGTGCTCCTCCCACCAGCCGCGGTCCCGCTCCTGGGCCATGGTGGCGAGCAGGTCCACCAGGGCCGTGTCGGGGCAGCCGTAGTTGAAGGCCAGGGTCCGGACCCGCTCGGGGCTGATGCCGAAGCGGCCGGACTCCACGTTGGGGATGCGGGTGCGGTCGACGCCGAGGAGGGCGGCGGCCTGCTGGGCCGACATGCCCGACTGTTCGCGCAGCTTGCGCAGCTCGGCGCCGAGCCGTTGCTGGCGTGCGGTGGGGCTGCTCCTGGGTGGCATGCCGATCTCCCTCGTGCTGCCGGGCGGCCCCCTGCCACCCGGTTCCCGCGCCGCTGTTCGCCCGTGTCCGGAAACAGCGCCACTACCCGCAAGTAGTAGCACCGTGCTCCGCTTCTGCGCTACGGTCGGTAGCGCAAGTCTCACACGGGGCGACCGCGACCGTGTGCAGAGCACCCCCACGTACAGGAAATGTGAGCAATCCGATGAAGGGCGCCCTGCGCTGCCTTCCGGCCGCCGTCACGGCCGCCGGGCCCATACCCCCCGCCACGGAAAACCTCAGCTACTCGATGCTGCTCCCCGGAGGCGCCTACTGCGCGGGCCTCGCCCGCGAGGCCGTCCGCGGCCTCCTCGCCCGCCACGGCCTCGCCGAACTCCGCGAGACCGCCGCCCTGGCCGCGTCCGAACTGGTCGCGGCCGCCTACCGGTTCACCCCCGACAAGGAGATGGCGCTGCGCCTGCGCTGGCAGTACGACGCCCTGCGGATCGTGGTCTACGACCAGCATCCGGCCCACCGTGGGCCGGACGCCGCCGAGGAGTGCCGCGACCGCCGCAGCCGCGGCATGTGGCTGCTGGCCGCGGCGGTCGAGGACCACGGCGGGGACTGGGGCCTGACCCCCGCCCTCACCCCGGACGGCGGGACCAAGTCCTGGGCGTTACTCCACCGTTGACACCGACGCCGCACGGAGCTCCTCCGCCGACGTCGGCCGCAGGCGGCCGTCGAGGAGCAGCCGGCGCGTGATCCCCAGCGACTCCAGGAACGCCAGGTCGTGACTGGCCACGACCAGTGCCCCCTCGTACGCGCGGAGGGCCGCCGTCAGCTTCCGCACCGACGCCAGGTCCAGATTGTTCGTCGGCTCGTCCAGCAGCAACAGCTGCGGAGCCGGCTCCGCCAGCAGCAGCGCCGCCAGCGTCGCCCGGAACCTCTCCCCGCCCGACAGGGTGCCCACCGGCTGATCCGCCCGGGCCCTGCGGAACAGGAACCGCGCGAGCCGGGCCCTGATCGCGTTCCCCGACGCCGTGGGCGCGAACCGGGCCACGTTCTCCACGATGCTCAGCCCGTCGTCGAGGACGTCCAGCCGCTGCGGGAGGAAACGGAGCGGCACCAGCCTCTCCACCTCCCCCGACACCGGCTCCAGTTCCCCGGCGACCGTCCGCAGCAGCGTGGTCTTGCCGGCGCCGTTGCGGCCCACCAGCGCGACCCGCTCCGGGCCCCGCAGCTCGAACCCGCCGTCGACCCGCGCCCCGTACCGCAGCTCCAGATCCGTGATCCGCAGCACCTCACGGCCCGGCGGCACCGACGTGTGCGGCAGCTCGACGCGGATCTCGTCCTCGTCCCGGACCGCCTCGGCCGCCACGTCCAGCCGCTCCCGCGCCTCCGCCAGCCGGTCCGCGTGCAGGTTGCGGTGCTTGCCCGCCGAGACCTGCGCCGCACCCCGCCGGGTGTTCGCCACGACCTTCGGCACGACCTTGTTCTCGAAGCTCTTCTGCGCGTACCGCCTCCGGCGCGCCAGCTTCATCCCCGCGTCCGCCAGCTCCCGCCGCTGCCGCTGCACGTCCGCCTCGGCGACCCGCACCATCCTTTCCGCGGCCTCCTGTTCGGCGGCGAGCGCCTCCTCGTACGCCGAGTAGGGGCCGCCGTACCAGCTCACCCCGCCCTCGTGGAGGTCGGCGATCTGGTCGACGCGCTCCAGGAGCTCCCGGTCGTGGCTGACCGCCACCAGCACCCCCGGCCAGCTCTCCACCGCCGCGTAAAGGCGCGAACGGGCGTACAGGTCAAGGTTGTTGGTCGGCTCGTCGAGGAGCAGCACGTCCGGCCGGGCCAGCAGCAGCGCCGCGAGACGCAGCAGCACCGACTCGCCGCCGGACACCTCGCCGACCGTACGGTCCAGGCCGATCGAACCGAGACCGAGCTGGTCGAGCGTGGCCAGGGCCCGCTCCTCCACGTCCCAGTCGTCGCCGAGCACCGCGAAGTGCTCCTCGGACGCGTCGCCCGCCTCGATGGCGTGCAGCGCGGCGCGCTTGCCGTCGATCCCGAGGATCGCGTCGACCCGCCGGCCGGTGTCCAGGACCAGGTTCTGCGGGAGGTGGCCGATCTCGCCGGAGGTCCGGACGACACCGGCGGTGGGGGTGAGCTCCCCGGCGAGGAGCCTCAGCAGGGTGGACTTCCCCGAGCCGTTCGTACCGACCAGGCCGGTACGGCCGGGACCGATCGTCACCTTGAGGTCGTCGAAGACCTCGGTGCCGTCCGGCCAGGCGAACGAGAGGGAGGGGGCGGAGAGAAAGACGGGCTGATGTGACACGAGGGCCTCCGGTGCCGCGAGCACGGTGTGAGCGTGGGTGGGGTGCGACGCGTGAGACACCGGGGCGCGGGCAGCGTGGGGAACGGCTCGTCCACCGAGGTCGAGAACGGCACGCACGGCACGGGGCACGCGCGCGGCACGGTGTCTCGGGACCTCAGATGAACAACGTTCCTTCTCCGATCGGGAGGCGATCTGACGTCGTCGACGGTAGGACCGCGCCCGCGGGGAGGCAAACGATTTACGGCGGCCCGGAGGCCGCCGCGGATTCAGGGCAGGTCGCCCAGGAGGGCGTCCAGATCCCGGTCCCAGTCCAGGTACTGGTGCTCGCGCCCGGCCGGCACCAGATGCTGCGACCGCTCCAGGAACCGGCGCAGTTCCGAGGTGCGCACATGGACCATCGCCACGCCCTCCGGGGCGTGGAACTCCACCACCGTGCGGTCGTAGCCGTACGGACGGAGCCGTACGTCCCCGTCGCCGGCGGGCCGTTCGACCCCCTGCGCGAGCAGCTCGCGGGCGAACGCCCAGGAGACCTCGACGCCCTCCAGGGTCGCCGGTGGAGGGAAGGCCATGCTCACCGCGTAAGGGTCCTCCCGGTCGTACCGGAGGGTGGCGGGGACGGTCTCCATCCGGGGAGCGGAAGCGACCAGACGGGCCTGGACGGGCTGCTCGATCACGGCGGACACGGCGGACTCCTCTCGCGCGGTTGCGATCCTGTGCGTCTCCCCGACACCAGGGCACCTGACACCCATGAAGACGAGCGGAAGCGCCGGAACGTGCACTCGTCCCCTACGTGAGGTGCGTCACCGCCGGGCGGAAGGGCCTCCCGGGGGCCTCCCGCCGCCGGAACCGGAACGCCCGGTAGACCGCGCGGAGCCGGGCACGAACCGGTCCACCGGGCGGTCCGCACGGCCTCCGGGCGTGCCCCGGACGTTCCGCTCGGGTCCGAAAGACGGTCTAGCGCTCCTCGGCCACGTCGTCGTCGGGCTCCGCGCAGGGGCCGGAGCGGTCGCAGTACGGCTGGTTACCGGACGCCCCGCAGCCGCAGAGCATCACCCGCGTCTCGTGCCGGGTCTCCTGCCCGGCCGAGACCAGCAGGTCGCCGCGGACCACCAGCCGGCCCGACGGGGTGCGGCGTACGGTCGTGGGGACGTCGGGCCGCTCCTCCGCGCCGCCCTCCACCGGGTGGTACTGGAGCGCCCCCGACGGGCAGCGCCGGATCACCTCGGCGACCCGGCCGGGCTCGGCGGCGTCCGGCAGCACCCAGGGGCGGCGGGACAGGTCGAAGACCTCCGGCAGGCCGTGGACGCACTCGGCGGCGTGCAGGCAGCGGCGCGGCTCGAACGTGACGGTGATGCCCTCGCCGTCGTACTCCTTGAGCCGCGGCTTCCCGGCGATCGGTGACTCCGCTCCCGGCTCCGCTGTTCCCTCGGTCATGCGCCCAGCCTAGGAACGCCCGGCGCGCCCCGCACCCCGGCGGCGCCGGGCGGGAGGGCGCGGAGGCGGGCGCGGGGGACGCCCTCTGGACGGGCCCGGGCCGCCGCCGCTAGCTTCCGGCGCCATGACACCTGTGCGAAAGATGCGAACGACGCGACGCACGATGACGGCGGGGCTCGTGGGGGCGGTGCTGGCGCTGACCCTCGCGGCCCCCGCGCGGGCCGGGGAGACCCCCGCGGCCCCCGCGGCGCCTTCGTCCGCGGACGGCTGGCAGCTCACCCCGACCGGCACCGACGTCCGCTTCCGGGGGCTGGCCGCGGTGGACCGCCGCACCGCCTGGGCCGCCGGCTCCAAGGGCACCGTCCTGCGCACCACCGACGCCGGCCGCACCTGGCGAAACGTCTCGCCGCCCGGTGGCGAGGCCCTGGAGCTCCGCGACGTGGAGGCGTTCGACGCCCGCCGGGCCGTCGTCCTGGCCATCGGCGAGGGCGAGGCGTCCCGGCTGCTGCGCACCGAGGACGGCGGCGCCACCTGGACCGAGACCTTCCGCAACACCGACCCGCGCGCCTTCTACGACTGCGTGACCTTCCTCGACCGGCGCCACGGCCTCGCCCTCAGCGACCCGGTCGACGGGAGGTTCCGCGTCCTCTCCACCCGCGACGGCGGCCGCACGTGGGAGGTCCTGCCCGACTCCGGGATGCCCGCGGCCCTCCCCGGCGAGGCCGGCTTCGCCGCGAGCGGCCAGTGCCTGGTCACGGCCACCGGCGGCGGGAAGGACGTGTGGTTCGCGACCGGCGGCGCCGCCACCGCCCGCGTCTTCCACTCGGCCGACCGGGGCCGCACCTGGACCGTCACCGACAGCCCGGTCCCGGCCGGCGACCCCGCCCGCGGCGTCTTCGCGCTCGCCTTCCGCGACCGCCACCACGGCCTCGCGGTCGGCGGCGACTACCGCGCCGGACAGCCCTCGCCGCGGGCGGCGGCGACCACCGCCGACGGCGGCCGCACCTGGACCCCGGCGGCCACGCCCCCGCCGGCCTACCGCTCCGGCGTCGCGTGGCTCCCGCACACCAGGACCGCCGCCCTCGCCGTCGGACCCACCGGCACGGACGTCACCCGCGACGGCGGCCGCACCTGGCGGACCGTGGACACCGGCTCGTACGACACCGTGGACTGCACCCCGGACGGCGGCTGCTGGGCCTCGGGCGAGAAGGGCCGGATCGCGCGGCTCACCCGCTGACGGGCCGGGCCGGGCCGGGGCCCGGGCGGGGCGGGCCGGGTCAGGCCGGCGGCTGCTCGCGGTAGCCGGCCAGGCCCTCCACCGTCTTCGACGCGTAGAACTCGGTGATCCGGTACGCGCACACGCCCTCGGAGCTGAAGGGGTCGGCCGCCGCGATCCGCTCGATCGCGGCCCGGTCGACCCCGGCCGCCAGGATCACCCCGCCGTCGCGCGGGTTCTTCCGCCCGGACGCGAGGAACACCCCGGCGGCGTACTGCTCGTCCAGCCAGGCGATGTGCGCGTCCATGAGGGCGTCCGCCCGCTCGACGGGCGCGGTGTAGGTCAATTCCAGTACGAACATGCGTGCAAGGCTACCGGCGGGGCGGGCCGCGGAGATCAGCCGCCGAACGCCTCGGCGGCCGTCTCGAAACGGTGCACCGCCGGCTTCCGCACCTCGTACAGGTAGCCGAAGTAGGAGGTCTCCACGGTGGCCGTGAGCACCCCGAGCAGGAAGGCGGCGCACCCCGGCCCGTGGTGCTCCCAGAGCGGGCCGCGCCCCTCGTTGTAGAGCACCGGCCACGAGTCGGGGTGCCGCCCCGGCCGCACCAGCCAGTACAGGAAGGCCCCCGAGCCCTCCTCGAACGCCCACGGCACCACGCGCGCCCCCGGCTCCTCCAGCTCCTCGGGCCGCTCCTCGCCGATCTCCCACAACGACGCGAGGATCTCGTCCCGTTCGGCCGTCTGCGCGACGAGTTCGTGGCCGGGGTCCGCCGCGCCCGGGGCGAGGAGCCACACGGTCTCGTCGAACACCCCCCAGCCGTACGTCTCGACCAGCCGCTTGTAGTCGCCGGGGAGCGGCACCCCGAGGGCGCGCTCGGTCTTCGCCCAGTCCACGGCGGGCGGCGGTTCGGCGGGAGGCGGACAGAGACGCAGGAGGTCGTCGATCGCGTTCACCGGAGGGACGCTACCGGACGCCCGCGCGGCGGGGATCGGACGTGTGCGCCAGGGGTGAAGGACCCCTTCCCGGGCAGGTCGCGGCCGCCCCGCGCTGCCAGACTTCCGGCAGGGACGTGCCGGCGGGGGCGCGGGCGAGCCGGGGTGGGCGAGGCAGGGGTGGGTGTGACGGACCGCGGTGCCGCGGACGGGGTGCGCGAACGGCCTTACGGGGCACGGGAGTCCGAGGGCGGCCTCAGCGACCGGGGCGACGGAGCAGGAGAGCCGGAGGGCGGCGTACGCGAACGGCCGCACGGGGCACGGGAGTCCGAGGGCGACGTACGCGACCGGGTCGACGGGGCGGGGGAGCCGGCGGACGCCTCGCGCGCCCCGCGGTCCGGCGGGGAGGGCCGTCCGGTGCCCCGGCACGTGGCGTGCGTGATGGACGGCAACGGCCGCTGGGCCACGGCGCGTTCGCTGCCCCGCACGGCGGGGCACCGGGCCGCCGAGACCACCGTCATCGACACCATCGAGGCGGCCCGGTCCGCCGGGGTCGAATGGCTCAGCCTCTACGCCTTCTCCACCGAGAACTGGAGCCGGCCGAGCGCCGAGGTCGACTATCTGATGCGGCTCGTCCGCCGGGTCGTCCGCAAGCACGCCCCGCTCCTCCTCGCCCGCGGCATCCGCTGCCGGTTCCTCGGCGTCACCGACCCCCGCATCCCCGCCGAACTCGCCCGGGACTTCCAGGACCTGATGACGCTCACGGCCGACAACCGGGGCATGACCCTCACCGTCGCCTTCGACCACGGCGGGCGCCGCGACATCGTCGAGGCCGCCCGCTCGCTCATCCGCGACGGCACCCCGGCCGAGGCCGTCACCGAGGAGCTGTTCGCGGCCCATCTGCCCTTCCCCGACACCCCCGACGTGGACCTCGTCATCCGCACCTCCGGCGAACAGCGCATCTCCAACTTCATGCTCTGGCAGGTCGCGTACGCCGAATGGGTCTTCCCCCGGGTGCTCTGGCCCGACTTCCGGGCCCCCGACTTCCTCGCCTGCCTGCACACCTACCGGCGCCGCGACCGCCGCTTCGGCGGCGTCGTGCCCCGGCAGAACGGAGAACCACGATGACCACCGCCACGGACACCCCGGACGGCACCGCGCGGCAGACCCCTCCCGGACCGGAGGACGCCCCGCCGCTCTTCGGCCCCGGCTCGCAGTTCCACGCGCTCTTCGACGACCCCCGGTGGGCCCTCGCCATGATCCGCGCCACCGTCCTGGAGGCGGCCCACCCGCGGATCGGCGCCGCCCTGATCGACAACTCCACCTTCGTCGCCCACCCCTGGCGCCGGCTGCGGAACACCTTCCTCTCCATGCGCCGGATGTTCGGCGCCGACCCCGAGGAGCGGGAGCGGGAGGCCGCCCGCCTCAACCGGCTGCACGCCCGCATGAGCGGCACCGACACCCGCGGCCGCCCGTACGACGCCGTGGACCCGGAGGCCCGCGCCTGGGTCGTGGCGACCCTCTTCGAGAGCGCCGTCACCATGTGCCGCCTGAGCGGCCGGCCGCTCGACCCGGCGGCGACGGAGCGGATGTACGCCGAGTACCGGGCGTTCCTCGCCGCCCTCGACGGCGACGCGCGCCATCTGCCCGAGGAGCTCCGCGACTTCTGGCGGTACTTCGACCGGGTCGTCGAGGAGGAGCTGGAGAACACCGAGGCGGCCCGGGTCATCCTCTACCGGCTCTTCGACCACCTGCCCGCTCCCGCGCTGCTCGACGGCGTGCCGACGCTGTGGGCGGCCGGCCGGGCCGTCGTCGGACCGGTGATGGGCGCGATCACCATCGCCTCCCTCCCCGAGCCCTTCCGCCGCCGCGCCGGACTGCCGGAGATGCCCGGCGTCCCGACCCTCATGCAGGGCGCGTACATCGCCGCCGGACTCGCCCGCTTCCTGCCCGGGGACCTGCTCCGGGCGGAGGCCGTCATCGACCTGCTCTCGCTCACCCCCGGGAGCGACGACCCCCGCGCCCGCACCGTCGCCGCCCTCCGCGCCCGGATGCAGCGGGCCGCGGCCCTGCTCCGCCTCCTCACCCCGCTCGCCCCGGACCCGGACCCGGAGGACGGCCCGGAGCCCGCCGCCGGCGACGGCCGCCGGCGCACCGCCGAGGACTTCTTCCGCCAGGTGCTCGACCAGACCGGCGACGGCTACCTCGACTGGCCGGACCTCGCCGCCATGGCCCGGGAACTCGCCACCCGCCTCGACCTCGGCGAACCGGAGGAGACCCGGCTCTACGACGCCTTCGCCGGCTGGTGGCGCGAGCTCCAGAGCGCCCTCGACGCGGACGGCGACGGCCGGGTCAGCGCCGCCGAGTACGCCGCCGCCGTCCCCTCCCTCTCCGGCCCCGCGCTGATCCGGGTCGCCGAGGTGCTCTTCGCCGCCACCGACAAGGACGGCAACGGCACCATCGACGCGGACGAGTACCGCGCCCTCTTCCGCACCGCCTTCCGCCGCGACGTCACCACGGGCGACGGCGGCTACGCCCGCAGCGCCTTCGTCGGCGACTTCCTCTCCTTCATGTCCGGCCGCCGCGCCGGCACCGCCTACGACCCCCTCCTCGCCGACGCCTGACCGGCCCGCCGCCGTAGGGTGGCCCGCATGGGGATCATCGGGGTTCCGGCGGGCTGGCCCGCCGGCGAGGACGCGGCGCTGGAGGTCCAGCGCGGGCTGCGGGAGCGGCTCGTGCTGGACGAGGAGGGGCCGCCTGCGGGGGAGGGGCACGTCACCGGGCTCGACGTGGCGTACGACGACGAGCGGGACCTGGTCGCCGCCGCGGCCGTGGTGCTCGACGCCCGGACCCTGGAGGTGGCCGAGGAGGCGACCGCCGTGGGCCGGGTCTCCTTCCCGTACGTCCCCGGGCTGCTCGCCTTCCGCGAGATCCCGACCGTGCTCGCCGCCCTGGACGCGCTCACCGTCGATCCCGGACTCCTCGTCTGCGACGGCTACGGGCTCGCTCATCCGCGCCGGTTCGGGCTCGCGAGCCATCTCGGCGTGCTCACCGGGCGGCCCGCGATCGGCGTCGCCAAGAACCCGTTCACCTTCTCGTACGAGCAGCCCGGCCCGGACCGGGGCGACGCCGCCCCGCTGCTCGCCGGCGGCGAGGAGGTCGGGCGGGCGCTGCGGACCCGGAGCGGGGTCAAGCCCGTCTTCGTCTCCGTCGGGCACCGGATCTCCCTCGGCAACGCCTGCGCGCACGCGCTCGCGCTCTCCCCGCGCTACCGGATCCCCGAGACCACCCGGCACGCCGACGCGCTCTGCCGGCGCGCACTGGCCGAGGCGCTGGCGGCTGAGTAGCGTCTGAGTACCCGTACGGATGCCCGCTGTCAGACCCGCACGGCACAGTGGCCGTCATGACAACCCCCGTCACCACGCACTCCCGTGGCCGTTCGGACGGCCGGGCGCTGCCCGCCGTCCTCGCGGTCGCCGCACTCTCCGCGCTCGCCTGGACCTGCGCCATCCTGTACGTGCTCGCCGACTGGACCACCGGATGATCGGGCGGCTGCGCTGCGTCGTGCTCGACTGCCCCGACGCCCACGAACTCGCCGCCTTCTACCGGGAGATGCTGGGCGGCGAGATCACGGCGCCCGACCCGGGGCTCGCCGTCGGCGCCGGCTCCGCCGTGCTGCGCGACGCGCACGGACCGGTCCTCGCCTTCCAGGACGTCGCCGACCACCGGCCGCCCGTCTGGGGCGCCCCGGAACAGCAGTTCCTGCTGGACGTCCGGGTCCCGGACCCGGACGCCGCCCACGAGACGGTGCTCGCCCTCGGGGCCGTCGCCCTCGGCGAGGGCGGGGACGCCGGTGACGACACCGGACCGCTGTGGCGGGTGTACGCCGATCCGGCCGGGCATCCGTTCCGGATCATGGGCGGCTGAGGACCCGGCAGGGTACCGCGAAGGGTGCCCCGCGCCGGGCTTTGACCCGGGGGCGCGGTGGGCAGGATGACCGGATGGACCTGCACACCACCCGACGACTCGTCTCCTCCGGCTCTCCCCTCGAACCGGAGATCGGCTTCTCCCGCGCGGTACGGCACGGCCCGTACGTCTCCGTCGCCGGCACCGCGCCGATCGCGCCCGACGGCACCACCACCGCACCCGGCGACGTCTACGCCCAGACCGTGCGATGTCTCGACATCGCCGAGGCGGCGCTCCGCGAGGCCGGCGCCCGCCCCGAGGACGTCGTCCGCACCCGGGTCATGCTCACCGACGCCACCGCCTGGCGCGAGGCGGCCCGCGCCCACGGCGAGCGGTTCGGCGCCGTCCGTCCCGCCTGCACCTTCGTGGAGGTGTCCCGGTTCATCGACCCCGACTGGCTGGTCGAGATCGAGATCGACGCGGTGGTGGCCGCCCCCGCCGGCCCTGACATGATCGGCTGGTGAACCACGCCTCCGAGCGGCCCGGCCGCCTCCGCCCCGTCCTGTTCGACGTCGACGGCACCCTCGTCGACGCCCTCGACAACCAGCGCCGGGTGTGGGCCACCTGGGCCGGGCGGCACGGCCTGGACCCGGACGCGGTGTACCGGACGGCGCTGCGCACCCGCCCGCTGGAGACCTTCGCCGAGGTCGCCCCGCACCTCGAACCCGGGGCGTGCCTCACGGAGTTCCACGCGCTGGAGGACGAGGACGTCCGCACCGGCGACTACGCGGCCTTCGACGGGGCGGCGGAGCTGCTGACCGCCCTGCCGCCCGGCTCCTGGGCGCTGGTCACCTCCAACTACGAGCACCGGGTCCGCGGCCGCTTCGAGCGGACCGGGCTGCCCGTGCCGGAGGTGATCGTGGACGCGGCGGCCGTGGCGGAGGGCAAGCCCTCGCCGGTCCCGTACCTGACCGCCGCGGCGCTGCTCGGCGCGGCGCCGGAGGACTGCCTGGTCGTGGAGGACGCCCCGTCCGGGGTGCGGTCCGGGCGGGACGCCGGGATGACCGTGTGGGGCGTCCACGCGCCGGAGCCGGTGGACGGTGTGCACCGGCACTTCGCCGGCCTGCGGGAGGCGGCCCCGCACGTCCTCGCCCACGTCCTGGGGTGAGCGTCCGGCCGGCCGCTACTCCGCGTGTGCCACCCGGAAGCGCAGGCCGGCCGCCCGCAGCCGGGCGATGAGCGCGTCGCCCATCGCGACCGCCGTCGTGACCTGGCCCGCCGTCGCCGGCAGCGGGTCGAGGGCGAGGCAGAGCGCGGACTCCGCGAGCATCTTCGCGGTCTCGTCGTAGCCGGGATCGCCGCCCGACACCTCGGTGAGGACCCGGCGTCCGCCGCCCTCGCCGACGAAGCGGACCGTGAACCAGCTGCGGGCGCGCCGCTCGGCGGACGGGCCGGAGCCCGCCTCGTACCGGTCCATCATCCACCGCCGTGCGGCGGGCACCTGGGCGGCGGTGACGGCCGCGCCGATCGCCGCCGTGCCGCCGAGCGCCATCGGCAGGGTCTTCACCGAGGCGTAGTGGCGGTAGCGGAAGTCGGGGCCGTACCGCTCCAGCGCGGCCGCCGAGCGGGCCACCACCTGCGGGTCGAGGGTGGGCAGCGGCAGCGCCCAGGTGCCCGTCTCGGTGCTGAAGCGGGGGGCGCCCAGCGGGGCGCGGGCCCGCCGGCCCACCAGCCGGGGGGCGTGCAGGCGGCGTTCGCGGGCGGCCCGCAGGATCTCCCGGCCGCGGCCGAAGGCGGTCAGCGCGGAGGCGAAGGTGCCGCCGGAGAAGACGGCGCCGGCCCGGACGAAGCCGTCGACGCGCAGCGGTACGCCCTCCGGCAGCTGCTCCACGGTGAAGAGGACGCCGAGGTCGTGCGGGACGGAGTCGAAGCCGCAGGCGTGCACGAGCCGGGCGCCGGTCTCCCGGGCGCGGGCGTCGTGGCGGACGTACATGAGGTCGACGAACTCGGCCTCGCCGGTCAGGTCCAGGTAGTCGGTGCCGGCGTCCGCGCAGGCGGCGACGAGGCCCTCGCCGTACCAGACGTACGGGCCGACCGTGGAGGCCACGACCCGGGCGGACCGGGCGAGGGCCCGCAGCGAGGCGGGGTCGCCGGAGTCGGCGACCACCAGGGGCAGTGCGGCGCAGTGCGGCCGGCGGGCGGCGAGCCGGTCCCGCAGGGCCTCCAGTCTCGCGGCCGAGCGCCCGGCGAGGGCCCAGCGGCACCCGGCGGGGGCGTGCTCGGCCAGATACTCCGCGGTGAGCTCGCCCACGAACCCGGTCGCCCCGTAGAGGACCACGTCGTACGGCCGCGCTCCGGCGTCCCCGCCGGGGTCCCGCCCCGCGTCCGCCCCTGTCTCCATCGCCCCACCGCTCCCGTCGTCCCGTAGCGCCGTCACGTCTCGTCGTCACGTCGTCGGCGGAGGATAGCGGACCCGCGGCGCCCACCGAATTTCCAAGCGCTTGCTCGGCCAGGGGGCTTGTGCCGAGTGGAACACGTTCCTAGCATCTTCGGTGTTACATCATTGGTGTCACACACTCCTGGGGGCTCGATGGGCACGAGGCAGACCGAGCGGACCGGCCCGCTCGCCGGCGTCCGGGTCGTGGAACTCGCCGGCATCGGACCCGGTCCCTTCGCCGCCATGCTCCTCGCCGACCTCGGCGCCGACGTGGTGCGCGTCGACCGCCCCGGCGGTCCCGGCCTCGGCGTCGACCCGGCCAAGGACCTCACCAACCGCAACAAGCGCTCGGTCCTCGTCGACCTGAAGGCCCCCGGAGGCCCCGCCGCCGTCCTCGACCTGGTCGAGCGCGCCGACGTGCTCGTCGAGGGCTACCGGCCCGGCGTCGCCGAACGCCTCGGCGTCGGCCCCGAGGAGTGCCTCGCCCGCAACCCGCGGCTCGTCTACGGCCGGATGACCGGCTGGGGCCAGGACGGCCCGCTCGCCCCCGCCGCCGGCCACGACATCGGCTACATCGCCGTCACCGGCGCCCTCGGCATGATCGGCCCCGACCCGGACGGGCCGCCGACCGTCCCCGCCAACCTCGTCGGCGACTACGCGGGCGGCTCCCTCTACCTCGTCATCGGCGTCCTCGCCGCCCTCCAGCACGCCCGCGCCCACGGCGAGGGCCAGGTCGTCGACGCGGCCATCGTGGACGGCACCGCCCACCTCACCACCATGATCCACGCCATGCTCGCGGCCGGCGGCTGGCAGGACCGGCGCGGGGTGAACCTCCTCGACGGCGGCTGCCCCTTCTACGGCGTCTACGCGACCTCCGACGGCGGCCACATGGCCGTCGGCGCCCTGGAGCAGCGCTTCTACACCGAGTTCGCCCGCCTCCTCGGCCTCGGCGACGACGCCACCCGGCTCCGCGACGACCTCGCCCGCTGGCCCGAGCTGCGCGAGGCCGTCGCCGCGCGCTTCCGGAGCCGCACCCGGGCCGAGTGGACCGAGGTCTTCGAGGGCACCGACGCCTGCGTCGCCCCCGTCCTCTCGCTCCGCGAGGCCCCCGGTCACCCGCACCTGGCCGCCCGCGCCACCTTCGCCGAGCACGGCGGACTCGTCCAGCCGGCGCCCGCGCCCCGCTTCTCCGCCACCCCCGGCACCCTCCGTACCGGCCCCGCCCTGCCCGGCGCCGACACCGCCGAGGTCGCCCGCGACTGGGCCGTCCCCGCCCTGCACACCCAGGAGTCGAAGACCGCATGAAGCGCACCCTCTACACCGAGGACCACGAAGCCTTCCGGGCCACCGTCCGCACCTTCCTGGAGAAGGAGGTGCTGCCCCACTACGCCCAATGGGAGAAGGACGGCATCGTCTCCCGCGAGGCATGGCTCGCCGCCGGCCGGCAGGGCCTCCTCGGCCTCGCCGTCGAGGAGGAGCACGGAGGCGGCGGCAACCCCGACTTCCGGTACGCCTCCGTCCTCGCCGAGGAGTTCACCAGGGCCGCGGCCCCCGGCCTCGCCATCGGCCTCCACAACGACATCATCGGGCCGTACCTCACCAAGCTCGCCACCGACGAGCAGCGGCGGCGCTGGCTGCCCGGCTTCTGCTCGGGCGAGATCGTCACCGCCATCGCGATGACCGAGCCCGGCGCCGGCTCCGACCTCCAGGGCATCCGCACCACCGCCGAGGACCACGGCGACCACTGGATCCTCAACGGCTCCAAGACCTTCATCTCCAACGGCATCCTCGCCGACCTGGTGATCGTCGTCGCCCGCACCACCCCCGAGGGCGGCGCGCACGGCCTCTCCCTCCTCGTGGTCGAGCGGGGCATGGAGGGCTTCGAGCGCGGCCGCAACCTCGACAAGATCGGGCAGAAGTCCCAGGACACCGCCGAGCTCTTCTTCACGGACGTCCGCGTCCCCAAGGAGAACCTGCTGGGCGAGCTCAACGGCGCCTTCGTCCACCTGATGACCAACCTGGCGCAGGAACGCCTCGCCATCGCGGTCGCCGGAATCGCCGGAGCGGAGCACCTCCTGGAGCTCACCACCCGCTACGTCAAGGAGCGCGAGGCGTTCGGCCGGCCGCTCGCGAAGCTCCAGCACGTGCGGTTCGAGATCGCGGAGATGGCCACCGAGTGCGCTGTCACGCGGACCTTCGTGGACCGCTGTATCGCCGAGCACGCCGACCCTACCGGTCTCGGCCTCGACCCCGTCAACGCCTCCATGGCCAAGTGGTGGGCGACCGAGCTGCAGAAGCGCGTCGCCGACCGCTGCCTGCAACTGCACGGCGGATACGGCTACATGAGCGAATTCCCGGTCGCCCGCGCCTTCACCGACGGCCGCATCCAGACCATCTACGGCGGCACGACGGAGATCATGAAGGAGATCATCGGCCGCTCCCTGCTCGGCTGATCCCCGGCCCCCCGACCCCTCCCGAGAGCAACCCTCACACCGCGAAAGGCTTCCCGTGAGCACCGAAGCGTACGTGTACGACGCGATCCGCACCCCGCGCGGACGCGGCAAGGCCAACGGCTCCCTGCACGGCACCAAGCCGATCGACCTGGTCGTCGGCCTGATCCGCGAGATCCAGACCCGCAACCCGGGTCTCGACCCGGCCGCCGTCGACGACATCGTCCTCGGCGTCGTCGGCCCCGTCGGCGACCAGGGCTCCGACATCGCCCGGATCGCCGCCATCGCCGCCGGCCTCCCCGACACCGTCGCCGGCGTCCAGGAGAACCGCTTCTGCGCCTCCGGCCTCGAAGCGGTGAACATGGCCGCGATGAAGGTCCGCTCCGGCTGGGAGGACCTCGTCCTCGCCGGCGGCGTCGAGTCGATGTCCCGGGTCCCGATGGCCTCCGACGGCGGTGCCTGGTTCGCCGACCCGATGACCAACCTGGAGACCAACTTCGTCCCGCAGGGCATCGGCGCCGACCTCATCGCCACCATCGAGGGCTTCAGCCGCCGCGACGTCGACGAGTACGCCGCCCTCTCCCAGGAGCGCGCCGCGACCGCCTGGAAGGAGGGCCGCTTCTCCCGCTCCGTCGTCCCCGTCGTCGACCGGGCCGGGCTGACCGTCCTCGACCACGACGAGTTCATGCGCCCCGGCACCACCGCCGACTCCCTCGCCCGGCTCAAGCCGTCCTTCAAGGACATCGGCGAGCTCGGCGGCTTCGACGCCGTCGCGCTCCAGAAGTACCACTGGGTCGAGGAGATCGACCACGTCCACCACGCCGGCAACTCCTCCGGCATCGTCGACGGCGCCTCCCTCGTCGCCGTCGGCTCGAAGGAGATCGGCGAGCGGTACGGGCTGACGCCGCGCGCCCGGATCGTCGCCGCCGCCGTCTCCGGCTCCGAGCCCACCATCATGCTCACCGGCCCGGCCCCGGCCGCCCGCAAGGCGCTCGCCAAGGCCGGTCTCACCATCGACGACATCGACCTGATCGAGATCAACGAGGCGTTCGCCGCGGTCGTCCTGCGCTTCGTCAAGGACATGGGCGTCTCCCTGGACAAGGTCAACGTCAACGGCGGCGCCATCGCGCTCGGCCACCCGCTCGGCGCCACCGGCGCGATCATCCTCGGCACCCTCGTCGACGAGCTGGAGCGCCAGGACAAGCGCTACGGCCTCGCGACCCTCTGCGTCGGCGGCGGTATGGGCATCGCCACCATCGTCGAGCGCGTCTGACCTCCCCGTCCGCACCCTTCTACCGGAGAAGCATCAGTCATGAGCGAGAGCACCACCATCCGCTGGGAGCAGGACGACACGGGGATCGTCACCCTCGTCCTCGACGACCCGAACCAGTCCGCCAACACCATGAACGGGGCGTTCCGCGCGTCGATCACGGCCGTCGCCGACCGCCTGGAGGCCGAGAAGGACTCCGTCCGGGGCATCATCTACACCTCCGCGAAGAAGACCTTCTTCGCGGGCGGCGACCTCAAGGACATGATCCAGGCGGGCCCCGAGCACGCCCAGGACATCTTCGACGCCGCGATGGAGATGAAGCGCGCCCTGCGCCGCATCGAGACCCTCGGCAAGCCGGTCGTCGCCGCCCTCAACGGCGCGGCCCTGGGCGGTGGTTACGAGATCGCGCTCGCCTCGCACCACCGGATCGCGCTCGACGCGCCCGGCTCCAAGATCGGCCTGCCCGAGGTCACCCTCGGCCTGCTGCCCGGCGGTGGCGGCGTCACCCGCACCGTGCGCCTCATGGGCATCACCGACGCCCTCCTGAAGGTCCTCCTCCAGGGCACCCAGTACACCCCCAAGCGCGCCCTGGACAGCGGCCTCGTCCACGAACTGGCCGCCACCCCGGAGGAGATGATGGCCAAGGCCATCGCCTTCATCGACACCCACCCCGAGTCGTCCCAGCCCTGGGACGTGCCCGGGTACCGGATCCCCGGCGGCACCCCGTCGAACCCGAAGTTCGCCGCGAACCTGCCGGCCTTCCCCGCCAACCTGCGCAAGACGCTCAACGGCGCCCCCTACCCGGCCCCGCGCAACATCATGGCCGCCGCCGTCGAGGGCTCCCAGGTCGACTTCGAGACCGCGCAGGTCATCGAGTCCCGGTACTTCACCGAGCTGGTCACCGGCCAGACCGCGAAGAACATGATCCAGGCGTTCTTCTTCGACCTCCAGGCCGTCAACTCCGGCGCCAGCCGTCCCAAGGGCGTCGAGAAGCGCCAGGTCCGCAAGGTCGCCGTGCTCGGCGCCGGCATGATGGGCGCGGGCATCGCCTACTCCTGCGCCCGCGCCGGCATCGAGGTCGTCCTCAAGGACGTCACCGACGAGGCCGCCGCCAAGGGCAAGGCGTACTCCGAGAAGCTCTGCGCCAAGGCCGTCTCCCGGGGCCGTACGACCCAGGAGAAGGCCGACGCCCTCCTCGCCCGGATCACCCCCACCGCCGACCCGCAGGCCCTCGCCGGCTGCGACGCGGTCATCGAGGCCGTCTTCGAGGACACCGCGCTCAAGCACAAGGTCTTCCAGGAGATCCAGCACGTCGTCGACGCCGACGCGCTGCTCTGCTCCAACACCTCGACCCTGCCGATCACCGTCCTCGCCGAGGGCGTCGAGCGCCAGACCGACTTCATCGGCCTGCACTTCTTCTCGCCGGTCGACAAGATGCCGCTGGTCGAGATCATCAAGGGCGAGCGCACCGGCGACGAGGCGCTGGCCCGCGCCTTCGACCTGGTCCGCCAGATCAACAAGACGCCGATCGTCGTCAACGACTCGCGCGGCTTCTTCACCTCCCGCGTCATCGGCCACTTCATCAACGAGGGCGTGGCGATGGTCGGCGAGGGCATCGAGCCCGCCTCCGTCGAGCAGGCCGCCGCCCAGGCCGGCTACCCGGCGAAGGTCCTCTCCCTCATGGACGAGCTGACCCTCACCCTGCCGCGCAAGATCCGCAACGAGACGAAGAAGGCGATCGAGGACGAGGGCGGCACCTGGGTCACCCACCCGGGCGAGGTCGTCATCGACCGCATGGTCGACGAGTTCGGCCGCCCCGGCCGCAGCGGCGGCGCCGGCTTCTACGACTACGACGAGTCGGGCAGGCGCGGCAAGCTCTGGCCGGGCCTGCGCGAGCACTTCACCCGGCCCGGGTACGAGATCCCCTTCCGCGACATGCAGGAGCGGATGCTGTTCTCCGAGGCCCTGGACACCGTCCGCCTCCTGGAGGAAGGCGTCCTGACCTCGGTCGCCGACGCCAACATCGGCTCCATCATGGGCATCGGCTTCCCGGCCTGGACCGGCGGCATCCTCCAGTACGTCAACGGCTACGAGGGCGGCGTCGCCGGCTTCGTCGCCCGCGCCCGCGAGCTGGCGGAGACGTACGGCGAGCGCTTCGCCCCGCCGGCCCTCCTGGTGGAGAAGGCCGAGCGCGGCGAGACGTTCACGGACTCCTGAACGCGGAGCGCAACTCCGCGCTCAGCGACCGCTGAAAGGCGGTGACGAGGGCCTGGACCACCATCGGCTGCATGTGCGCCGAGAGCGACCTCATCGCGGTCAGGTGGTCCGGGTCCTCCCCGCTCTCCCGGTACGGGTTCCACACCTCCTCCTGGAACAGGCGGGCCAACTCCTGTGCGGCGGAACGGGCGTGGGCGAGCAGCACGGTCCGGGAGGCGAGGATGGTCTCGTGCTCGATGGGCACGTCCAGGAGTTCGACGCCCAGCCGCAGCAGGGTGCCGTCGAGCCGGAACACCTCGGTGTCGCCGGTCGCCTCCAGCACCCCGATGGCGGCGAGTCGTTCGACGTCCCGGTCGGTCAGCTCCCGTCCGGCGCGCCGCTCCAGCTCCCGCCGGGTGATCGTCTCGGCGGACTCCGGCGCCCAGGACGCCACGAGGGCCCGGTGCACGGCGAGGTCCTGCGCGCTCAGGTCGGGCGGCAGCTGCTCCAGGTAGCGTTCGATCGCGGCGAGGGTCATGCCCTGCCGCTGGAGCTCCTCGATGAGCGCGAGGCGCGCCAGGTGCTCGGGGCCGTACCGCCCGACCCGGCGGGGGCCGATCACCGGTGGCGCCAGCAGCCCCCGCGTTCCGTAGAACCGCACGGTCCGCACCGTGACCCCGGCCCGCGCGGCCAGCTCGTCGACGGTGTAGCCGGGCAGCAGTCCCTCGTCGCTCGCGTCCTCCATGGTGGAACAGTATTGCTGTCTCACCAGCGCTGTAAAAGACCCTGGAGCGTGCGCCCTCAGCGCGGGGCGGGGGCGGCGAGCGCCGCGTCGACCGCCGCGTAGGTCACGCCGTGGTCGGCCAGGGCCTCGGCGACGACCCCGCCGGTGGTGGTGAGGGCGAGGAGCAGGTGCTCGTCGCCGATCTCGCGGTCCTTGCGGGCCAGCGCCACCCGGAGCGACTTCTCCAGGACGGTCTTCGCCTCACGGGAGAAGGTGCGGCGGCCGGAGGCCCCGCGGCCGCCGGAGAGGGCCCCGGCCCCGTGGGTCTCCTCGACGCGGTCGACGATCGCGCCGACGTCGATGCCGAGGTCCGCCAGGGCCTCCGTGTCCGCCCGGGAGAGCCCGGCCCGGCGGCGGGCGTCGGAGAGGGCGGCGAGCAGGGACGGGCGGCGGTCCGGCGGGCAGAGCCGGCCGAGCGCGCCCGCCGCGCGGGTGTCCTCGCGGTCGAGCAGGGCCAGCAGGAGGTGCTCCGGGGTGACGGTCCCGGCGCCGTCGCGCTCCGCGTGCTCGGCGGCGCCCTTCACCACGGCCCGCGCGGCCTTCGTGAAGCGTTCGAACATCACTGCCTCCCGTACTTCTTGTGGACGGCCTGCCGGCTGACGCCCAGCTCGGTCGCGATCTCCTGCCAGGACCAGCCCTGGTCGCGCGCGCTGCGCACCTGGACGGCCTCCAGTTGTTCCAACAGCCGCCGGAGGGCGGAGACGGCCCGCAGTCCGACCCGTGGGTCGCGGTCGCCGGCCCGTGCGGCGAGATCGGTCGCATCGGTCATGCTGTCAATGTAGGTTGACAGATGGAAGGTGTCAACCCTGGTTGACGAGGAGTCCGCCGTCCTCCGTCCGGCGGGCGCGCAGCCCGGTCCGCAGGAAGCCGTCCGGCGTGAAGGCGCGGGCGTCCGCGTCCGGTGCGCGGTAGTAGCCGCGCGGCACGGACGGCCCCCGGGCCAGCAGCTCGCCCTCGGGCGCGTCCGTGCCGTCCGCGCCGACGACCCGGAACTCGTCGTCGGGCGTCAGCGGCCGCCCCTCGACGAGGACCACGCCCTCGGCGAGCGCGACGACCCGCCGCGAGTCCGCCCCGTCGGCCCGGACGAGACGCGCGCCGCCGCCCTCCGGGGCCGCGCGGTCCGGCGCGACCGTCACCCGCTCCTCCCCGCCCCCGCCCAGCACGACCGTGCCGCCGACCGCCAGGGTGCCCACGACGCCGGGGCAGCCCAGCGAGAGCGGCGACCCGGCGGGGGAGACGGCGAGCAGCACGTCGTCCTCGCCCAGCGACACCGCCGCCGCGGCCGCCCGCGCCTGGTGGGCGTAGTCGTCGTGGGTGCGCGGCACGAGCAGCCGCTCCCCCGGCCGCCCGGAGAGCAGCAGGAGGGCCACGTCGGCGGAGCTCCGCGCGAGCGCGGGCCCGGGCGGCGCGTCGACCGCGCCCAGCGGGAAGTACAGGCACCCCGCCGAGTCCGCCGCCAGCCCGCCGTACGGCGAGGCGCCGCCCGGCTCGTCCAGGGTGAACACCCGCCGCAGGAACGGGCTCCGCGCCGCGATCCCCTCGGCGGCCGCGCGCCGGTCCTCCCCGCCGTACGAGGACAGCCCCACGTACCCGGCGGCCTCGGTCAGCCGGACCAGCCGCTCCACGTCCTCGCTCGGGTGGGCGACCGGGCAGACCACCGGCACCGCCTCGGCCCGCATCAGCGCGAAGAGCACGGCCACGAACTCGGGGACGTCCGGCAGCCGCACGACGACCCGCTGCCGGGGGGCGATCCCGCGCAGCCGGAACCCGGCGGCCGTCCGGTCCACCCACCGGTTCAGCCGCGCGTACGTCAGCCGCTGCCCGCCCCCCACGAGCGCGGTCCGCGGCCCGTGCTCCAGCGCCCACCCCCGCAGCAGGTTGTCCAGGGTGTTGCCGCGCCAGTACCCGGCCGCCCAGTACCGGTCGACGAACTCCTCGGGCCAGGGCGTGACGCCGTCGAGCATGCTGCCCTCACTTCCTCGAACCCCGCGCGATCATGACTCCCGCGATCCAAGGCCGCCGCCGGCCCCGGCACAACCCGCCGACCCCACCACCCCGCCCCCGCCCCCTGGTCGGAACCTCCAACCCCGCTGTCGGACCCACCCCCTACGGTGAGCGCATGACGGAGATCGCATACGTGCGCGGCGACGCCACCGCGCCCCAGGGGAAGGGCGTCCGGATCGTCGCCCATGTCTGCAACGACCTGGGCGGCTGGGGCAAGGGCTTCGTCCTCGCCGTCTCCCGGCGCTGGCCGGAGCCCGAGGCGGCGTACCGCCGCTGGCACCGGGAGCGGGCGACGAACGACTTCGGGCTCGGCGCGGCCCAGTTCGTCCAGGTCTCGCCCTGCCTCTGGGTGGCGAACCTGGTGGGCCAGCGAGGGATCCGCACCGGCCGGAGCAGCGGTGTCCCCGTGCGGTACGAGGCGATCGGCACCGCCCTCGGCCTGCTGGCGGACCGGGCGGTCGAGCTGGGGGCCTCGGTCCACATGCCCCGGATCGGCTGCGGTCTCGCGGGCGGCACCTGGGACCGGGTGGAGCCGCTGGTCCGGGAGCGGCTGTCGGCACGGGGCGTAGCGGTCACCGTGTACGACTTCGGCGCGTAAGGGGCCGGGAGCGGGGGCGGGGGCGGCGGGCCGCCCCCAGGGGGTTTAGAGTCGGCGGCCGGTCCGCGTCGGCGGGCGGGAACAGGGGAGTGGGATGTACGCGCAACTCAGGGAGACCGCTTCGGAATTGGCCGGAGTCCTGTGGCGGGAGCACACGGTGTACCGGGAGCGGGGCGGTGGCGTGGTGATCCGGAACGAGCACGTGGAACGGTGGATCAGCCTCGCGCCGACGGGCGGCAAGGACCGGGCGCTGCTGCGGGCCGGCCGGCTGCTCGACGGGGGGACCACGGCCCCGGCCCGTACCGAGGTCGTGGTGGACCTGACGGCGCCGGTCTCCGAGCTGGCCACCGTCTGCCGGCGGATGCTCGCCGAGGTCGCCGCGGCGGCGGAGCCGGACGCCGGACCCTCGCGCGCCGGGCGGCCCGCCGCGCCCCGGCGGCGGCCGGAGAAGGCCCGGGAGGCCGGGGCGCGCCGAGCCGGGGAGCGGAGGGGCGGGGGCCGGCACACGAGCGCCGGCTCCTGGCTGGTGCTGGTGCTGGTCGGCATCGCCGTGGCCGCCTGGGCGTACTCCGCCTTCGGCGGCCCCGGCTACTGACCCGCGGGCCCGGGAGGCCGGCTCAGAAGCCGGTCACCGGGTAGTGGTCGGAGAGGTTGGTGTACGTGTACGACGTGCCCCAGCTGGAGACCGTCCACGGCGCGGTCGACTCCAGGACGACGTGGTTGGTCCAGTTCGCCGGGCGGGCGTGGCCGGCCCGGTGGAGGACGTAGTCCAGGTCCTCGCGCGGGTCGTCCGGGTAGCGGTCCGCCGCGATCGAGTTCAGCTCGGTGTCGAAGGAGTAGGGGTGGCCGGTGCGGGCGTCCGTGCCGGCCAGCCCCGCGTCGGCGAGCATCGAGGCGTACTCGGGGGTGTGGGAGTCGACGTTCATGTCGCCCGCGACGATCACCTGCTCGCCCGCCGGGATGTTCTTGGCGTCGAGGAAGGCGTCCATCGCCTTGAACTGGCGGCTGCGCATCTGCGCCGCCTCGCCCGCCGAGCAGCCCGGGTCGGTGGACTGGGCGTGGGTGCCGACGACGTGCACGCGGGTGCCGTTCACGTCGAGGACCGCGTAGGCGAAGCCCTTGTTCGAGAACCAGTCGGCGCCGCAGGCGTCCTTGTAGACGTACTGCTCCTTGCGGACGATCGGCCACTTGCTGAGGATCGTCACGCCGCCGTCCTCGGGAGTGGTGGCCGAGTAGGCGCCGCCGGTGGCGTCCCAGCCGCTCTTGGAGCGGCCCACGACGGGCGTCTGGTGGGGGTAGGACGTGGCGGCGTTCGCCCGGAGCGCGTCCGAGGAGGAGTTGTCGAACGCCTCCTGGATCACCACGACGTCCTGGCCCTGGAAGAACGGGGCCGCGGGGATCGCCCGGGCCCGGTGGTCCTGTCCCCAGTTCGGGTAGAGGGTCTTGCTGAAGAGGAAGGCGTTGTAGGTGAGCACCTTCAGGCGGGGCGTCTCGGCCGCCGGGGCGGCGGAGGCGGCGGGGGCGGTCGCCGCCAGGCAGGCGGCGGCGAGCGCCAGCGGCACGGCGACACCGGGGATGCGGCGGAACGCGCTGAGGGACACGTGAACTCCCGACGAGTGGTGGGGGGTTGGACTCGGCGCGGGCCATACAACCAGTCGTAGTTACCTTCCGGTAGCCTTCAGGTGCCGGGAATCTTGCCCGCGTCGTACGAGCGCGCCAACGATCGCCCGGGTGTACGATTCGCCGCTTCCGGGACCAGGTAGAATGCGCGCCATGACGACCCTCGCCTCCAACGCCAAGATCTTCGACATGGACCTCGGTCCGCTCAACCCCGTCTGGGCTGAGCTCATCCTCGGCTTCGCCGTGTTCTTCCTGACCTTCTTCTTCCTTGCGAAGGTCATCCTCCCGAAGATCAAGCGGACGATCGAGCTGCGCGAGGACGCGACCGAGGGCGCCACCGGCCGCGCCGACGACCTGCGCGCCGAGGCCGCCGACATCCGCGCCCAGTACGAGGCCGAGCTGGCCGAGGCCCGCCACGAGGCCGCCCGGATCCGCTCCAAGGCCGTCGAGGAGGGCTCCGCCGCCATCGCCGCCGCCCGCGCCGAGGGCCAGGCCGAGCGCGACGCCATCCTCACCGCCGGCACCGCGAAGATCGCCGCCGAGCGCGACGCCGCCGAGCGCGAGCTCAACGCCGACGTCGACGCCTGGGCCCACGCCCTCGCCGGCCGCATCGTCGGCGAGCCGGTCGGCGCCGACCGCGCCTGACCGCGACCGCACGCACATCACCACGCCGGGGCCGTTCCCGGGGCGAGAGCCCTGGGAGACGGCCCCGGCGTCGTCGTCAGGAGCGGAGGGTGCACCCTGGAGGGGCGGCCACCGAGGCGAGAGGCAGGGGGACCCCGTATGAGCACCAGCGGCGAGGCCACGACGGGCCCGGCGGGCCCCTCCGGCACCGGAGCACGCACCGGCGGCGGAGCACGCACCGGACCCGGAGCCGGGACCGGCGCCGACGGCGGAGCCGGGACCGGAGCGGGGACCGGAGCCGGCGCGGGCGCCGCCCGGCCGTCGGCCGACCCCGTGCCGCCGCCCGTCGGCGGCGTGCTGTGGAGCGTCGCCGGTGACGTCCGCGCGCTCCTCATGCTCCCGGCCGCCCTCACCATGCAGGTCGCCCACCCCGCGATCGGCGCGGGCGTCGACGACCACTCCGTCTTCCGCACCGACCCCTGGGGACGCGGCGAGCGCTCGCTGCGCTCCGTCCAGCTCTGGGTGTACGGGGGCGACGCGGCCGCCGCCGAGGGGCGCCGGCTGCGCAGGCTGCACCGCGACATCCAGGGCACCGACGCGCACGGGCGCCGCTACCACGCCCTCACCCCGGCCTACTACGCCTGGGTCCACGCCACCGGCTACCCCGTCTACCGGCACGGCCTCGCCCTGCTCCACCGCCCCCTCACCGAGGCCCAGGACCGCAGGCTGTACGCCGAGTGGCTCCAGGTCGGCCGGATCCTCGGCATCCACGACCGGGACATGCCCCAGACCGTCGAGGAGTTCTGGCCCTACTACCGCAAGGTCCTCGCGGAGGAGCTGGAGGCCACCGCCGTCGTCCGCGAGCTCCTCGACCCGGACGCCCCCGTGCCCGCCCCCGACCGGGGCCCGCTCCCGCTCCGGCTCGCGCTCCGCCCGCTCTGGCCGCTGCTCCGCCGCCCCTTCCAGCGGATCCGCGCCTTCCTCACCGTGGGCCTGATGCCGCCGGACGCCCGCGCGGCCATCGGCCTGGAGTGGACGCCGGAGCAGGAGCGCCGGCTGCGCCGCCTCGCCCGGATCGTGCGGGCCGTCGTCCCGGTCCTGCCCGAGCGGCTGCGCTATCTGCCGCTCGCCCGGCGCGCCCGGGAGGCCGCCCGTCGCGCGGGGCGCTGACGGACGGCCTCCCGGGGCGGTGGCTCAGTGGTCCTCGTGGTCGTGGACCGTGTTCGTCGCGGCGATCTTCTTCCACGACTTCGGCGGGACGGGCTTCGACCGGACGGTCTTCGCCGGGGCGGCGTCCGTGCCCGCCGCCCGCGCCGCGGGGGCCGCGGCCGGCGAGGGGCCGGCGGCCGGCTTGGACGGCTCGTACAGCCAGGTGTCGAAGAGCGCCGCCAGCGGCTTGCCGGAGACCTGCTCCGCGTACCGGACGAAGTCCGCGACCCGCGCGTTGCCGTGCGCGAACCGCTGCGGCCAGCCCTTGAGGATCGCGAAGAAGTCCTCGTCGCCGATCTCGTTCCGCAGCGCCTGGAGCGCCAGCGCGCCCCGGTCGTAGACGGCGATGTGGAACTGGTCGTCCGGACCCGGGTCGCCCGGCTTCACCGTCCAGAACGGGTCCTCGGCCGTGCGCGTGGCGTACACGTAGTCCGCCAGCTCCTGGGCCGTGCCCTCGCCCTCCTTCTCCGACCACAGCCACTGGCTGTAGCGGGCGAAGCCCTCGTTGATCCAGATGTCCTTCCAGTCGCGCACCGAGACGCTGTCGCCGTACCACTGGTGGGCCAGCTCGTGCACGACCACCGACACGTTCGCGCCGTTGGCGAACTGGCGAGGGCTGTAGAACGGCCGGGTCTGCGTCTCCAGCGCGTAGCCGCTGGTCACGTTCGGCACGTAGCCGCCGAGCGCGTTGAAGGGGTACGGGCCGAAGACCCCCTCCAGCCACTCCGCGACCTCGGCGGTCCGCTCGATCGAGGCGCGGGCCGCGCCCGCGTTGTCGCCGAGGTCCTTGCTGTACGCGTTGAGGACGGGCAGTCCGTTCGCCGTCCGGTCCGTCGTGATGTCGAACTTCCCGACCGCGAGCGTGGCCAGATAGGTCGCCTGCGGCTTGTTGGAACGCCAGTTGAAGCGGGTCCAGCCGAGCCGGGAGGACTGCGACTGGAGCACGCCGTTGCTGATCGCCTGGGTGCCGTCCGGCACCGAGACGGACACGTCGAAGGTGGCCTTGTCGCGCGGGTGGTCGTTGGACGGGAACCACCAGGCGGCCGAGTCCGGCTCCTGCGCGGCGACGCCGCCGTCCGGGGTGCGGTGCCAGGCCGACCAGCCGTCGACCTTGAACTCGGACGGCTTGCCGGCGTACCGGACCACCACCGTGACCTGCTTGTTCTTCGGCAGCGGCACGGCCGGGACGATCTCCAGCTCGTGCGCCCCGGTCGCGGTGAACTTCGCGAGCCGGCCGTCGACCCGCACCTCGCTCGCCTTCAGGCCGAGGTCCAGGTTGAACCGGGAGAGGTTCTGCGTGGTCGTCGCCAGGATCGTCGCCGTGCCCTCCAGGAGGTCGGTCGACGGCTGGTACTTCAGGCGCAGGTCGTAGTGGGAGACGTCGTAGCCGCCGTTGCCGCTGGCGGGGTAGTAGGAGTCGCCGATGCCCGGCGCGCCCGGGACGTAGTCGGCCGCCGATGCCGGGATCGCCAGCAGCAGCGAGGCCGCGAGGGCGCTCGGAACGATGAATCTGCGGTGCACGGGTGTTCTCCAAATCGTCGGCAACGTAAGAGACGTAAGACGCGTGGGTGGGCGTCGGTCCTTAGTTCGTACGCTTCGGACTCTATGAACCACGCGACGCAGCGTCACGTAAAGGGCGCGTCCCGTCACATGATCGCCATTCGGCCGACATGAACCGCCGGTTCACCCGTTTCCCGCACACGGTCTTCCGCCCCGCCCGGCGCGGCGAGTACGTTCCCGCCCATGCCGATGCGATTCCGTGCCGCACGCCGCGTCCTGGCCCTCGCCGCCGGGACCGCCGTGCTCGGACTGCCCCTCGTCGCCCTCCCGGCGAAGGCGGCCGGCCCGACCGGGCCGCCGGCCCCGCCCCGGACCGGGTTCGAGACGAGCGGCGGCGCCCGCTGGACCACGGACGCGGAGGAGCGGGACTTCCTCGCCGCCGTCGACCGGGGCAGCGACCGGGTCACGGTCACCGCCATCGGCACCACCGAGCAGGGCAGGCCGCTGCGGCTCGCCGCCCTGGGCCCCGCGCGCGGCGCCACCACCGTCCTGCTCGTCTGCGGCCAGCACGGCGACGAACCCGCGGGCCGGGAGGCGTGCCTCACCACCGTCCGCGACCTCGCCCACACCCGCGACCCCGCCGCCCTGCGCCTCCTCGCCCGCACCACCCTCCTCGTCGTGCCCAACGCCAACCCCGACGGGCGCGAGGCCGACACCCGGGGCAACGCCGCCGGCGTGGACGTCAACCGCGACCACCTCGCCCTGCGCACCGCCGAGGCCCGCGCCCTCGCCGCCGTCCTGCGCGACCGGCGGCCCGACCTCGTCCACGACCTCCACGAGTACGGCGCCACCCCCGGCTACTACGACAAGGACCTGCTCGCCCTCTGGCCGCGCAGCCTCGACACCGACGCCCGCGTCCACGCCGAGTCCCGGACCCTCTCCGAGGAGTACGTCCGCCCCGGCGCCGGCCGCGCCGGGTACACCCACGGCGTCTACGGCATCTGGACCGACCCCCTCACCGGACGTCCGGTGCGGCAGGTCGCCGGCGACGGCCAGGAGCGCATCCTGCGCAACACGGCCGGGATCAAGCACATGGCCGCGCTCCTCGCCGAGACCCGGGAGGACCCGCTCGGCGAGGCGGAGGAGCGCGACCCGGCGCTCAACCAGCGGCGCAGGGTCGCCACCCACCTCACGGCCCTGGAGGACGTCTTCGGGTACGTGTCCGAGCGCCGCGGCCCGCTCGCCGCCGCCTCCGCCGCCGCCCGTCTCGCCGGGCTGGCCGACCGGGGCCCGGTCTACCTCGGCGGCGCCGACAACGACCCGCCCGAGCCCGCCGAGATCCTCGCCGACCCGCCCTGCGGCTACCGCCTCGACGCCGCGCAGTTCGCCGAGGCGGGCGACGAACTCGCCCTGCACGGGGTGAAGGCGATCCGTCACCCCGACGGCGGCGCCTTCGTCCCGCTGCGCCAGTCCCAGCGACCGCTCGTCCCGCTGCTCCTCGACGGCCGGGCGACCTACCACCTCGTCAGTGGGCGTCCTGTGGAGGCGTGTTGACGATCGGGTGGATTCGGCGGGTCGTGTCCGATCGGTCCTTTCGCTCCAGGTAAAGTTACCGATCGGTACTGACCATGCCTCATCCGGTCCCGCACGGACCCGACTTGGAGAAGCACATGCACCACGCGACGCGCGCGCGCCGCATCCTGCCCGCCCTGTTCACCACGACGCTGCTGGCCGGGGGCCTGCTGCTCGGACAGGCGGCCGCCGCCCCGACGGCCGAGGCGGCACCGCACCGCACCTGCAACGTCAAGCAGTTGAGGAGCCAGGCCCAGGACGAGCGCGACCGGGGAGCGCAGCTCAAGCGCCTCGGCGCCCGCGAGGAGTCCCGCCGGGCCTACGCCCGCGCCGCGGCCCTGGACACCCGCGCCAAGCAGTGCGAGCGCGCCGACGAGATCGTCGCGCCGCCCATCTGGAAGTGACCGGCGGCGGGACCTCCCGCCCCCGGGCCGAAGGCCCCCGTCCCCTCAGGGCGGGGGCCTTCGGCCGTTCAGCCCGTCACCAGCTCCGCCGCCCGCAGCGCGCAGCCCCACGCCACCGTGACCCCGGCGCCCCCGTGGCCGTAGTGGTGCACCAGGCGGGTGCCGTCCGGCAGCCGCTCCGCCTCGATGCGCACCCCGCCGGAGCGGGACGGGCGCAGCCCCACCCGGTGGCCCAGCACCCGGGCCCCGGCGATCTCCGGCCGGATCCGGGCGCACCGCTCCACGATCCGCGCCGCCGTCGCCGGATCGGGCGCCAGGCCCTCCGCCCCCTCCTCCGCGGTCCCGCCGAGGACGAGCCGCCCCGGCTGCGGGAAGAAGTACGTGGTCTCCGCGGCCCCCGCGTCCGCCGCCGTGAACCACTCCGCGATCCCCGGGTTCTCCACCAGCACCAACTGCCCCCGCACCGGCCGCAGTCCGTCGTCCCGCGCCAGCTCCCGCGCGGCCAGACCCGTGCAGTTCACTACCACGGGCGCCGCCGAGGCCGGCTCCGCCCACCCCCGTGCCGTCCGCCGCTCGACCACCCCGCCCGCCGCCTCCAGACGCGTCCGCAGCCAGGCCAGGTGGACCGGCATGTCGATCAGTGGAAGGCGGGCCGCGAGCCCGGTGGCGTACGGCCCCGGGACCTCGCCCGCGGCCAGCTGCCGCAGCCCCTCCACCCGGGCCGCCCAGGCGCCGAGGCCGTCGAGGACCGTGTCGGCGTGGACGCCCGCCACCCACCGCACCCCGGTCGCCTCCGGCGCCCCGGCCAGCTCCCCGTACACCCGCAGCGACTCCAGCGCCCAGGCCCCGGCCTCCTCCGCCGGCTCGATCCGGTACGGCCACCACAGGGCGCCGGCCACCGCCGAGGTCGTCTCCTCCGCCGCGTCCCGGGACCAGACCCGTACCCGCAGGCCCCGCTCCGCCAGCGTCACCGCCGTCGTCAGCCCGACGACCCCGCCGCCCACCACGATCACGTCGCTGTCCATGCCCGGACCGTACCCGGACGACCCCCGGCGCCCACGTAGGATGCGTGGTCTGATGACTGCCACTCTCGTCGCCAAGGACCTCGCCGCCGGCCACGGCGAACGCACCCTCTTCGCCGGGCTCGACCTCGTCGTCGCCCCCGGCGACGTCATCGGCCTCGTCGGCGTCAACGGCGCCGGCAAGTCCAGCCTGCTGCGGCTGCTCGCCGGGCTCGACGCCCCCGAGGAGGGCGAGGTCCGGCTCTCCCCGCCGACCGCGAACGTCGGCCACCTGCCGCAGGAGCCCGAGCGGCGCGCGGGCGAGACCGTCCGGGAGTTCCTGGCCCGCCGCACCGGCGTCGCCGCCGCCCAGGCCGCGATGGACGAGGCCACCCAGGGCCTGGTCGACGGCACCCCCGGCGCCGACGACGCCTACGCGACCACCCTGGAGCGCTGGCTCGACCTCGGCGGCGCCGACCTCGACGAGCGCGCCGAGGAGGTCGCCGCCTCCCTCGGCCTCACCGTCGGCCTCGACCAGGCGATGACCGGCCTCTCCGGCGGCCAGGCCGCCCGCGCCGGCCTCGCCTCCCTCCTCCTCTCCCGCTACGACGTCTTCCTCCTCGACGAGCCGACCAACGACCTCGACCTGGACGGCCTGGAGCGGCTGGAAGCCTTCGTGAAGAGCCTGCGGGCCGGCACGGTCGTCGTCAGCCACGACCGCGAGTTCCTCACCCGCACCGTCACCAAGGTCCTCGAACTCGACCTCGCCCAGCAGCAGATCACCCTCTACGGCGGCGGCTACGACGCCTACCTGGAGGAGCGGGCCACCGCCCGCCGGCACGCCCGCGAGGAGTACGAGGAGTACGCCGACAAGAAGTCCGCCCTGGAGAGCCGGGCGCTCATGCAGCGCAACTGGATGGACAAGGGCGTCCGCAACGCCCGCCGCAAGGCGGGCGACAACGACAAGATCGGCCGCAAGCTGCGCGGCGAGTCCAGCGAGAAGCAGGCCGCCAAGGCCCGCCAGACCCAGCGCATGATCGAACGCCTCGACGTCGTCGACGAGCCCCGCAAGGAGTGGGAGCTGCGGATGGAGATCGCCGCCGCGCCCCGCTCCGGCTCCGTCGTCGCCACCCTCAGGGACGCCGAGGTCCGCCGGGGCGACTTCTCCTTCGGGCCGGTCTCGCTCCAGATCGACTGGGCCGACCGGGTCGCCGTCACCGGGGCCAACGGCGCCGGCAAGTCCACCCTGCTCGCCGCCCTCCTCGGCCGCCTCCCGCTCGACTCCGGCCACGCCGTCCTCGGCTCCGGCGTCGTCGTCGGCGAGGTCGACCAGGCCCGCAAGCTCTTCCACGGCACCGAGACCCTCCTCGACGCCTTCTGCGCCGCCGTCCCCGACACCGAGCCGGCCGACGTGCGCACCCTGCTCGCCAAGTTCGGCCTCAAGGCCGAGCACGTGCTGCGCCCCGCCACCACCCTCTCCCCGGGGGAGCGGACCCGCGCCGCCCTCGCCCTCCTCCAGGGCCGGGGCGTCAACCTCCTCGTCCTCGACGAGCCGACCAACCACCTCGACCTGCCCGCCATCGAGCAGCTGGAGTCCGCCCTCGACTCCTACGAGGGCACGCTGCTCCTGGTCACCCACGACCGCCGGATGCTCGACGCGGTCCGCGTCGACCGGCGCGTCGAGGTCGCCGACGGCAAGGTCACCGAACTCTGATGGGCGTCGCCTTCGGCTGGGGGCCCGTCGAGGCACGGGCCCTCGCCCCGGCCGCGGCCTGCCTGGTCGTCGTCGACGCGCTCTCCTTCACCACCGCCGTCGGCGTCGCCGTGGAGCGCGGCACGGCCGTGCTCCCGTACCGCTGGAGGGACGCCACGGCCGCCCCGTACGCGCGCGAGCGGGACGCCACCCTCGCCGTCGGGCGCCGGGAGGCCACCCCGGACCACCCCTGGTCGCTCTCCCCGGCGGCACTGCGCACCGCCCCCGCGCCGGCCCGGCTGGTCCTGCCGTCGCCGAACGGCTCCACCATCGCCGCCGGGGCGGGCGGGGCGACCGTCGTCGCCGCCTCCCTGCGCAACCGCACCGCCGTCGCCCACTGGCTCGCCCGCCACGGGTACGGCTCCGGCGAGCGGCCCCTCGCCGTGATCGCCTCCGGCGAGCGGTGGCCGGACGGCTCGCTGCGTCCCGCCCTGGAGGACCACCTGGGGGCCGGCGCGGTCCTCGACGCCCTGCGCGCCCTCGCGCCGGGGCTCCACCTGACCCCGGAGGCGACCGCGGCGGCCACGCTGTGGGCGGCGACGGACGACCCGGCCGCCGCCTTGCACGGCTGTGACTCGGGCCGTGAACTGTACGAGTACGGCTATCCCGAGGACGTGGCCGTGGCCGCCGAGATCGACGGCTCCACGACCGTGCCGGTCCTCGTGGACGGCGCATTTACGGAGGCACCATGACCGACGACAGCGTGACCCGGCTCCTCGCGATGCTGGACGACCTCGACGCGGACGTCGACGCCACGATCGACCTCGCCGACGAGATCGCGGCCGGCGGCGACCGGGCGCTGCTGCCGCGCCTGGAGTCCGAACTGGACCGGGCCGTCGCCGAACGCAACGGCTACGCCCGCGAACTCCTCGGCGGCGTCCTCGCCGCCGTCGGCGGCCCGGACACCCTCCCGGTGCTCGTCCGGGCCTCGGCCGCCGACCTCGGCGACGACCAGGACGGCCTCGCCACGGAGATCGTCGACCTCGTCCAGGCCGACCCGAAGACCGCCGAGCGCGTCCTGCGGCCGCTCGCCGGGGACGACGACCTCACGATCGCGAACCGGGCCGACTGGGCGCTGCGCTTCCTGCCGTGACCCCCGCGGCGGCGGGGCCGGCCGCGAGCAGCGCGGCGAACGCGAGCGGAGCCACCGCCTGGTAGCCGACCCACAGCTCGCCGCCGGACCCGCCGCCGCGCCACGCCACCAGGGCACCCGCCGCCGCGGCGAGCGCCCACCCGCCGTCGTAGGCCGCCATCAGCGGCAGGTGCCTCCGGAGCGGCCGGCGGCGCAGCAGGGCGAGCTCGACGGCGCCGCCGAGGAGCAGGGCGGCGCCGGCGGCGGCGCACAGCGGGCCGGGCACGCCGAGCAGCCGGCCCGCCGGGGCCGCTCCGGCGAGGAAGGCGCCGCCGAGCAGCACCTTCACGATCCCGTCCGCGACGATCCCCGCCGCCATGACGCCCCGTGCCTTCTCCATCGCCGTCTCCCCTCGGTCGGTGGTGCGTGTCGGTGATTGCGTGTGGGTGGTGCGCGCCGAATCCGTAATCCGGTTACTAGAATAACGGGATGACGAGAATGACGAGAGCGGAGTCCAAGGAGCGCAACCGCCGCGCCCTGCTGGACGCGGCGGGCGAGCTCGTCGCCAGGGACGGCCACCGGGCCCGGCTGGACGAGATCGCCGAGCGGGCCGGGCTGACCACCGGCGCCGTCTACTCGCTGTTCGGCAGCAAGAGCGGCCTCGTGATCGCCCTCGTCGCCGACCGGCTCGGGCCGTACTACGAGGAGCTCGGACGGGCGGTGCCGGACGGCGCCGACCTCCTCGGCGCCGTGGACGCCCTCGCCCGCCACCACCGCCGCGGCTGGGACGCCCCCGAGGCGCGGGCCGCCGTCGTCCTCCAGATCACCCTGCTCGACATGGCGCTGCGCGACGCCGCCCTCGGGGAGCGGCTCGCCGTCGCCGTCCGGGAACAGGACGCGCACCTCGCCGCCCTGCTCACCGGCAGGCGGCACCGGGACGGCACCGTCACGAAGGAGCGGGCGCGGCAGCTCGCCCTCGCCCTCCGGGCGCTCCTCGTCGGCCTCGGGCAGGGCGTCGTCCTCGGCCTGGCGCCCGGCGCGGACGAGGAGCACGTCGCCGCCGCGGCCCGGGCCCTGGCCGGGGCCGCCTTCCCGGAGCCCGCCGGCGCGCGGGACTGACCGGGCGGACCACGCACGACGCCCCCGGCGCCGCGGAGAGCGGCACCGGGGGCGTCCGTCACGGGGTCAGCGGCGCTTGCCGCCGCCCTCGCCGAGCAGACCCGCCTTCCGGAGGGCGTCCGCCATCGCGCTGTTCGCGGGCGCGGCGGCCTGGCCCCGGCCCTGCCCCTGGCCCTGGTTCTGGCCCCGGCCCTGCCCCTGGGCGCGACCCTGGCCCTGTCCCTGGCCACGGCCCTGACCGCGGTCGCGGCCCTGGCCGGCCTGGCCGCCCTGGCGCTGCTGAGGCGGCCGGCCGCCCCGCTCGCGCCGCTGCCCGCCGGGGGCGTTCGCGCCGTCGGCGCCGTCCGCGGCCGCCTCGTCGTCGAGCCGCAGCGTCAGCGAGATCCGCTTCCGCGGGATGTCGATGTCGAGCACCTTCACCTTCACCACGTCACCCGGCTTCACCACGTCCCGGGGGTCCTTCACGAAGGTCCTCGACATGGCCGAGACGTGCACCAGGCCGTCCTGGTGCACACCGACGTCCACGAACGCGCCGAACGCGGCCACGTTCGTCACCACGCCCTCCAGGACCATCCCCGACACCAGGTCGCCGATCTTCTCGACGCCCTCCTTGAAGGTGGCCGTCCTGAAGGCCGGGCGCGGGTCGCGGCCCGGCTTCTCCAGCTCCCGCAGGATGTCGGTGACGGTCGGCAGGCCGAAGGAGTCGTCGACGAAGTCGGCCGGCCGCAGCGACCGCAGCGTGCCGGTGTCGCCGATCAGCGCGGCGACCTCGCCGCCCGTGGTCTTCGCCATCCGCCGCACCACCGGGTACGCCTCCGGGTGCACCGAGGAGGCGTCCAGCGGGTCGTCGCCGCCTCGGATGCGCAGGAAGCCCGCGCACTGCTCGTACGCCTTCGGGCCGAGCCGGGCCACGTCCTTCAGCCCCTTGCGGGAGCGGAAGGGGCCGTTGGTGTCGCGGTGCGCCACGATGTTCTCGGCGAGGCCGGCGCTGATCCCGGAGACCCGCGAAAGCAGCGGCGCGGAGGCGGTGTTGACGTCCACGCCGACACCGTTCACACAGTCCTCGACCACCGCGTCGAGCGAGCGCGACAGCTTCGTCTCGGCGAGGTCGTGCTGGTACTGGCCCACGCCGATCGACTTCGGGTCGATCTTCACCAGCTCGGCCAGCGGGTCCTGGAGGCGGCGGGCGATCGACACCGCGCCGCGCAACGACACGTCCAGGCCAGGGAGTTCCTGCGAGGCGAAGGCGGAGGCCGAGTACACCGAGGCGCCCGCCTCCGAGACCATCACCTTCGTCAGGCCCAGCTCGGGGTGCTTCGCCAGCAGTTCGGCGGCGAGCTTGTCGGTCTCGCGGGACGCCGTGCCGTTGCCGATCGCGACCAGCTCGACCGCGTGCTCCTTCGCGAGCCGCGCCAGCTTCGCCAGCGACTCGTCCCACCTGTTGGCCGGGACGTGCGGATGGATCGTGTCGGTGGCGACGACCTTGCCGGTCCCGTCGACCACCGCCACCTTCACCCCGGTACGGAAACCGGGGTCGAGGCCCAGCGTCGCCCGGGTGCCCGCCGGGGCGGCGAGGAGCAGGTCCCGCAGGTTCGCCGCGAAGACCCGGACCGCCTCGTCCTCGGCGGCCGTCCGCAGCCGCAGCCGCAGGTCGATCCCGAGGTGCACCAGGATCCGGGTGCGCCAGGCCCAGCGGACCGTGTCCTGGAGCCACTTGTCGCCCGGGCGCCCCCGGTCGGCGATGCCGAAGCGGCCGGCCACGATCGGCTCGTACGACGAGGGCCCGTCCGTGGCCTCCTCCGGCTCCAGGTCCAGGCTGAGCACGTCCTCCTTCTCGCCGCGCAGCATCGCGAGGATCCGGTGCGAGGGCAGCTCGGTGAACGGCTCGGCGAAATCGAAGTAGTCGGCGAACTTCGCGCCGTCCTGCTCCTTGCCCTCGCGGACCTTCGCCGCGAGCCGGCCCCGCACCCACATGCGCTCGCGCAGCTCGCCGATGAGGTCGGCGTCCTCGGAGAACCTCTCGGTGAGGATCGCCCGCGCGCCCTCCAGGGCCGCCGGGGCGTCCGCCACGCCCTTGTCCGCGTCGACGAAGGCGGCCGCGGCGGCGGCCGGCTCCACCGACGGGTCGGCCAGCAGCCCCTCGGCCAGCGGCGCGAGCCCGGCCTCGCGGGCGATCTGCGCCTTGGTGCGCCGCTTCGGCTTGAACGGCAGGTAGATGTCCTCCAGGCGCGCCTTGGTGTCGGCGGCGAGGATCCGCGCCTCCAGCTCCTCGGTGAGCTTGCCCTGCTCGCGCACGGAGTCGAGGACGGCGGTCCGCCGGTCCTCCAGCTCGCGCAGGTAGCGCAGCCGCTCCTCCAGGGTGCGCAGCTGCGCGTCGTCGAGCGTCTCGGTCGCTTCCTTGCGGTAGCGCGCGATGAACGGCACGGTGGAGCCGCCGTCGAGCAGCTCGACCGCCGCCCTCACCTGTCGCTCGCGTACGCCGAGCTCCTCGGCGATCCTTGCTTCGATGGACGTGGTCACGGTGTCCCGACTCGCCTTCTCGTGCCTGCTGCTTGCGACAAGCATTCTGCCGGGTCGGTCACCCGTACGCGGCAACCGACCCGTCCCCGCGCGCCGCGGGCCGCGGGGCGCCCGGCCGGCTCAGCCCTTGCCGACGAGGTCCGCGGGGAAGGCGCCCGAGCCCGCGGCGGCGATCAGGAAGCCGCGGCCCAGCTCGGTGAGCCGCTCCACGCCGGCCGCGCCCAGGTGCTCGTACGGGGCGGCGTCCAGGCGGTCGGTGGTCTCCTCCAGCTCCTCCCGCAGCCGGACCCCGGCCTCCGTCAGCTCGCCGTCCGCGTCGAGCAGCCCGCGCCCGCGCAGCCGGTCCCGGGCGGCCTCCCAGTCGGCGCGGCCCCAGCCGCGGGTGCCGAGGACCCAGCGCGGCGCCATGCCCTTGCCGGTGGCGGTGTGCGAGGCGAGCGCCTCGACGGGGTCGAGCCCGGAGGAGAGCAGGGCCGCCAGGTGGCCGTCGCCGCGGTGCTCGCGCAGCAGGGTCGCCGCGTGCCAGTAGGCGAGGTGCGGCTCCTCGGGGACCGGCAGGTCGGCGTTGGCGGAGTAGAGCGGGCGGGCGTGCCGGGTACACGCCTCGGCGGCCTTCAGGGCGAGACCGGCGGCCTCGGCCATCTCGGGGGAGGCGACGGCCTCCTCTCCGAGCAGCCGGCGCAGGGTGGCGTCGGCGGTCCGCAGCCGGGCGTCGAGGACGGCGGCGGGGGAGGCGGTGTCCCAGGCGGCCGGCAGGTGCCGGGAGAGCAGCTCGTGGCGGTAGTTGTAGAAGGTCGCGGCGACCGTGCCGGCGCCGACGGCGCCGAGCGGGGCGCTGCGGGCGGCGAGCCGCATGGCGGCCGGGTCGGTGAAGCCGAGCGCGCCGAACTCCCGGTCCAGGTCGGGGGAGAAGTACAGCGTCGAGTGGAGCGGGTTCAGGGCGTTGTGGCAGCGGCGCCCGGCCCGCGGCGGCAGCGAAGTCGTCATGACACCAGAACCTAACCGACTGCTTGGTACGGAGGGAACGCCCCCCTGCCCCTCTCCCGCGCCGGACGGCGGAACGGACGGGGAGGCCCCCGGGGCGGGAGAGGGCGGAGCACCCCCGCCCGCCGCCCCGCCCCCATGGCAGAAAAGGTGGGGTCGTCGTCCTTGCCGCCATCCCCGGCGGACGCGAAGGATGGAGCCATGACCCCGCGCCCCGTCCTCGTCGTCCTCTTCGACGGCGTGCAGAGCCTCGACGTCACCGGCCCCGTCGAGGTGTTCCACGCCGCCGCCTGGGCCTCGGGTGCCGAGGAGGACCCGTACCCGATCCGTACCGCCTCCCTGGACGGCGGACCGGTCCGCACCAGCAGCGGCCTGCGGATCCTCCCCGACACCGGGCTGGAGGAGGCCGTCGCCGGCGGACCGCCGCACACCCTCGTCGTCCCCGGCGGCGAGGGCACCCGGGGCACCGATCCGGCCCTCGTCGACTGGCTGCGCGTCCACGGTCCGCGCGCCGAGCGGCTGGTCTCGGTCTGCACCGGGGCGCTGCGGCTCGCCGAGGCGGGTCTCCTCGACGGGCACCGGGCCACCACCCACTGGATCGCCTGCGAGCACCTCGCCCGCCGCCACCCGGCGGTCGACGTCGACCCGGAGCCGATCTTCGTCCGGGACGGCCGGATCGCCACCTCTGCGGGCGTCACCGCCGGCATCGACCTGGCCCTCGCGCTCGTCGAGGAGGACCTGGGCCGGGAGGCGGCCCTCGCCATCGCCCGGATGCTCGTGGTCTTCCTCCGCAGACCCGGCAACCAGGCGCAGTTCAGCGCCCAGCTCGCCGCCCAGACCGCGCGCCGCGAACCGCTGCGCGACGTCCAGGCATGGATCGCCGAGCACCCGGACGGCGACCTCTCGGTCGAGCGGCTCGCCGCCCGGGCGCGGCTCTCGCCCCGGCACTTCGCCCGCGCCTTCCGCGCCGAGACCGGGGTCACCCCGGGCCGCTACGTCGAACGGATCCGCCTCGAACACGCCCGCAGGCTCCTGGAGGAGACCAGCCACGGCGTCGAGGAGGTCTCCCGCGCCGCCGGCTACGGCACGCCCGAGGCGATGCGCCGCGCCTTCACGAAGGCGCTCCGCACCGCCCCGGTCGACTACCGCCGCCGATTCCACTCACCCGTCACCGGACCCGTCAGCTGAAAGGCACGCCAGCCATGCAGATCGCCATCCTGCTCTTCGAGGGCTTCACCTCGCTCGACGCCGTCGGCCCGTACGAGATCCTCTCCCGGCTCCCCGGGGCGGAGACCGTCTTCGTCGCCAAGGAGGCGGGCCCGGTCCGCAACGACCAGGGCAGCCTCGCGCTCTCCGCCGACAAGTCCCTCGCCGACGTCCCCCGCCCGGACATCGTCCTCGTCCCCGGCGGCCCCGAGACCCGGAAGGCCGCGCACGACCCGGAGATCCAGGAGTGGCTCCGCACCGCCGACGCCACCAGCACCTGGACCACCTCGGTCTGCACCGGCTCGCTCCTGCTCGCCGCCGCCGGGCTCCTCTCCGGCCGCCGCGCGACCACCCACTGGCTGGCCTTCGACGAACTGCGCGAGCTGGGCGTCGAGCCCACCGGCGAGCGGGTCGTCTTCGACGGCAAGTACGTGACCGCCGCCGGCGTCTCCTCCGGCATCGACATGGGCCTGCATCTGCTCGGCCGGATCGCCGGCGACGAGGCCGCCATGACGGTCCAGCTGCTCACCGAGTACGACCCCCAGCCCCCGTACGACGCCGGCTCCCCGCTCAAGGCCCCCGCCCACCTGGTGGAGCGGTGGCGCGGTGTGGCGACCGAGGAGCTGCCCCAGGGCTGACCCTCAGAGCCCGTAGGTGAAGCGGGGCGCCCGGCGCTCCAGGAAGGCGGCGACACCCTCCGCGGTGTCGCCGCTGCCGTGCGCCTGCGCCGTCCAGTGCGCGTCCCGGTCGAGGCGCCCGTCGGAAAACTCCTTGGCCGCGGCCTGGGTGAGCAGCGACCGCGAGGCGAGGATCCGGCAGAACTCCTCGACCCGCTTCGCCAGTCCCTCCGCCGGGTGCACCTCGTCCACGAAGCCGGTCCGCAGGGCCCGTTCGGTGTCGATCAGCTCGCCGGAGAAGAGCAGGTATTTGGCGGTCGCCGGGCCCACCAGGGCGGTGAGCCGCCGGGTGGAGGAGGACGGGTAGACGATGCCCAGTTTCGCCGGGGTGATCCCGAAGAGGGTGCCCTCCGCGGCGAACCGCAGGTCGCAGGCGCCGGCCAGCTGGCTGCCGCCGCCGACGCAGTAGCCGCGGACGGCGGCGAGGGTCGGCTTGGGGAAGGCGGCGAGCGCCTCCTCGGCGCGGACCGCCAGTGCCTGCTGCTCGTCGCCGGGTTCGCGCAGCGTCGAGATGTCGGCGCCGGCGCAGAAGGTGTCGCCCGCGCCGGTCAGCACCAGGACCCGGACGGCGGGGTCGGCGGCGAGGCGGTCGAGCACGCCGGGCAGCGACCGCCACATCCCGGCCGTCATGGCGTTGCGCTTGGCCGGGTTGGTGATGACGAGGGTCGCGACCCCGTCCGTGACGGTGTCGACGAGGCGGGGCTCCACGGTCTCCATGGGCCGGATGCTATCCACCGGTGCCGAACGTACGATCAGGAAGGGGTCGTCAGGCAGCCGTGAGGAGGCAGGCACGATGGCCAAGGAGTCCCGGGACGACGGCCTCGATCCCGTGCAGGAGATGGCCCGTGAGGGGAAGAAGCTCGGCCGGAGCTTCGGCTGGCTCGCCGCGCTCGGCGTGATCCTCGTGATCTGCGGCGTCGTGGGCCTGGTCTACACCGGGCTCGCCACCCTCACGTCCATGTGGCTCTTCGGCTGGCTGCTCCTGATCGGTGGCCTGGTGGGTCTCCTCCAGGCGTACTCGTCGAGGGGCACCAGCTACTTCTGGCTGGCGGCGGTGGTGGCGGCGGTGAACCTCGCGGCCGGCTGCGTGGTCCTCCGTCACCCGGAGGGCTCCGCCGAGGCGCTGACGATGTTCGCCGCCCTGCTCTTCCTCACCGGCGGGGTCTTCCGGCTGGTCGGCAGCGTGGTGGTGCGCGGCCCGCAGTTCGGCTGGACGCTGCTCCAGGGCGCCTTCGGGGTGCTGCTCGGCCTGCTGGTGCTCTTCGACTGGCCGGACAGCAGCCGGTACGTTCTCGGGGTCTTCTTCTCGCTGGCGCTGCTCTTCGACGGCCTGGGGCTGATCGCGATCGGTGTCGGTGGCCGGCGGATCATCGGCCTGGTCACCCCGCAGCCGGAACCGGCCACGGGACCGCCCCCGGCGCCTCCCGCGGAAAAGGAACAGGACCAGTCGAACAACTGACGTCGGCATACTCCACCGATCAGAAGGTGGTCGATAAGTGTCGACTTCTGGTCAGTAGGTCGGGAGACCCCTCCGGATTGCCAAGACTCGCAGTGTGGCGAGAATCGAGCACGAGGGTGGGAACCGGATCATGGATGCCCGCGGAGGTGTCCCCGCCCGGCCACCGTCCTACGAAGGAGTCTGGCGCTTCACCGCTCCCGCGGTCGACGTCTCCGTCCCCCAGGCCCGGCACGCGGTACGCGACCTGCTGGCCCGCCAGGGAGTCCCGGTCCACGAGGACATCAAGGACGGACTGTTGCTGATCGTCTCCGAGCTGGTCACCAACGCCGTGCGGCACGCGGCGCTGCTCTCCCCGGAGATAGCGGTCGAGGTGGCCATCGGGCCGGAGTGGGTGCGGGTGTCCGTCGAGGACAACCACCCCTACCGGCCCAAGGCGCTGGAGGCCGACTACGGCCAGACCGGCGGCAGAGGGCTGCACCTGGTGAAGGAGATCGCGCTGGAGAGCGGCGGCGCCTGCGACGTCGAGCACACCGCGGGCGGCGGCAAGATCATCTGGGCGGCGCTGCCCCTGGCCCCGATGGCACCGGGGCCGGGGACGGCGGACGGCCGGGTCACCAGCCCCCGGCAGGACCCGTCAGCTCCCTGATCGCGGGACGCGCCGCGTCGAGCACCGTCATGAACCAGGCGGAGAACGGCGCGGCCGCGTGCCGCTCGGCCAGCTCGGCCGGGGTGACGAAGGCGTACTCGCCGATCTCCTCCGGGTCCGGCCGCGGCGTCGCCTGCACCAGGCCGACGAAGAGGTGGTTGAACTCCTGCTCCACCAGGCCCGAGGCCGGGTCCGGGTGGTTGTACCGGACGGTGCCGGCCTCGCCCATCAGGGTGGGGGAGACGCCGAGCTCCTCGAAGGTGCGCCGGGCGGCCGCCGCGAACGGCGCCTCGCCCGGGTAGGGGTGGCCGCAGCAGGTGTTCGACCACACGCCGGGGGAGTGGTACTTGCCGAGCGCCCGGCGCTGGAGCAGCAGTCGTCCCTCCTCGTCGAAGAGGAAGACCGAGAACGCGCGGTGCAGCTGCCCGGGGGCCTGGTGGGCGGCGAGCTTCTCCGCCGTACCGATGGTGTTCCCGGCCTCGTCGACCAGTTCCAGCATGATCGGCTCCGGGGTGACGGACGGCTCCACGCCGTTCGACGAGAGCTTCGACGCAAGCCCCGGCGCGATCGCGGCCGCGGTGCCCTGTGTGGTCGGCATACCCATCCTTCGCTTCGGTCCTCGGCCCGTGGGGGCCACCCCAGTCTGCCGCACAAAAGCGGCTTGTCCGCACTTCGGCGGCCGGAGCCCGCCGCTCCCACCGCACCGGAGTACCCCGGCACGGGGGAGCGGCGGGCCCGTCAGGGGCAGGTCAGACCCCGAAAGCCGCCGGATAGACGATCATGCCCGACGGAACCGGACCGGAACCGTCCAGGGTGAGGGCCATCATCGCTTCGTCCGGAACATCGAAACCTGGCTTGATTCCGTACGCGGACGCCCGTACGAAGCCGAACCGGGGGTAGTACTCCGGATGGCCCAGCACCAGCACCAGCCGCTCGCCCGCGAGCCGCGCCGCGTCGAGCACCGCCCGGGTGACGGCCTGTCCGGCGCCCGTGCGCTGGTGCTCCGGCGCCACCGAGACCGGCGCGAGCGCCGCGGCCGGCACCCCGCCCACCCGGCAGCGGGTGATCAGCGCGTGGGCGGCCACCGAGCCGTCCGGGGCCTCGGCGACCACCGAGAGCCCGGGCAGCCAGGCGTCCGGGTCGGCGCGCAGGGCGTCGACCAGGTCCGCCTCGGCCGGCGACCCGAAGGCCGCCGCGGTCACCTCCCGTACGGCCGCGCGGTCGCCCTCCCGCTCGGTGCGGGTGGGCCAGTGGGGGTCGGCGGGCCGGAGCACGAGGCCCGCGTAGCCGTAGTCGCCGCCGTGGGCGCGGCGCAGCGCGATCTCGGCCCGGGCGCCCGCCACGGCCTCGGCCATGCCCGGCACCGAGGTGTCGGCGGCGTCGGCGTGCCGGGCGAGCGGGACGTAGTACTCGTCCCAGTCGCCGTCGGGCTGGGTGAAGGCGCCGAGGACGTGATAGCCGGCCGCGACGGCCGTCGCGGACAGCTCCGCGACGGAACGGAGCGGATAGTGCTCGTCCCAGAAGGCGCGGGCCTCCTCGGCGGGCGTGCCGGTGGTCCACACGCACTCGGTGAGGACGAGCGTCCCGCCCGGCGCGAGCAGCCGGCGCCACTCGGCGAGCGCCCGGTCGAAGCCGATGACGAAGACCGAGCTCTCGGCCCAGACGAGGTCGAAGGAGCCGTCGGGGAAGGGCAGCGCGCCCATGTCGGCCCGCACCGGGCGGACCAGGCCGGCGAGACCGCGGGCGGCGGCCGCCGCCCGCAGCTCGTCGAGGAACGGCTCGTGGGTGTCGACGGCGGTCACCTCGGCGCCCGCCTCGGCGGCCAGGAGTAGCGCGGAGCGACCGGGGCCACAGCCCAGGTCGAGGACGCGCGGACGCTCCGGCAGCCTCCCCGCGAGCGCGAGGAGACGACGGGTGGTGGCGTCGGAGCCCGGACCCTGCCGCGGAAGACCGTGGTGCAGGGCGAAGAAGGCGTCGTGGGACGCGGAAGCGTTCTGGATGTCGTTGTCGGACAACGTGGAAACCCTTGGTGTGAAAGGGTCCCGGCCGACGACGTGACGGACCGGTGGAAGAACCGGGATCAGGTCAGCCGGAGACCCGGGAGCTGAAGCTGGACCGGGTGCGGCCGCGCACAGCGGCCTCCATCGCGACGGTCATCAACCCCAGCTCCTCTCACGCACGTGTTCGTACGACGAGCCTAACAGTCACAGACAGAGCTTCGCCTCGTGCTCGGCGTGCCCGGCCGGCTCCAGCTGGAAGGTGCAGTGCTCCACGTCGAAGTGGTCGCCCAGGCAGCCCTGGAGCTGGTGGAGCATCTTCTCGTGGCCTCCCGAGTCCAGCGTCCCCGCGTCCACCACCACGTGCGCGGAGAGGACCGGCATCCCGGAGGTGATGGTCCAGGCGTGCAGGTCGTGCACGTCCTCGACGCCCGGCAGGGCCAGGATGTGCGCCCGCACCTCCGCCATGTCCACGCCCTTGGGCGCCGCCTCCAGGAGCACGTCGAGCGTCTCCCGCAGCAGCTTCACCGTGCGCGGCACGATCATCAGGCCGATGACCAGGGAGGCGATCGGGTCGGCGTACTGCCAGCCGGTCGCCAGGATGATCGCGGCGGAGACGATGACCGTCACCGAGCCGAGCGCGTCGGCCAGTACCTCCAGATAGGCGCCGCGGACGTTCAGGCTCTCCTTCTGTCCACGCATGAGCAGCGACAGCGAGATGACGTTGGCCACCAGGCCGACCAGGGCGAAGGCGATGGCGAGCCCGCCCTTGGTCTCGGCCGGCTCCATGAACCGCTGGACCGCCTCGTAGAGCACGTACCCGCCGACGCCGAGCAGCAGCAGACAGTTGGCGAGCGCCGCCAGGATCTCGGCCCGGGCGAAGCCGAAGGTGCGGTTCCCGGACGGCGGCCGGTTGGCGAAGTGGATCGCGAGCAGCGCCATCGCCAGCCCGATCGCGTCGGTCGCCATGTGCGCCGCGTCGGCGATCAGCGCGAGCGAGTCGGCGACCACGCCGCCGACGATCTCGACCACCATCACGGAGAGCGTGATCCCGAGCGCGATCCGCAACCGGTTGCGGTACGCGGCGCCCGCGGTGCCGGTCGGCGGCGTCCCCCCGTGGCTGTGCCCGTGGTCGTGTCCAGCCCCCATGACATGGCCTCCCAAGTCCTGTTCCGTCGGTGCCCCAAGTCGCCAGTGAACTACGGGTGGGGGGTATGTGCAACACGGTACTGAACACCGTTGTCATTGCTCTGACCTGCGGTGATGCCCGAACGGCCGGCATTCGTGCGATCACCTGCCGGAATGCCGCCGGAGGCTTCGCCGGGACGGGTTTGGAGGGCGGGCCGCCGATCCCCGATGATGATCGAGCGGAGCGCGGCGCACCCCGGCGGCGAGGGGCGGACCGGGGGGAGTCCGGCGTGCGAAGCCTCGGTGAACTCACGCTCCGTTCATCCGATAGCCTCAGCCGACGTGCCGCCGCCCGGTGCCGGGGCGCACCGCCGCGCCCGGGGCCGTCAGGGCCCCGCCGGCCCACTGCCCGTTCCAAGGAGTGAGTTCGTCTGTCGACCGCCATCCTCACCGGCCCGCCGGCACCCGGATCCTCGCTCGACGCTGATCTGCGGTCGCTCGGCTTCGACGTCCGCCGGGCCACAGGCGCCGAGGAGGCCCGTACCCTCCTGGCCGCCGTCCCCGCGGGCGAGCGCGTCGCCCTCGTCGACTCCCGCTTCGTCGGACACCCGCACGCCCTGCGCCTCGCGCTGACCGACCCCCGCTTCCCGGCCGCCGCCGTGCCCGGCGCGCTCACCGCGCAGCCCGAGGCCCGCCCGGCCCTGGCCCGCGCGCTGACCGCGGCGCCCGTGCTCACCGTCCCGGCCGCCGCCGAGCCCGAGCGGGACCTCACCGAGTCCGTGGCCGACGCCCTCGACGCCGACGGCGTCGCCGTGCACCGGCCCGCCCTCGGCACCCTCGTCGCCACCGTCCCCGCCGACGCCGCGGCCCGCCACGAGGCCCGCGCCGCCGTCGACGCCGTCGACGACGAGGCCGTCCGCCTCCGCTCCGCGGTGAAGGCCCACGACGGCTTCTTCACCACCTTCTTCATCAGCCCGTACTCGCGGTACATCGCCCGCTGGTGCGCCCGCCGCGGCCTCACCCCCAACCAGGTCACCACCGCCTCGCTGCTCACCGCCCTGATCGCGGCCGGCTGCGCGGCCACCGGGGAGCGCGGCGGCTACATCGCCGCCGGCGTGCTGCTGCTCGTCTCCTTCGTCCTCGACTGCACCGACGGGCAGCTCGCCCGGTACGCGCTCAAGTACTCGACGATGGGCGCCTGGCTCGACGCCACCTTCGACCGGGCCAAGGAGTACGCCTTCTACGCCGGCCTCGCCCTCGGCGCGGCCCGCGGCGGCGACGACGTGTGGACGCTCGCGCTCGCCGCGATGATCCTCATGACCTGCCGCCACGTCGTGGACTTCGCGTTCAACGAGGCGAACACGCCCGACGAGGCGACCGCCGGCACCACGGCCAGGACCGGCCTCGCGCTCTCCAGCCGCCTCGACGGCGTGGGCTGGACCGTCTGGGCCCGCCGCATGATCATCCTGCCGATCGGCGAGCGCTGGGCGATGATCGCGGTCCTCACCGCCGTCACCAGCCCCCGGATCGTCTTCTGGGCCCTGATCGCCGGCTGCGCCTTCGCCGCCTGCTACACCACCGCCGGCCGCGTCCTGCGCTCCCTCCGGAACCGGACCCCGCGCGGCGAGCGCGCCACCCGCGCCCTGTACGAGCTCACCGACTCGGGGCCGCTGGCCCGCGGCGTCGGCCGGGTGTTCGGCGGCAGCGCCAGGGGCGCGGGCCTCAGGGTCCCCCTCGGCGCCGCGATCGTGGCCGGGCTGCTGTACGCGGCCTGGCAGTGGCCGCACGACCACCGCCTGGCCGTGATCGCCGCCGTCGGCTACGTCGTCGTCTCCGGAGCGCTCGTCGCCGCCCCCCTCACGGGCCGCTTCGACTGGCTCCTCCCGCCGCTCTTCCGCGCCGCCGAGTACGGCACGGTCCTGGTCATCGCCGCCCGGTCGGACGTGCCGCAGGCCGTCCCCGCCGCATTCGGCCTGGTCGCGGCGGTCGCCTACCATCACTACGACACGGTGTACCGCATTCGCGGCGGCACCGGCGCGCCGCCCGCCTGGCTGGTGCGGATCACCGGCGGACACGAGGGGCGCACGCTCCTGGTGACCGTCCTCGCCGCGCTCCTCGGAGACCGCGGCGACGACTTCACCCTGGCGCTGACCGCTCTGGCGGGCGCGCTCGCCCTCGTGGTGCTCGTGGAGTCCATCCGCTTCTGGGTCTCCTCCGGAGCACCCGCCGTTCACGACGAAGGAGAAACAGCATGATCGGCCTCGTTCTGGCAGCCGGTGCCGGACGGCGACTGCGCCCCTACACCGACACCCTCCCGAAGGCCCTCGTGCCCGTCGACGGTGACACCACCGTCCTCGACCTCACGCTGAAGAACTTCGCCGAGGTCGGCCTCACCGAGGTCGCGATCGTCGTCGGCTACCGCAAGGAAGCCGTCTACGCCCGCAAGGAGGCCCTGGAGGCGCAGTACGGCCTCTCCCTCACCCTGATCGACAACGACAAGGCCGAGGAGTGGAACAACGCCTACTCCCTGTGGTGCGCCCGTGAGGTCCTGAAGCGCGGTGTGATCCTCGCCAACGGCGACACCGTCCACCCGGTCTCCGTCGAGAAGACCCTGCTCGCCGCCCGCGGCAAGGGCCAGAAGATCATCCTCGCCCTCGACACGGTGAAGCAGCTCGCCGACGAGGAGATGAAGGTCGTCACCGCCGAGGGCAAGGGCGTCCAGAAGATCACGAAGCTGATGGACCCGGCCGACGCGACCGGCGAGTACATCGGTGTCACCCTCATCGAGGCCGAGGCCGCCGAGGAGCTCGCCGACGCCCTGAAGACCACCTTCGAGCGCGACCCCGACCTCTACTACGAGGACGGCTACCAGGAGCTCGTCAACCGCGGCTTCACCGTCGACGTCGAGCCCATCGGCGAGGTCTCCTGGGTCGAGATCGACAACCACGACGACCTCGCCAAGGGCCGGGAGATCGCGTGCCGGTACTGACCCGACTGATCCCGTCGCCGGTCGTCGTCGACATCCGCAGGGGAGCGCTGGACGACCTGTCCGCGCTCCTCGCGGACCAGCGGATCTCCAGCAACGGCAAGATCGCCGTCGCCATCAGCGGCGGCTCCGGGCTCAAGCTCCGCGACCGGTTCGCCCCCGAGCTGCCCGGCGCCGACTGGTACACGGTCTCCGGCGGCACCATCGACGAGGCCGTCAAGCTCGCCGACGCCATGCGCGGCAAGCGGTACGACGCCGTGGTCGCCCTCGGCGGCGGCAAGATCATCGACGTGACGAAGTACGCGGCGGCCCGGGTCGGGCTGCCCCTGGTGGCCATAGCCACCAACCTGTCGCACGACGGCATCTGCTCGCCGATCTCCACGCTGGACAACGACAACGGGCGCGGCTCGTACGGCGTCCCGACCCCGCTCGCGCTGGTCATCGACCTCGACGTGATCCGGGACGCCCCGATCCGCTTCGTCCGCTCCGGCATCGGCGACGCGATCTCCAACATCTCGGCCCTCGCGGACTGGGAGCTGTCCCACCGCGAGAACGGCGAGAAGATCGACGGCCTGGCGGCCGCGATGGCCCGCAGCGCGGGCGAGGCGGTCCTCCGCCACCCCGGCGGCGTCGGCGACGACGACTTCCTGGTGACGCTCTCCGAGGGCCTGGTGATGTCCGGCATCGCCATGTCGATCAGTGGCGACAGCCGCCCCTCCTCGGGCGCCTGCCACGAGATCAGCCACGCCTTCGACCTGCTCTTCCCGGCCCGCGCGGCCAGCCACGGCGAGCAGTGCGGCCTCGGGGCGGCCTTCGCGATGCACCTGCGCGGTGCCCGCGAGGAGTCCGGCGTGATCGTGGAGACCCTGCGCCGGCACGGGCTGCCCGTGCTGCCGGAGGAGATGGGCTTCACGGTCGACGAGTTCGCGCGGGCGGTGGAGTTCGCTCCGCAGACCCGGCCGGGCCGGTTCACCATCCTGGAACACCTCGACCTGTCAGCCGACGAGATCAGGGACGCGTACGCCGACTATGCCAAAGCCATCGGTAGCTGAGCTCCGACCGGTCGTCCACCCGCCGGGTGTGAAGGACCGGCGGAGCGGCGAGCACTGGGGCGGCCGCCTCTACATGCGGGAGATCTCCCTGCGGATCACCCGCCAGCTGGCGAACACCCGGGTCACCCCGAACCAGCTGACGTACCTGATGACCCTGGCGGGCGTCCTCGCCGCCCCGGCCCTCCTGGTGCCGGGCGTGTGGGGCGCCGTGCTCGGCGTCGTCGCGGTGCAGCTGTACCTGCTGCTCGACTGCGTCGACGGCGAGCTGGCCCGCTGGAAGAAGCAGTACTCGCTCGCCGGCGTCTACCTGGACCGGGTCGGCGCCTACCTGTGCGACGCGGCGGTGCTGGTCGGCTTCGGCCTGCGCGCCGCCGACCTGTGGGGCGAGGGCCGGATCGACTGGCTGTGGGCCTTCCTCGGCACCCTGGCCGCGCTCGGCGCCATCCTGATCAAGGCCGAGACCGACCTGGTCGGCGTCGCCCGCCACCAGAACGGCATGGCCCCGGTCAAGGAGGCGGCCTCGGAGCCGCGCTCCTCCGGCATGGCGCTGGCCCGCCGGGCCGCGGCCGCGTTCAAGTTCCACCGGCTGATCCTCGGGATCGAGGCGTCCCTGCTCATCCTGGTCCTGGCCGTCGCCGACCAGATGCGCGGAGACCTCTTCTTCTCCCGGCTCGGCGTCGCCGTCCTCGCCGGCATCGCCCTGCTCCAGACCGTCCTGCACCTCGTGTCGGTGCTGGCGTCCAGCAGACTGAAGTAGAGGCCCCCGGGTCCGCCGTCCGCCGGGAAGATCGCCCGGCGTCCCGGCGGGCCGCCCGGATGGCGTACGGTGTGGCGGCGGACCCGGTGCCGGGGGCCGCCCACCGGTCAGCTGACATCGTGGCACCCCGACGTGCCGCACATCGTGAACACGAAAGTTTCGACTGTGAGTGACATTCACCAGGGCGGGGCGGTCGCGACCAGCGCGCCTCCGGCCCCCGTCGACGCGGGCCTCACCCCGGGCGACCTCGCCGCGAAGTACGGCCTCGCGGTCAGCGGCGCCAGGCCCGGACTGTTCGAGTACGTCCGGCAGCTGTGGAGCCATCGCCACTTCATCATGGCCTTCTCCTCGGCGAAGCTCACCGCCCAGTACAGCCAGGCCAAGCTCGGCCAGGTCTGGCAGGTGGCGACGCCGCTGCTGAACGCCCTGATCTACTACCTGATCTTCGGCCTCATCCTGGGCGCGGGGAAGGGCATGGACAAGGACGTCTACATCCCCTTCCTGGTCACCGGCATCTTCGTGTTCACCTTCACGCAGAGCTCCGTCATGGCCGGCGTACGGGCGATCTCGGGCAACCTCGGACTGGTGCGGGCGCTGCACTTCCCGCGCGCCAGCCTTCCCATCAGCTTCTCGATCCAGCAGCTCCAGCAGCTGCTCTTCTCGATGATCGTGCTCGTCGCGATCGTCATGGTCTCCGGCAGCTACCCGTCGGCGAGCTGGCTCCTGGTGATCCCCGCGCTGGCGCTCCAGTTCGTCTTCAACGTGGGTCTCGCGCTGATCATGGCCCGGGCCGGCGCCAAGACGCCCGACCTCGCGCAGCTGATGCCCTTCGTCATGCGGACCTGGCTGTACGCCTCCGGCGTCATGTTCTCGATCCCCGTGATGCTCCAGGACAAGCCGCAGTGGATCGCGGACATCCTCATGTACAACCCGGCGGCGGTCTACATGGACCTGATCCGCTACGCCCTCATCGACGGCTACGGCTCCGAGAACCTGCCCGACCACGTCTGGGCCACCGGCCTCGGCTGGGCGCTGCTCCTCGGGATCGGCGGCTTCGTCTACTTCTGGAAGGCCGAGGAGAGGTACGGCCGTGGCTGACACCATCCAGGGCGCCAAGACGCCCACCGTCATCTGCGACGACGTCCACATCGTCTACCGGGTCAACACCGGTGGCGGCGGCAAGGGCAGCGCGACGGCGGCCCTCAGCCGGATCGTCGGCAAGGGCAAGGCCGAGGTCTCCCGGGGCGTCCGCAAGGTGCACGCGGTCCGCGGCGTCACCTTCACCGCCTACCGCGGCGAGGCCATCGGCCTCATCGGCACCAACGGCTCCGGCAAGTCGACCCTGCTGCGCGCCATCGCCGGCCTGCTCCCCACCGAGAGCGGTCAGGTCTACACCGACGGCCAGCCCTCGCTGCTCGGCGTCAACGCGGCCCTGATGAACGACCTCACCGGCGAGCGCAACGTCATCCTCGGCGGCCTCGCCATGGGCATGAGTCGCGAGGAGGTCCACGCGCGGTATCAGGACATCGTCGACTTCTCCGGGATCAACGACAAGGGCGACTTCATCAGCCTGCCCATGCGCACGTACTCCTCCGGCATGGGCGCCCGGCTCCGCTTCGCCATCGCGGCCGCCAAGAACCACGACGTGCTCCTCATCGACGAGGCGCTCGCCACCGGTGACCGCAAGTTCCAGATCCGCTCCGAGGAGCGCATCCGCGAGCTGCGCAAGGAGGCCGGCACGGTCTTCCTGGTCAGCCACAGCAACAAGTCCATCCGGGACACCTGCGACCGGGTGCTCTGGCTGGAGAAGGGCCAGCTCCTGATGGACGGCCCGACCGACGAGGTGCTCAAGGCGTACGAGCGCGAGACCGCACGCTGACGCCACGCCCCCTCGCGTACCGCACGCCCCCCGCCGGTCCGGCGGGGGGCGTTCCGGTTTTCGCCGGTCGGGCCGCCGGCGGAATGTTCATGCGGTCAACATCGGGCAGGATGAGCCCATGGCAGGGATCTCGGGCGGAAAGAACTACCACCACGGCGACCTGCGCAACGCCCTGGTCTGCGCGGCCGTCGGCCTCGCCGCCGAGGGCGGCCCCGAGCGGGTGGTCCTGCGCGAGGCGGCCCGCCGCGTCGGCGTCTCGCCCACCGCCGCCTACCGGCACTTCGACGGACGCGGCGAGCTGCTCCGCACCGTCCGCGCCCACGCCCGGGTCCGGCTCGCCGAGGCCATGGAGCGGGCCGCCGCCCGCGAGCCCGGAGCCGACGACCCCGCCCTCGCCGCCGAGCGCCGGCTCGCCGCCCTCTGCCGCGGCTACGTCGGCTTCGCCGTCGAGCACCCCGGCCTCTACCGGGCCGCCTTCGGCACCGTCCGCCCCGCCGCCGAACCGCCGGCGGGCCGCCCCGTGCCCCCGGAGCCCGAGATCCGCGCCTTCACGCTGCTCCGCGAGGCCCAGGAGGCCCTCGACCGGACCGGTGGCCGGCGCCCCGCAGCCGGCGCCGCCGCCTGGTCGGCCGTGCACGGCCTCTCGCTGCTCCTCCTCGAAGGCCCGCTGCGCCGGCTCTCCGCCCAGCGCCGCGCCGACGTCGTCGAGACCACCCTCGCCATGGTCGTCTCCGGAGCCCGCGCCCGCTGACCTTCCACCGGGCCCCGCATCGCCACAGGTCAGCCCCGCCGGACCGGCCCGGCGTGGCGCAGGGCCCCCCGAATGGCGACATCTCTCGTACAACGTAAGCTGTACCGGTCTGATCCACACCGCCCCACGGCGCCCCCGGACGCCCCGGCGGGCGCGTGCTCCGTGTGCGGCGGCGTGTCCGAAATAGGATGGATTGGGTCGGCAGTGTAGAACGGGAGATATGACGGCCATGACGCAGAATCTCCAGCTTCACGTGGGTGTCGCCGTCCCCGCGCCGGGCGCCGCCCGGTGACGGCTTCCCGGTACGTGCGCGCCGACGACCCCTCGCGCACCACACTCGGCAAGGCCGCGGACGAGAACTTCCCCGTGGCCCCCTTCTTCCTGCCCCGCGCCTGGCGCGACGACCTCATGGCCGTCTACGGATACGCCCGCCTGGTCGACGACATCGGCGACGGCGACCTCGCCCCCGGCGGAGCCGACGCCCGCCGGCTGGGCCTCGGCCCCGAGGAGGCCGCCGACCGGCTCGTCCTCCTCGACGCCTTCGAGGAGGACCTGGAGCGGGTCTTCGACAGCACCCCCCGCCACCCGCTGCTGCGCGCCCTCCAGCCCACGGTCCGGCGCCGCGGCCTCACCCCGGGTCCCTTCCTCGGTCTGATCCAGGCCAACCGGCAGGACCAGCTCGTCCGCCGCTACGAGACGTACGACGACCTCCTCGCCTACTGCGAGCTCTCCGCCAACCCCGTCGGCCGGCTCGTCCTCGGCATCACCGGCACCGCCACCCCCGAGCGGATCCGCCGCTCCGACGAGATCTGCACCGCCCTCCAGATCGTCGAGCACCTCCAGGACGTCGCCGAGGACCTCGCCCGCGACCGGATCTACCTGCCCGCCGAGGACCTCAAGCGGTTCCACGTCACCGAGGACGACCTCGCCCGGCCCACCGCCGGCGCCGCCGTGCGCTCCCTCGTCGCCTTCCAGGCCGAACGCGCCCGCGGCCTGCTGCACGCCGGAACCCCCCTCGTCGGCAGCGTCCACGGCCGTCTCCGCCTGCTGCTCACCGGCTTCACCGCCGGCGGACTCGCCGCGCTCGACGCCATCGCCGCCGCCGGCTTCGACGTCCTCGCCGGACCGCCGAAGCCCACCAAGCCGAGCCTGACGCGCCAGGCGGGAGCGGTCCTGCTCCGGGCGCGGAGAGAGGGGGGATCGTGACCGTGGAGGAACTGACCCGGCCGTCCGCGCCGGTACAGGCCGCGTACAGCTACTGCGAGGCCGTCACCGGACAGCAGGCCCGCAACTTCGCCTACGGCATCCGCCTCCTGCCCGCCGAGAAGCGCCAGGCCATGTCGGCCCTGTACGCCTTCTCGCGGCGCGTCGACGACATCGGCGACGGCACCCTCGCCCCCGAGGTGAAGCGCGAGCGCCTGGAGGCCACCAGGACCCTGCTCGACCGGGTCCGCAAGGACGACGTGGCCGAGGACGACACCGACCCCGTCGCGGTCGCCCTCGCCGACTCCGCCCGCCGCTTCCCGATCCCCCTCGAAGGGCTCGACGAACTCATCGACGGCGTCCTCATGGACGTCCGCGGCGCCACCTACCGCACCTGGGACGACCTCAAGGTCTACTGCCGGTGCGTCGCCGGCGCCATCGGCCGGCTCTCCCTCGGCGTCTTCGGCACCCAGCCCGGCGCCGCCGACGCCCACCGGGCCGCCGAGTACGCCGACACCCTCGGCCTCGCGCTCCAGCTCACCAACATCCTCCGGGACGTCCGCGAGGACGCCGGCAACGGCCGCACCTACCTGCCCGCCGACGACCTCGCCCGCTTCGGCTGCGAGGACGGCTTCGGAGCCCCCGTGCTGCCGTCCGGCGCCGACTTCGCCGGCCTCGTCCACTTCGAGGTCCGCCGCGCCCGCGCCCTGTTCGCCGAGGGCTACCGGCTGCTCCCCATGCTCGACCGGCGCAGCGGCGCCTGCGTCGCCGCCATGGCCGGCATCTACCGCCGGCTCCTCGACCGCATCGAGCGCGACCCCGCGGCCGTGCTCCGCGGCCGGGTCTCGCTGCCCGGCCCCGAGAAGGCGTACGTCGCCGTCCGCGGCCTCTCCGGACTCGACGCCCGCCACATCGCCCGCTCCACCGTCAGGAGGCGCGCCTGATGGCCCCCACCGACGCGCGCGGCGCGGCGGCCCGCCCCGGGGCCGTCGTCGTCGGCGGCGGGCTCGCCGGCATCACCGCGGCGATCCAGCTCGCCGACGCCGGCGTCGCCGTCACCCTCCTCGAAGGCCGGCCCCGCCTCGGCGGCCTCGCCTTCTCCTTCCGCCGCGGCGACCTCACCGTCGACAACGGCCAGCACGTCTACCTGCGCTGCTGCACCGCCTACCGCTGGTTCCTCGACCGCGTCGACGGCGCCCGCCTCGCCCCGCTCCAGGACCGGCTCGACGTCCCCGTCCTCGACGTCGCCCACCCCCGCGGCCCGCGCCTCGGCCGGATCCGCCGCGACCCGCTGCCGGTCCCCTTCCACCTGGCCCGCAGCCTCGCCACGTACCCCCACCTCTCCCTCGCCGAGCGGGCCTCCGTCGGCCGCGCCGCGCTCGCGCTCAAGAAGCTCGACCCCGCCGACCCGGCCCTCGACGGCATCGACTTCGCCACCTGGCTCGGCCGCCACGGACAGTCCCCGCGGGCCATCGAGGCCCTGTGGGACCTGGTCGGCATCCCCACCCTCAACGCCCCCGCCCCGGACGCCTCGATGGGGCTCGCCGCCATGGTCTTCAAGACCGGGCTGCTCACCGACCCCGGCGCCGCCGACATCGGCTGGGCCCACGTGCCGCTCGGCCACCTCCACGACACCCTCGCCGCCAAGACCCTCGACGGACTCGGCGTCCGGACCCTGCTCCGCACCAAGGCCGAGCGGATCTCCCGCACCGACGACGGCCGCTGGACCGTCGAGCTGCCCGGCGAGACCCTCCACGCCGACGCCGTCGTCCTCGCCGTGCCGCAGACCGAGACCCACGCCCTGCTCCCCGAGGACGCGCTCGACGACGCCGACCGGCTCCTCGACATCGGCACCGCGCCCATCCTCGACCTGCACGTGGTCTACGACCGCAAGGTGCTGAAGCGGCCCTTCTTCACCGCCCTCGGCTCCCCGGTCCAGTGGGTCTTCGACCGCACCGGGTCCTCCGGACTCACCGGCGGCGGCCAGTACCTGGCCGTCTCGCAGTCCGCCGCCCAGGACGAGATCGACGAGCCCGTCGCCGCGCTCCGCGAGCGCTACCTCCCGGAGCTGGAGCGGCTGCTGCCCGCCGCCCGCGGCGCCGGGGTCCGCGACTTCTTCGTCACCCGGGAGCGGACCGCCACCTTCGCCCCCACACCCGGCGTCGGGCGCCTCCGCCCCGGCGCCCGCACCCGTGCGCCCGGCCTGTACCTGGCCGGCGCCTGGACCGCCACCGGCTGGCCCGCGACCATGGAGGGTGCCGTCCGAAGCGGCTTCAGCGCCGCCGGCGCCGCGCTCTCCGCCTTCGGCCGCCGCCACGACCATCCGCTGCAGGAGGCGGCATGAGTGTGATCACAGGAACTAGAGGAGAGACCGTGCCGACCGTGCCCCCGGGGACCCCGGCCGTCGACACCGCGGACGTGAGCGCCCTGCTGGAGAGGGGGCGGACCCTGTCCACCCCCGTCATGCGGGCGGCCGTCGGCCGGCTCGCGCCGCCCATGGACACCGTGGCCGCCTACCACTTCGGCTGGATCGACGCCCACGGCAACCCCACCGACGCCGACAGCGGGAAGGCCGTGCGCCCCGCGCTCGCCCTGCTCTCCGCCGAGGCCGCCGGCGCCGCCCCCGAGGTCGGCGTCCCCGGCGCCGTCGCCGTCGAGCTCGTGCACAACTTCTCGCTCCTCCACGACGACCTGATGGACGGCGACGAGCAGCGACGCCACCGCGACACGGTGTGGAAGGTGCACGGCCCCGCCCAGGCGATCCTGGTCGGCGACGCCCTCTTCGCGCTCGCCAACGAACTCCTCCTGGAGATCGGCACCGTGGAGGCCGGCCGCGCCACCCGCCGGCTCACCACCGCCAGCCGCAAGCTGATCGACGGGCAGGCCCAGGACATCTCCTACGAGCACCGCGAGCGGGTCACCGTCGCGGAGTGCCTGGAGATGGAGGGCAACAAGACCGGCGCCCTCCTCGCCTGCGCCGTCTCCATCGGCGCCGTCCTCGGCGGCGCCGACGACCGCACCGCCGACAAGCTGGAGGAGTTCGGCTACCACCTCGGCCTCGCCTTCCAGGCCGTCGACGACCTCCTCGGCATCTGGGGCGACCCGGACGCCACCGGCAAGCAGACCTGGAGCGACCTGCGGCAGCGGAAGAAGTCGCTGCCGGTCGTCGCCGCCCTCGCGGCGGACGGGGAGGCGTCCGAGCGGCTCGGCCGGCTGCTCGCCGAGGACGCCAAGTCCACCGCCTTCGACTCCTTCTCCGAGGAGGACTTCGCCTACCGCGCCGCCCTCATCGAGGAGGCCGGCGGCCGTGAGTGGACCGCCGAGGAGGCCCGCCGCCAGCACGCGATCGCGCTCCGTGCCCTGCACGAGGTCGACATGCCCGCCCGGGTGCGCGACCAGCTGATCGCCCTCGCCGACTTCGTCGTCGTACGGAAGAAATGATCACCGACAGCCAGATATGAGTGCGCAGTCGCCGGCCGGTGCCACCCGGCACCGGCCGACGGCAGACCCGCAGGAGCAGAGGTAACCGACTGCCACGAAGGGGAAGCCATGACAGCGACGACCGACGGAAACGCCGGGGCCCTCGGCCCCCTCGCGTCCGCGGCCAGCACCGCACCACACCACCGCACCACCTCCGCGGACGGCCTCGCCGCCGCCCCAGGACTTCTGGAGGAGGCCGCCGCCCTCGCCACCCGCAGGGCCACCGACCACCTCCTCGCCCGCCAGGTCCCCGAGGGCTGGTGGAAGGGCGACCTGGAGACCAACGTCACCATGGACGCCGAGGACCTCCTGCTCCGCCAGTTCCTCGGCATCCTCGACCCGGACACCCTCGCGGCCGCCGCGCGGCACATCCGGAGCCGGCAGTACGAGGACGGCACCTGGCCCACCTTCTACGGCGGGCCCGGCGATCTCTCCGCCACCGTGGAGGCGTACGTCGCCCTCCGGCTCGCCGGGGACCGGCCCGAGGCCCCGCACATGGCCCGCGCCGCGTCCTGGATCCGGGCCCGCGGCGGCATCGCCTCCGCCCGTGTCTTCACCCGCATCTGGCTGGCCCTCTTCGGCTGGTGGCGCTGGGAGGACCTGCCCGAGCTGCCGCCCGAGCTGGTCCTCCTGCCGTCGTGGGTCCCGCTCAACATCTACGACTTCGGCTGCTGGGCCCGGCAGACCATCGTGCCGCTCACCGTCGTCTCCGCGAAGCGCCCGGTCCGCCCCGCGCCCTTCGCCCTCGACGAGCTGCACACCGACCCGGACCGCCCGGCGCCGCCGCGCCCGCTCGCCCCCCTCACCGGCTGGGACGGTCTCTTCCAGCGCCTCGACAAGGCCCTGCGCGTCTACCACCGGTTCGCCCCGCGCGGCCTGCGCAGGGCGGCCATGAACAGCGCCGCCCGGTGGATCGTCGAGCGGCAGGAGAACGACGGCTGCTGGGGCGGCATCCAGCCGCCCGCCGTCTACTCGGTGATCGCCCTCCACCTGCTCGGCTACGACCTGGAGCACCCGGTCATGCGGGCCGGCCTGGAGTCCCTGGACCGGTTCGCCGTCTGGCGCGAGGAGCCCGAGGGCCCGGTCCGCATGATCGAGGCGTGCCAGTCGCCCGTCTGGGACACCTGCCTCGCCACCATCGCCCTCGCCGACGCCGGCCTGCCCGCCGACCACCCGGCGCTGGTGAAGGCCGTGGACTGGATGCTCGACGAGGAGATCACCAAGGCGGGCGACTGGGCGGTGCGCCGTCCCGGACTCCCGCCCGGCGGCTGGGCGTTCGAGTTCCACAACGACAACTACCCGGACATCGACGACACCGCCGAGGTGATCCTCGCCCTGCGCCGGGTCCGCCACCCCGACCCCGCCCGGGTGGACGCGGCGGTGCGCCGCGCCGCCCGCTGGACCGCCGGGATGCAGTCCGGCAACGGCGCCTGGGCCGCCTTCGACGCCGACAACACCAGCGTCCTGCCGAACAAGCTGCCCTTCTGCGACTTCGGCGAGGTCATCGACCCGCCCTCGGCCGACGTCACCGCCCACGTGGTGGAGATGCTGGCCCACGAGGGCCTGGCCGACGCCCCCCGCACCCGCCGGGGCATCGACTGGCTGCTCGCCGAACAGGAGCCCAACGGCGCCTGGTTCGGACGCTGGGGCGTCAACTACGTCTACGGCACCGGCTCGGTGCTCCCCGCCCTCGCCGCCGCCGGGATCCCCGCCTCCCACCCGGCGGTCCGGCGGGCCGTCGCCTGGCTCGCCTCCGCGCAGAACCCGGACGGCGGATGGGGCGAGGACCTGCGCTCGTACGACGACCGGTCCTGGATCGCCCGGGGCGCCTCGACCGCCTCGCAGACCGCCTGGGCCCTCATCGCCCTCCTCGCCGCCGGGGAGAGGGAGTCGGAGGCCGTCCGCAGGGGTGTGGCCTGGCTGACGGAGACCCAGCACGAGGACGGCTCCTGGGACGAGCCGTACTTCACCGGCACCGGCTTCCCCTGGGACTTCTCCATCAACTACCACCTCTACCGGCAGGTCTTCCCGCTCACCGCGCTCGGCCGCTACCTGCACGGCGAGCCCACGCCCGGCGGGAGTCCGTGATGGACCGCGACCGCCCGCCGGGGGACTCCGGGGAAGCCGTCCCGCCGCTGCTGATCGCCTGCGCGCTCGGCATCGAGCGGTTCGCCCTGCGGGGCGGAGGCCGGGACGGGGCGCCCGGCCCGGTCCGCGTGGTGCGCACCGGCATGGGACCCGCCCACGCGACCCGCGGGGTCTCCCGGGCGCTCGCCCGGGACGGCTGGGGCGGGGCCGCCGTGATCGCCTCCGGCTTCTGCGCCGGGCTCGCGCCCGGCATGCACCCCGGCGACCTGGTCGTCGCCGAGGAGACCCGCGGCCCGGACGGCACCACCGTCTGCGACGGCGCCGACCTCCTCGTCAAGGCGCTGACCAGGGCGCTGCCCGGCCGGACCGTGCACACCGGCCCGCTGACCGGCTCCGACCACGTGGTGCGGGGACCCGAGCGGGCCGCGCTGGCCGCCGGCGGGGCGATCGCCGTCGACATGGAGTCCGCCGCCACCCTCCGTACCGCGCGGGCGGCCGGACCCCGGCCCGTTGCCGCCGTACGGGTGGTCGTGGACGCCCCCGAGCACGAACTGGTCCGTATCGGCACGGTACGCGGGGGAATATCGGCCTTCCGTGTCCTGCGTGCCGTCCTTCCCGCTTTCTTCGAATGGCACCGTTCTCTGCTGCTCCCCAGGAGGTGAGCGAGTTATGGCCATGCCGCTCCGTCAGTCCGTCCGGGTCGGGACCTATCTCTTCGAACAGAAGCTCCGCAAGCGGGACAAGTTCCCCCTCATCGTCGAGCTGGAGCCGCTCTACGCCTGCAACCTCAAGTGCGAGGGCTGCGGCAAGATCCAGCACCCGGCCGGGGTGCTGAAGCAGCGGATGCCGGTCGCCCAGGCGGTCGGCGCCGTCCTGGAGTCCGGCGCCCCGATGGTCTCCATCGCCGGCGGCGAGCCCCTGATGCACCCCCAGATCCACGAGATCGTGCGCCAGCTGGTCGCCCGGCGGAAGTACGTCTTCCTCTGCACCAACGCGATGCTGCTGCGCAAGAAGCTCGGCGACTTCACGCCCTCGCCGTACTTCGCCTTCGCCGTCCACATCGACGGACTGCGCGAACGCCACGACGAATCGGTCGCCAAGGAGGGCGTCTTCGACGAGGCCGTGGCGGCGATCAAGGAGGCCAAGCGGCGGGGATTCCGGGTCACCACCAATTCGACCTTCTTCAACACGGACACACCGCAGACGATCATCGAGGTGCTGAATTACCTCAACGACGACCTCCAGGTCGACGAAATGATGATCTCGCCCGCCTATGCCTACGAGAAGGCGCCCGACCAGGAACACTTCCTCGGTGTCGAACAGACCAGGGAACTCTTCAGGAAGGCGTTCGCCGGGGGGAACAGGCGCCGCTGGCGGCTCAACCACTCGCCGCTCTTCCTCGACTTCCTCGAAGGAAAGGCCGACTTCCCCTGCACCGCCTGGGCGATCCCCAACTACTCCCTCTTCGGATGGCAGCGCCCCTGCTATCTGATGAGCGACGGCTACGTCCCCACCTACCGCGAACTCGTCGAGGAGACCGACTGGGACAAGTACGGCCGCGGCAAGGACCCGCGCTGCGCCAACTGCATGGCGCACTGCGGCTACGAACCGACCGCCGTGCTCGCCACCATGGGCTCGCTCAAGGAGTCGCTGCGGGCGGTCCGCGAGACCGTCTCGGGGAGCTGAGGGGCGGGCCATGACCGACGGCTTCGACCTGCGGGCGCTGCTCGCCGAGCGCGGCGGCGAGCGGTACGAGCTGCACGCCCGGTACCTCAACCCGCAGCTGCCGCGGATGCTGCGCACCATCGGCTTCGACAAGGTCTACGAGCGGGCCGCCGGCGCCCACTTCTGGGACGCCGAGGGCAACGACCACCTCGACATGCTCGCGGGCTTCGGCGTCATGGGCCTCGGACGGCACCACCCCGTCGTCCGCGGGGCCCTGCACGACGTCCTCGACGCGGACCTCCCCGACCTCACCCGCTTCGACTGCCCGCCGCTGCCCGGACTGCTCGCCGAGCGGCTGCTGGCCCACAGCCCCCACCTCGACCGGGTCTTCTTCTGCAACAGCGGCACCGAGGCCGTCGAGACCGCGCTGAAGTTCGCCCGGTACGCCACCGGACGCCCGAGGATCGTCTACTGCGACCACGCCTTCCACGGGCTCACCACCGGCGCCCTCTCCGTCAACGGCGAGAAGGGCTTCCGGGCGGGCTTCGACCCGCTGCTCCCGGACGCGCCGATCGCGCTCGGCGACCTCGACGCCCTGGAGCGCGAGCTCCGCATGGGGGACGTGGCCGCCTTCGTGGTCGAGCCGATCCAGGGCAAGGGCGTCCAGGAGGCCCCGCCGGGCTTCCTCGCGGCCGCGCAGGAGCTGCTGCGCCGGCACGGGGCGCTGCTGATCGCCGACGAGGTGCAGACCGGTCTCGGGCGGACCGGCGACTTCTACGCGTACCAGCACGAGGACGGCGTCGAGCCGGACCTGGTCTGCGTGGCGAAGGCGCTCTCCGGCGGCTACGTGCCGGTCGGCGCGACCCTCGGCAAGGACTGGATCTTCAAGAAGGTCTACTCGTCCATGGACCGGGTGCTGGTCCACTCGGCCAGCTTCGGCGCCAACGCCCAGGCGATGGCGGCGGGGCTCGCGGTGCTGTCGGTGATGGAGTCCGAGGGGACCGTCGCGCACGTGCGGCGGGTCGGCGGACTGCTGAAGGGCCGGCTGGAGGAGCTGGTGCCGCGGTACGAGCTGCTGCACGAGATCCGCGGCCGGGGGCTGATGATCGGGATCGAGTTCGGCCGGCCGAGCTCGCTGGGGCTGCGCGGCCGGTGGGCGATGCTCCAGGCGGCCCGGAAGGGGCTCTTCGCGCAGATGGTGGTGGTCCCGCTGCTCCAGCGGCACCGGATCCTCACCCAGGTCTCGGGCGACCATCTGGAGGTGATCAAGCTGATCCCGCCGCTGGTCGTCGACGAGGCGGACGTGGACCGTTTCGTCACCGCCTTCACGGCGGTCATGGACGACGCCCACGACGGTGGCGGGCTGCTCTGGGACTTCGGGAAGACGCTGGTCAAGCAGGCGGTCGCCCAGCGCTGAGACCGGTCACCCCGGTTTTTGCCTCTGGGGCAAGAAACTTGCCTCAGAGGCACGATCCTGGCGGAATGGACTCATGGACCACGTCCCCCGGGGCTCCGCCCCGGAAACCGCCGCCCCCGACATCCTGCCCGACGTCGCCCCGCAGCTGCGGGCGCTGCGCCGGCGCCGGGGGCTCACCCTGGAGGCCGCCGCCCAGCGGGCCGGGCTCTCCCCGGCGCACCTCTCGCGGCTGGAGACCGGGAACCGGCAGCCCTCGCTGCCGATGCTGCTGGCCCTCGCCCGTATCTACGGTACGACGGTCGCCGAGCTGCTGGGGGAGACCCCGCCCGAGCGCGACCCGGTGATCCGGGCCGACCGCTCCGATCCGGTCGAGGCCGACGGCTGGATCTACCGGCAGGCCGGCGGCGCCGGCCGGGCCATGCAGTGCCTGCGCGTCCACGTGCCGTACGCCACCCGGGCCGACATCGTCCGCGTCCACCCCGGCGAGGAGTGGCTGCACGTCCTCGAAGGGCAGGTGCGGCTCGCGCTCGGCGAGACCGTGCACCTCCTCGATCCCGGGGACAGCGCGCACTTCGACTCGCTCACCCCGCACCGGATCGGCGCGGCCGGCCGCGCCGGCGCCGAGGTGCTGTTCGTCCACACGCTCCTGCAGAGCCCCGCCGCCGAGATGTGCCTGGGCGGCGGCGCCCCGCACCCCCGCTGAGCCCCCCGAAGGGTTGGTCGACATGTCCGACAAGTCAGTTAATTCCGCCCCGGTCACCGGCGAGGAGCGCGGTGAGGGCAAGTTCCCCAAGGGGCTGGTGCTCCGCCTCTTCGCGTACCTGATCGCCGGTCACCTCTTCGCCGGCTTCCTCTACCTGCTCTTCATGCTCGGCGGGCAGAACCAGTAGGGCCCGGTCCGGCGGACCGGGTGCGGGCTGAGCCCGGCCGGTCCCCCGGGGTGGTGGCTCACGCCTCCGTGAGGAACCGTTCCCGCAGCCGCTCGCGGGTCTCGGGCGCCAGCTTCAGGCCCTCCGCGAGGTAGGCGTCCACGGAGCCCCAGGTCGTGTCGATCGTCTCGAAGGCGGCCCGGAGGTACTCCACCCGCGCGTCGAAGAGCGGGCTCAGCAGCTCCATCACCTCGGGCGCCATCGCGTCCCGGGCGGTGGAGCTGCGGCGCACCTTGTAGCGGCGGTGCGGCGCGTCGGACTTCACGTAGTCGGCCTCGATCGCCGCGCGCTCCACACCCAGCGCGAGCAGGGTGATGGCGATCGAGAGCCCGGCGCGGTCCTTGCCGGCCGCGCAGTGCATCAGGGCCGGGACGGAGTCCTCGGCGAGGGAGTGCAGGACCCGGCTGTGCTCGGCGGTCCGCTCCACGATCATCCGGCGGTACGAGGACGTCATCCGCTCCGCGGCCTTGCCGTCGCCCAGCAGGTCCCGCAGCGTGACGAGGTCGCCCTCGCGGACCATCCGCCAGAACTCCTTGCCGTCGGCCGGGTCGCTCAGGGGTATGTTCACGTTCCGTACGCCGGGCAGCTCGACGTCCGGCCCCTCCACCTTGGCGTCGGCGGCGTTGCGGAAGTCGAAGATCGTGTGCAGGCCGAGGCCGTCGAGGAAGGCCGCGTCGGACTCGGTGGCGTCGGCGAGGTGGCCGCTGCGGAAGAGGGTGCCGGGCCGGACCGCGCGTCCGTCCGTCGTCGGCAGGCCGCCCACGTCCCGGAAGTTGCGGACCTCCGCGAGCTCGGGCTCGCCGGGTTCGAGGGGCTGGACCTGCGGCAACTGCTGCGTCACGGATGCTCCTGGGGGTAGGCGTTCGCGGGACCGGACGAGATCGGTTCCCCCCGCAATCATCCCGGCGCGCGGGTCGTGGCGCACCCCCCTGGTCGGTAATGGGCGATCTGTCCATATTCATGACGCTTGGGGTAACACGCCCTGGTTGAGGGGGAGATGGAATCCGGTGCGTGAGCAGGGTCATAGAGGTGACGGATCGTGGCCGACCGCCCGGTCCAATCACCCTTTCCGGAAAGGGAATCGAGGGACCGTCATCGACGGAGGGTGACCGGAATTCCGGGCCCGAAGATCGCCCCGGAATGCCCGTCGAATTCACCGGCTTGTTCGTGCCGACCCCGCTCGTCTAGCGTCGCCGTCAATCCGGTCGGACCGCCGAATCCTGCCACCGCCCGGAATTCGACCCCATCCCATCGCGTGGCAGGAGCGGGGGACCCAAGGAAGTACGCCGGTCCCGCGATGCAGGACGGCTCGGGGTGAAGCCGCGTGAGAAACGCGGCCGGGCATCTCCAGTCCGAACCCGACAGCTCACCTCGCAGGCGCCGGAGAGGAATTCGCCATGCCCGCGAACGGTAAGCACCGCCGCCAGAAGTCCACCCTGATCACCCGTGGCCTGGTCGCCGCCGGCACCGGCGGCGTCGTCGTCGCCCTGCCGCTCATCGGCGCCACCGGAGCCCACGCCGCCGAGCAGGCGGCCCCGGCCGCCGTCTCCGCCACCGTCGTGAGCGCCGCCGCTCAGACCCAGGCCGCCGCCGCGCCGGCCGCCCAGGCCGCCGCCCCGAAGACGTACTCCGTCGTCGCCGGCGACTACCTGTCCAAGATCGCCGTCGAGCAGAACGTCGCCGGCGGCTGGCAGAAGCTCTACTCCGACAACCGCCAGGTCGTCGGCGAGAACCCCTCGCTGATCCTCCCGGGCATGAAGCTCACCCTCGGCGCCAAGAACACCGCCGAGGCCGCCGCCCCGAAGCCCGCCGCCAAGGCCGCCCCGAAGGCCGCCAAGGCCGCCCCGAAGGCCGAGCGCAAGGCCGTCCAGAAGTCCCAGTCCGCCGGCGAGCAGACCCGCGCCTCGCGCTCCGCCGACCGCGCCACCGCCCCGGCCGCCGCCCAGTCCTCCGGCTCCTCCGCGCAGGCCACCTCCTCCGGCTGGGTCGCCCCCGTCTCCGGCGGCGTCTCCACCCCGTACCGCGCCTCCGGCTCCATGTGGTCCTCCGGCTACCACACCGGTGCCGACTTCATCGCCTCCTCCGGCACCACCGTCCGCGCCGTCGGCGCCGGCACGGTCGTCTCCGCCGGCTGGAGCGGCGCCTACGGCAACGAGGTCGTCATCCAGCACGCCGACGGCAACTACTCGCAGTACGCCCACCTCTCCTCCCTGTCCGTCTCCGCGGGCCAGTCGGTGAGCGGCGGCCAGCAGATCGGCCTCTCCGGCTCCACGGGCAACTCCACCGGCCCGCACCTGCACTTCGAGATCCGCACCTCGCCGAGCTACGGCGCGGACATCGACCCGCTGGCCTACCTGCGCCAGCACGGCGTCTCGATCTGACCCGTCCGGCCCATCGGCCGCGACGAAGGCCCGGCACCCCTGGTGCCGGGCCTTCGCCTATTCCGGCTTGGCAAATTCTTTATCGGTGGCATATATCACCCGCCGTCAACCCCTCCTTACGGTCGCGTAGGTCACATCCGAAACGGAAGGATGTGCTGCCGTGGCAGACGATTCGAGAGAAACAGACAAGAACGCGTTCGGTTCATTCGGGTCGTACGCGGCGATCGGTGACAGCTTCACCGAGGGCGTCGGGGACCCCGGGCCCGACGGGACCTACGTCGGCTGGGCGGACCGCTTCGCCGTGCTCCTCGCCGACCAGCGGCCGGACCCCGAGGACTTCCGCTACGCCAACCTGGCGGTCCGCGGGCGTCTCCTCGACCAGATCGTGGCCGAGCAGGTGCCCCGCGCGAAGGAGCTCGCCCCCGACCTGGTGACCTTCTGCGCGGGCGGCAACGACATCATCCGCCCCGGCACCGACCCCGACGACGTCGCCGAGCGCTTCGAGCGGGCCGTCCGGGACCTCACCTCCGCCGTCGGCACCGTCATGGTGACCACCGGCTTCGACACCCGCGACGTGCCCGTGCTCAAGCACCTGCGCGGCAAGATCGCCACGTACACGGCCCACGTCCGGGCCATCGCCGACCGCTACGACTGCCCGGTCCTCGACCTGTGGTCGCTGCGGTCCGTCCAGGACCGGCGCGCCTGGGACGACGACCGGCTGCACCTCTCGCCCGAGGGGCACACCCGGGTCGCGCTGCGCGCCGCCCAGGTCCTGGGCCTGCCGGTCCCGGCCGACCCCGACCAGGAGTGGCCGCCGCTGCCCGCCCGGGGCCCGCTGGAGGTCCGCAGGGACGACATCCACTGGGCGCGCGAGTACCTGGTGCCGTGGATCGGGCGCCGGCTGCGCGGCGAGAGCTCCGGCGACCACGTCGAGGCCAAGCGCCCCGACCTCATGCCCCTGTAGGACCCGGACGCGCGCCGGCGGGGATCCGCTCCAGGACCCCGCCGGCGAAGACGTCGTACAGCGGCAGCGTCTCCAGGTGGACGTAGCCGATGTGGCAGTCGCAGACGGCGAGGGGGCAGGCCCGGGGCCGCAGCGCGGCACGGTACGAGCCGTCGTACAGATTGCCCAGCTCGGCCCGGACGAAGTGGCAGCGGCGCACCGTCCCGTCGCCGTCCACCGACACCACCGACTCGCCCGTCCGGCAGGGCAGCCCCGCCGAGCGGTGCGGACGCCGGCTGTACGGGAAGAGCGGGTCGATCCCCGTCCACGCCGCCGCCTCCGCGTCGGTGTACGTGTGCCCCTCGGCGGCGTTCACCCACAGGTAGACGTGGTCCGGCAGCGCGGCCCGCAGCCGCAGCGCCTCCCCGTGGTGCTCGGGCAGACCCACCACGCCCACGCTGAAGCGGACGCCCCGCGCCGCCAGGTCCAGAGCCTTGCCGAGGAAGCGGTCGTACGGGGTCTGGCCCGGGTGGTAGGTGCACCACAGGGCCAGCGACCCGAGGTCGGCCTCGTCGAGCCACGAGGTCCGGCAGCTCAGATTGGTCTGGATCGCCACCCGCTCCACGTGCGGGAGCCGCGACAGCTCCACCATCGCCCGCCGGTACCAGGAACGCACCAGGCTCTCGCCCCACGGCGTGAAGAGGATCCGCAGCCGGTCCCCGGTCCGCCCGGCCGCCCAGCCGGTGAACCGCTCCAGCGCCGCCCGGTCCGCCCGCAGCGTCTCCGGACTGTCCCGCCGCTTGGCGAACGGGCAGTACGGGCAGTCGTAGTCGCAGGAGGCGAGCGGCCCCCGGTACAGCAGCGTCAGGTCCATGCCCGCCCCTACTTCGGCTCGTACGCGGCCATCGCGGCCCGCACGGCGGGGGAGAACAGCTCCGGGCCGAGCCCGTCCGAGTGCGCGAGCCCCTCCGCCGACAGCCGCAGCAGCCCGTCCGGCGCCGACCCGTCCAGCCACCCGTACCCGGCGAACCGCTCCAGCTCCGGACCGAAGTCCTCGTACGCCCCCGACCCGAACCGTTCCTCGTAGCCGGCGAGCTCCATGCCCTCCGCCTGGAGCAGCGACTGGAGGAGGTGGCGGCGCCGCGCCTCCGCCCCGTCCACCCACCGGCCCACCTGGGCCCGCGAGAAGTCCCCGGACTCCGTGTACGCGTCGATGATCGAGCGGATCTCCCGCATGTCCACCGCGTAGTCGAAGGAGTAGTGCAGCGCCGAGGTGTACGACCGGGCACCGCACCCCAGGCCGATCATGCCGTCCGTCTGGCAGGCGTGGTCCTCCGGCCCCGACGGGCCCGTGTCCGCCCGCCGGAACATCCGCATCGACACCTGCTCGTAGCCGTGCGACAGGAGGTGGTCCCGGCCGCGCCGGTAGAGCCGCAGCCGCCGCTCGTCCCACGCCCGGTCCGACTCGGCCGGACCCGAGCGGCCGAGCCCGGTCAGCGGCCGCACGTACAGCGGGTACAGGTACAGCTCCTCGGGGCGCCAGGCCAGCGCCGCGTCCAGCGAGTACCGCCAGGACTCCTCGGTCTGCCCGTCGATGCCGTAGATGAGGTCGATGTTGAGCACCGGCACCCCGGTGTCCCGGATCCGGCCGAGCGCCGCCTCCACGTCGGCGCGCCGCTGCGGCCGGACCGCCGCCCGCGCCTCGGCGTCCACGAAGCTCTGCACCCCGATGCTGAGCCGGGTGGCGCCCCGCCCGGCGAGGACCGCGAGCCGGTCGGCGGTGGCGGTGGCCGGCGAGGTCTCGACCGAGAGGGGCACCGCCCGCAGGTCCGCCCCCATGCGGTGCTCGGCGATGTCGCAGAGCCGCTCCAGCTCGGCGGCGGTCAGGAAGGTGGGGGTGCCGCCGCCGAACGCGGCCGTCGCGAACCGCACCGGCGCCGCGTCGCCCAGCGCCTCCCGGACCGCCACGGCCTGCCGGTCGAGCGCGTCGAGGTAGCGGGTCGTCAGCTCGTCCGGCGCGCCGATCCGGGTGAAGAGGTTGCAGAAGCCGCAGCGGACCTCGCAGAAGGGTATGTGCGCGTAGAGCGACAGGGCGTCCTTCGGCTCGTCCGCCCAGAGCGCGGCCAGCTCCGGCCGCTCGGGCAGCGGCCGGTACGCCGTCTTGTGCGGGTAGGCGTACACGTACGAGCGGTACGGACGCGGGTGCGGGGCGCCGGTCACGCGGCGGCTCCTTCCCGGGGACCGTCCAGCGTGAACTGCGCGTACGGCACCGTCCACACCACCTCGTGACCGAGCCGGTGGCCCGTGAAACCGTCGTCCCCGTACGCCGTGCCGTGGTCCGAGCAGACGATCGCGAAACAGCGGCGGCGGCTGCTCATCGCCGCGAACAGGCGCCCGATGTGCCGGTCCACGTACTCCAGCGCCGCCGCGTGGGTGGCCCGGGTGTCCCCGGCCTCGCGGCTCGCGCCCGGCGTGTGGAACCAGTTGGGCTGGTGCAGCGCCGCCACGTTCACGAAGAGGAAGAGCCTCCGGTCCGCGGGCAGCGCCGCGACCACCTCCTCGGCCCGCGTCACCTGCGCCTCGAACGAGGTCGGCGAGGCCACCCCGAAGGACGGCTCCCAGTGGCTCTCCTGGAAGAGCCCGGGGAGCACGGAGCCCAGCGGGGGCTGCTGGTTGAAGAACCCGACCCCGCCCACGCACACCGTCCGGTAGCCGTCGGCTGCCAGCGCCGAGACCAGGTCGGGGGCGTCGTACACATAGGTGCCGTCCGCGGTCGTCTCGCTGCCCGCGAAGCGCGCCGCGAAGAGCCTCGGGTGCGGTCCCGGCGCGGCCGGCGTCGGCAGGAACCCGGCGAAGATCGCCTGGTGGGAGGCGTAGGTGAAGCTGCCGGGGGCGTGCCGGCGCTCCCAGCGGCCGCCCGGGAGCCGGCGGGCCAGGTTCGGGATGCGGCCGGCGGCGGCCAGCTCGGCGGCCACGTCGTACCGGAGGGTGTCGAGGGTGACCAGGAGCAGGTCGTGGCTGCCGACGATCGTGTTCATGTCGGGCCGGTCCGCCCGGACGGGCTGGTTCACGCGGTGCTCGTTCCTGTGGTGCTCGGTGGAGTGGATCGGGTGGTGCGGGCCGGCGCGGGGAAGGCGCGCAGCAGGTCGGCGACCTGGGCGCCGTAGGTGTCCAGGCCCTCGGCGCCGCTGCCCGGGAGGCCGGTGAGGCCGGGCAGCAGGTCCCCGAAGGCGTTGGCCTCGCCGACCGCGAAACGGCGCCAGCCGGCGCCCGGCAGCAGGTCCACCCCGACGCAGCGGGTGCCGGGGAAGGCCGCAGCCGCCCGCTCGCAGACGGCGAGGGCGTCCTCCCAGCGGCCGCCGGCCGCGGCGATCGCGGTGCGGGCGGCGGCCAGGTCGCCCCGGGCGCCGCCGAGATGCAGATTGGTCAGCGGGGAGCGGCTGGTGCGGACGACCGCGTGGGTGGCGCGCCCGCCGGTCACCACCACCCGCAGGTCGGCCGCCCGGCCGCCCTGCACCGCCTTCGGCAGCCAGCGCTCCACGTGCAGCCCGTCCGGGGCGAGCGCGTCGACCAGGGCGCCGACCTCCCGCGCGCCCGTGTAGCGCCGCACCCGCAGCGAGTTGAAGAGCCGTCCGGCACCGTCCCGCTCCACCGAGGTGGCCGCCTGCACCCGGCCCGCGCCGGCCGTCTCCACGGCGAGCACCCCGGAGGCGGAGGAGCCGTGGGCCGGTTTCACGAAGACCCGGCGCAGCCCGCAGCCGGCCATCAGCGCCACCAGGTCGTCCCAGCCGCGCACCGGCGCCCCGCCGGGGCCGGAGGTCGGCGAGGCGGGGACGGGCACCCCGGCGGCGGCGAGCCGGCCGTGGGTGAGCCGCTTGTCGAAGAGGACCGCCGTCTCGGCGGGGTCGTCCACCAGCGCGGCACCGGCCCGCCCGGCCTCGGCGGCGAGGCCGGCGACGGCGGCGGTGAACCGCTCGTACCAGAGCCGGCCGCCCTCGACCCGGGCCGGGTCGTCGGTGCCGCGCAGCAGCCGGTCCACCTCGGGCACCTCCCCGGGCGAGTCGACGCGGACGGTCTCGCCCGCCGCGAACCGGACCCGGCCGCGCAGCACGTCGAGCCAGCCGACGGCCCGCGCCCCGGGCAGTCCGGCGGAGCGCAGCGCGTCCTGGAAGAACGCGACGCGCCGCCCCGTGGGGTCGCCGACGACGACGAGGCGCGGGCCGGCGGTCATTCGGCGATGGCGACGTAGCGCCAGACGTCCCCGTCGCCGTCGTCCTCGGCGGACTGCGGGTCGTCCAGGACGACCCGCACCCCGTGCGGGGCGAGCGCGGCCGTGAGCCGCTCCCGCATGGCCTCGGTGAGGTAGTGGTGCTCCAGGTCCAGCTCCCGCAGATGGGTCAGCGGCTGGCCGTCGAGGAGCGCGGCCGCGCCCTCGTCGGTGAGCACCCCCATGCTGAGGTCGAGCCGGTCGAGGCGGGCGACGACCGGGGCGCCCGCCACGGCCGCGGCCACCTGGTCCTCGACGACGCTGTTGCACAGCCCGAGGCTGCGCAGGGCCGGGAAGCCCTCGCCGGAGAGCAGCGGCGCCAGGTCCCCGGGGGAGGAGTCGCCGCCGTACTCGTCGGTGCCGAGCCACAGCTCGATGCTCTCCAGCGCGGGCAGGTCGCTGCCCACGATGCCCCGCACCACCTCGGCGCCGAGCCCGCCGGTCTCCACGACCAGGGTCTCCAGGCCGGTGTGGCGCAGCGACGGGAAGGCGAGGCCGGTGCCGCCGCGCACCCCGAACTCCCGCAGCGCCGGGTAGGCGGCGAGGAGCGGCGTCACGTCGGACTGGACGATCCAGGAGATCTCGCAGTCCTCGAAGGTCATGTCCCCGAGGAAGACGGCCTCCAGGGCGGTCAGCCGGTCGTTGGCGCCGACGAGCGCGGTGACGACGGCGGCCGAGGACGTGTCGTACGCGTCCTCCCAGCCGCCGACGACGATCGCGCGGACCCGGCCGGTGTCCACGGTCTTCAGGAAGCGCTCGAAGAGCGCGCCCCACTCCTCGTCCTCGGCGTCGCGGTACGTCGCGCCGGACACCCGCCAGGCCACGGCCGCCGCGTCGGGCAGCGCGGCGCGCGACGCGGCGTCGGGGAAGTCGAAGACGGGGAGGCCGTGGAACTCCTCCAGGTGGGCCCCAATGGTCATGACGCTGCTCCAGACGACGGACGGCTGTACGGACTGACGGCAAGAGTTCTACCAAGCCGCACCGACAGCGGGGCGCGGCGGGTGGCGGACCCGACGCGTTGTCAGTGGCGGCCTCTAGCGTCGTTCTCGTGTTCGGGCGCTGGGCTCCGGACGGGAAAGGGGAGAGCCATGTACCGGCAGGGGGACGTGCTGATCGTGCCCGTCGACGAGCGGGCCGTGCCCGCCCGGGCGAAGGACGCGCGGGGCGAGCCGAGGGACGGGCGGGGACGGCTCGTGCTGGCCTCCGGCGAGGTCACCGGGCACGCCCACGCGGTGCCGGGGCCCGGCCGGCTGGTGCGGGAGCCGGGGCCGTACGGCCCGTACCTGCTCGAACTGCCCGAGGGCGGGCGGCTGGTGCACGAGGAGCACGCGCCGATCGTCCTCCCCAGAGGCTGGTACCGGGTGGTGCGGCAGCGGGAGTACGTGCCGGGCGCGTACCGGATCGTGGCGGACTGAGCGGGCCGGAAGGCGGGCCCGACAGGACGGGGCCGGGGACGGTGCCGGGGCCGGGGACGGCGTGGGCATCGGGGAGAAGGGCGTGGGGGACGTGAGGGGCGCGGCGGCTGTGGAGGACGTGAGGGCTGTGGAGGGTGTGGCGGACGTGAGGAACGGGACGATGGGCGACGGCGGGGGAGCGGCCGCGCCGGACGGCGACGTGTACGAGAAGTGGCGGGGCGTCGTGGCCGCCACCGGGCCCGCCGACCGGACCGCGGTCGAGGCCGGGATCCGGCTGGCCTACCGGGCCGCCGGGCTCCCCGCGCCGGAGCGCGTGGTGTGGGCGCAGTCGCCGCTCGCCGGGGTCGAGCTGGTCGCCGGTCTCGCCGACCGCGGCCGGTCGGTGCGCGAGGAGGTGCGGACCCTGCCGTGGGCGGAGGAGCGGCGCCGGCTCCACGACGCGCTCGGACCGGCCGGCTGGACGGCGCACTGGCAGGCCACCGGCGCCCGGCTCTGGGAGCCGGCGCGGGCGCTCGCCGAGCGGATCAGGACCGGGATCCTGGACGCGCTCGGGGACCGCGAGGAGCCCGGCGGGCTCACCGAGCTCGCCGGCCGCGAGCTGCTGTACGACGCGGTGCTCGGCCAGCACGACGCCTCCTGGCTCGCCGCCTTCGACGGACACGGCGACCGGCTCGCCGGGCTCGCCGCCGTGGCGGAGCAGGCCGGCTGGTGGTGGCCGTACGAGAAGGTCGCCGTCGTCTGCGAACGCCCCGTCGAGCTCCACCGGGACGAGGCCGGCCGGCTCGACCGCGGCGACGGCCCCGCCCTCGCCCACCGGGACGGCTTCGCCCTCCACGCCTGGCGGGGCATGCCGGTCACCCCCGGCTTCCTGGCCGGGCTCGCGGATCTCGTCCCGGAGCGGATCCGCGAGGAGGAGAACGCCGAACTGCGCCGGGTGATGCTGGAGTTCTACGGCTACGAGCGCTACCTCGACGACTCAGGGGCCCGCCCCGAGGGCCGCGACGAGGCGGGCGTGCTGTGGCGGATCGAGCTGGACGACGACGAGGACGTCGTCATGGTGGAGGTGGTCAACTCCACGCCCGAGCCCGACGGCAGCCACCGCACCTACTGGCTTCGCGTGCCGCCCGGCACCCGGACCGCCCGCGAGGGCGTCGCCTGGACCTTCGGCCTCGGCGCGGAGGCGTACGAGCCCCTGGCGCAGACCTGACGGCTCCGGCCGCTGGTACGGAGAGGTGAAGGGCGGCGCCGGACAGGAGTGGCGCCCGGGAGGCGGCGGCCCCGGGTGCTGGGATGTGCCCGCCGGAGCCACCGGCACCCACCGTCGAAGGGACCGCCCGTGCCGCACCGCCCCGTGCCCGTCTCCCCGGACCTCCGCGTCCGCGCCGCCCGGCTGCTCGCCGCCACCGCCGGCACCGCCGTCCTCGGAGCCCTTCTCCTGGGCGCCGCCGCCCCCGCGTCGGCCGCGGGTCCGGAGCGCGCCGCGCCGCGCGCCGCCGCGCGGGCCGAGGCCCCGGCGACGGTCACCGTCACGGGCACCGGCAGCGCCTCCGCCGCTCCCGACCTGGCGATCCTCGCGGCGGGCGTGGAGGTCACCAAGGCGACGGCGAAGGAGGCGATGGCGGCGCAGAGCACCGCCGCGGAGGCGCTGCTCGCGGTCCTGCGCAAGGAGGGCGTCGAGGACCGGGACATCCGGACCGACAGCCTCTCCCTCGCCCCCGTCTACGCCCAGACGACGGGCGGCGAGTCCAAGGTCACCGGCTACCAGGCGAGCCAGACCTTCACCGCGAAGGTCCGCCGGATCGACCGGGCCGGCCAGGTCATCGGGGCGGTCAACGAGGCCACCGGGGGCGCCGGGCGGGTGAACGGCGTCGTCTTCGACGTGGCCGACCCGAAGGGCCTGCGCACCGAGGCCCGCGAGGCCGCCTACCGGGACGCGTACGAGAAGGCGTCCCAGCACGCCCGGCTGAGCGGCCACCGTCTCGGCCGGCTGGTCTCGCTCAGCGAGGGCGACTCGCTGCGGCCCGGCCACGGGGCGCTCCCGTCCATGCCGGCCGACGAGCCGAGCGTGCCGCTCGCCCCCGGCGAGATCGAGGAGCAGGTCACCGTCTCGGCCGTCTTCGAACTGCTCTGACCGCTCCCGCGGGCCCCGGCGGGCGGGGCTCAGTCCCCGTCCCGGGGCAGGCCCAGTTCGTGGGCGAGGGCCGCGTCCGCCCACCGGAGCATCGCCGACCGGGGGAGACCGTTCGCGTAGACGGTCGTCTGGACGGCGAGGCCGTCCAGGTAGGCGGTGAGCCGCCAGGCGGCGCCGGCCGGATCGGGGCAGGGGAACTCGCCGGCGGCGACCCCCTCCTCGATCACGGCGGTCAGCGCGGTCTTCCACTCCTGGTCGAGCGAGGCGGCGACCCGGCGCAGCTCCGGGTCGCGCAGTCCGGCCGCCCATGCCTCGATCCACAGCCGCCAGCCCTTGGCCTGCCCGGTCGGGGCGTACCAGCGGACGGCGGCGCGCAGCCGCCGCTCCGCCGTCGAGCGGCGGCCGAGGATCCGGCGCAGCTGGGCGAGGTCGCCCTCCGCCGCGTGTGCGAAGGCCGCCGCGACCAGCTGTTCCTTGGTGGAGAAGTGGTAGAGCACCAGCGCGTTGCTGACGCCGAGGGCGGTGGCCACGTCGGCGATCCGGACGGCGGTGGCGCCCCGGGCCTCGATCTGTTCGACGGCGGCCCTCAGCAGCTCCTCCCGCCGCTCGGCCACGCTCAACCGCACTCTCGCCACGTCGGGCAGCCTACACAGCACATGCCGGAGTCATGATCATTTACGGGCCCGGGGTGGCGTCCGCGTCCGGAGGCGGGTACGGAAACGGATTCGGATACGGATACGGATACGGATACGGGCGCGGGTCAGTACCAGCCGTAGCGGTCGGCGATCACCGGCAGCCGCTCCGCCACCAGCGCGTGCGCCGCCGCGCGCGGCAGCACGCCGTCGGCCTCGGCCCGGTCGAGCACCGCGCCGGTGAGGGTCCGCATCGCGCTCCGTACCCGGGCGAACGCCTGGTTCGCGTCGGCCTCGACGTCGCCGAAGAGCGTCCACCACCACCAGGCGTTGGTGCAGGAGTTGACCACCACGTCCGGCAGCACCGTCACCCCGCGCGCGGCGAGGGCCGCCTCGGCCTCCGGGAGCACCGGCATGTTCGCCGCCTCGGCGATCCAGCGGGCGCCGATCCGCCCCTGGTTCTCCGCGTCGATCGCGTACGAGACGGCGGCCGGCACCAGGACCTCCGCGTCGGCCGCGAGCCAGGCGTCGCCGGGCTCCTCGCGGTCGCCGGGGCGCAGCGCCGCCCGGTCCACGGTGGCGTGCCCGTCCCGGGCCGCGATGAGCCTCTCCACGTCGAGCCCGTCCGGGTGGGTGATCGTGCCGCGCACGTCGGCGACCGCCACGACCGTGAGCCCGGCCCGGGCGAGGAAACGGGCGGTGGCCGCGCCCATGGTGCCGAAGCCCTGCACGGAGACCCGGGTGCCCGCGTACGGCCGTCCGGCCCGGTCGAGGGCGACCAGCACCGACTCGGCCACGCCGAGCCCGCCGACCAGCGCGTCGAGGCCGATGCCGTCGACCTGGACGGCGAAAGCGTCCGCCAGCCGCTTCCGGGCCGCCGCCTCGTCCTCCAGGAGCGGGAAGACGGCCTGCACGGAGGAGTCGATGCCGGCCTCGGTCATCGCCCGGTCCACCGTCTCCTGGGTGAGCCCCAGGTCCTCGCCGGTGGTCCAGAACCGCTCCACGTAGGGCCGCATCGCCCGCAGGTAGCGGACCAGGACGCCGTACGCCTCGGGGGAGCGCGGATCGCAGTCGATGCCGCCCTTGGCGCCGCCCAGCGGCACGTACCGCGCGGTCGGGTCGTAGTGCAGGGCCTCCTTCATCGTCATCCCGCGGGCGAGTCCGGCGACCTCCTCGGCGGTGCACCCCTCCCGCATCCGCAGCCCGCCGCTCGCCACGCCCCTGACCAGCCGGTCGACGACCAGATGGCCGCGGCGGCCGGTGACGTGGTCGGTCCAGGCGAGGGAGAGCAGCGGGGCGGTGGTCATGGGATTCCTCCGGGGCGAGTTACTGAACGTCGGTTCAGTATGGCCGACAGGCCGGGACGGTCTCCGGCCCGGCCGCCCATAATGGAACGACCCCCACCGAGTAGGAGGTCCTGTGACCGGAACCGGCCCCGACCGTTCGCTGCGGGCCCGGCTGCGCGCCCTGCGGCCCGAGTCCTTCGGCGCCGAGCCCACGGGGGAGCGGCTGGCCCGCATCCGCCGCTCGCCCCACTTCGCCGACGGCGTCTTCCAGAACCCCGAGGAGGCCCGCCGCGGCCCCTCCGGGTCCACCTCCGAGCTCGCGAAGATCTACTTCGAGAAGGAGGCGCGCGCCCGCCGCGCCCCCGCCGGGGTGATCCCCGTCCACCCGACGACCGTCGCGGACCTCGCCCGCCCCGCCGCCACCGGCCTGCGGATCACCTGGCTGGGCCACTCCAGCGTGCTCGCCGAGATCGACGGCGTACGGATCCTCTTCGACCCCGTCTGGGGAGAGCGCTGCTCGCCCTTCTCCTTCGTCGGCCCCCGCCGGCTCCACCCGGCCCCCGCGCCGCTTGCCGCGCTCGGCCCGGTCGACGTGGTCGTGATCTCCCACGACCACTACGACCACCTCGACCTGCCGACGATCAAGGCGCTGGCCGGCACGGACACCCTCTTCGCCGTCCCGCTCGGCGTCGGCGCCCACCTGGAGCACTGGGGCGTCCCCGCCTCCCGGCTGCGCGAGCTGGACTGGCACGAGTCCACCGAGATCGGCGACCTCACCCTCACCGCCACTCCGGCCCGCCACTTCTGCGGCCGCGCCATCCGCAACCAGCAGCACACCCTCTGGGCCTCCTGGTCGGTCCGCGGCCCCCGCCACCGGATCTTCCACAGCGGCGACACCGGCTACTTCCAGGGCTTCAAGGAGATCGGCGCGGCCCACGGCCCCTTCGACGTGACCATGATCCAGATCGGGGCGTACGCGGAGTTCTGGCCGGACATCCACATGACTCCCGCCGAGGGCGTCCGGGCCCACCTCGACCTCCAGGGCGGCAGCCCCGGCGGCGTGCTCCTGCCCATCCACTGGGCCACCTTCAACCTGGCCCCGCACGCCTGGGCGGAACCGGGCGAATGGACGAAGGACGCGGCCGAGGAGGCCGGCCAGGCGGTCGCCCTCCCGCGCCCCGGCCAGCCCTTCGAACCCGCCGGCAAGCTTCCCGCGGAGCCGTGGTGGCGCCCGGTCTCCCGCCCCCTCGCCACCCCGTGGCGCCGGTCCCGCCCGGAGCCGCCGGCCGATCCCGGCGCGTCCCCCCGGCGCGATCTCGACCTGGCGGGAGACCGGTGACACCGGGCGGGGACGAGCGCCGGGCCGAGGCGTGTTCCCGCCCCCGGAGCCAGGACACCGCCCGGGCGGTGTGCTGTGCGGGCCGGACACCGGCGGCCGGCGGCCCGGGGTCTACCAGGGGCTGCTGCTGCTCGTCGACGTCGCGCCGCCGGTAGCGCCGCCGGCAGTGCCGCCGGAGGCGCCCCCGGAGGTCGAGGGCGGGGTGCCGAAGACGGAACCGCCCGAGACGGACCCGGTGGGTACGGAGACGGGGCCGGCCGGCGCCGTCCGGCGGGCCGGGGTGCTCGCCGTCGACTGGGTCACCGACCGGGCCGGCGCCTCCCGGACCGCCTCGCGCGGGCCCTCGTCCCCCTCGCCGGTCCGCTCCAGGCGCAGCACCAGGTTGCGCTCCTGCCGGACGCGCCCCGGCCAGTCCACGTCCTTGCTGGTGATCGTCTGCGTACGGACGCCGTCCACCGTCTCCCAGCGGGTCCTGACCGCGCGGACGTTGGGCCGCCACCGGCCCTCGTACAGGTGCTCCACCTCCAGGTGCCAGCTCGGCGCGTCCACGTGCCGGACCGTCCCCACCTCGCCGGGGATCTCGATCCGCGCTCCGCGCGCGCCGGACACGGTGACCACCGCGCGCTGCGGCCAGTCGGCGTCCAGGCCGATGACGGTGATCCGGCAGGGGCCCTCGTACCAGGCCATGGGTGCTCTCCAGTGTTCTCGGGGACGGGCGGGGAGGAGGAGGACGGGTGGGGACGGGGGACCGGGGGACGGGCGGCGTCAGCCGTGGGGGAAGTTCCGGGCGACGAGCGTCGCGAGTTCGTGGTACGCGGCCCTGGTCCGGCCCCGCACCGCCTCCGGGTCGACCTCGCCACCCCGGGCCAGACGGGGGTCGTACGGGACGGTCACCACGGCCCGGCAGCGCTGCCGGAGACGGGCGACGGCCTCGTCCATCAGGGCCGGCCGCCCCGAGGACGACCGCACGCCGGAGACGACGGTCACCGCCTCCCGTGCCTTCTCCCCGTGGCCGAGGGCGGCCAGCCGGTCGAAGACCAGGCCGGCGCCGCTCATGCCGTCCTCGCCCGGTGTGGCCGCGACGATCAGCTGGTCCGACAGGTCCAGGACCGCGCCCAGGAGGTCGTGCGGCATGCCGGTCCCGGAATCGGTGAGGACCAGCGGGTACTGGCCGGCGAGCACCTCCACGACCTGCCGGTACTCCCGCTCGCCCACGGTCCGCGGGTCCGCCGGGTCCGGATCGTGCGCCACGACCTCTAGTCCGCTGGGCGTCTGCGACGTGAAGGCCCGGATGTCCATGTAGGTGCGCAGCCGGGGCAGCGCCGCCACCAGGTCGAGCACGGTGGCGTCCGACTGCCGCCGCACGCGGCGGCCCAGGGCTCCCGAGTCCGGGCTCGCGTCCACGGCGACCACCCGGTCGGCCCGCTCCCGCGCCAGGACCGCGCCGAGGGCCAAGGCGGTCGTCGTCTTCCCCGCCCCGCCGTTCAGACCGATCACCGCGATCCGATGGCTGCGCAGCAGCGGGGCCCGGAGGACGTCGGCGGCACGGCCCGACCCCCCGCGCCGCCCGATCCGGAAGAGGGGGCGGGACGCGCGCCGCACCGGGCGCGCCTCCGCCACGGGCCCGGCCGGGACGGCGGGGGCCGGCACGTCGGAGGCGGGCACGGTGGGGGCCATGGGCGGCTCCGCCTCCGGCGGATGCTCCCGCGGGGGCTCCGTGACCGTCGCCGCCGGTACGGGCTCCGCCGGGGCGGGCGCGGCCACCGGTTCGGGCTCCGCCGGTTCGGGCTCCGCCCCTGCGGGCGCGGCCACCGGTACGGGCTCCGCCTCCGGGGCCGCCTCCGCCGGCGCGTCCGGCGGGGTTTCGTTCCGCCTCGCGCGCCAGTGCCCGGGGCTGTAGTCGGGCGCGTCCGTCCAGTGCTCCGGCGCGTCCATGTCGTTCCTGGCTACGGCGGTGACCACCTCGGTCCCCTCTCGTCGGTCGCCCGGAGGAACGGCCCGGCGGGCACGGCCGGTTCAGACGGGGCGGAGCGGGCGGGCCGCCGGGGCGAGGCCGTGCCGTTCGAGGACGGGACGCAGCGCCCGCACCGCGTAGAAGTTGCGGGACTTGACGGTGCCCGGCGGAATGCCGAGCACGGCGGCCGCGTCCGTGGTGGACCGGTCGTGGAGGTGCAGCTCCACCAGCACCTCCCTCTGGTGCTCGGGCAGTTCGGCGAGCGCGTCGCCGACGGCGTGCGCGGTCACGATCTCCTCGTACGGGTCGTCGAGGCCCGCACGGTCCTCCGGCGTCTCGTCGCCCAGCTCCTTCACCCGGGCGGACTGCGCCCGGAAGTGGTCGATGGCGATCCGGCGGGCGACGGTGAACAGCCAGGGCCGGCCGTGCTCCGGACCCCGGACGAGCGCCTGGGGGTTCTGCCAGGCGCGCAGGAAGGTCTCCTGGAGCATGTCCTCGGCCCTGCCCCGGTCCCCGCTGGTGAGGCGGAGCAGGGCGCGCAACAGGGCGGAGGCGTGCAGCCGGTGGAGCTCCGCCAGGGTGTCGCGGTCCATGGTGGGGCGGGGCCGCGCCTCCGCGTGGACGTCCGGCCCCGCTCCCGCGCGGACCGCGCCGTCGGCCCCGTCTTCGTGCCTGGTCACCCCGGTCGTTCCTCCCCGCCGCGCGTCGGCGACTCGGGGGTGGCGGACGGCGGCACCGATCTGCCGACGGCTCCGGGCACGTCGGACTGGTGGGAACGACTTTGGCAATCTCGACTAATGCATGACTAATGTTCAGGTGTGATCGAGGGCTGTCCGGTAACGCCCCCTGTTCTTCTGATCGGCGTGAAGTACCGGTGCCCTGGGGGCGGATGGCCCCGGCGGCCCCGCACGCGCCGCGGACCAGGCCCGCGCGTCCGGCGGAATTCCTGACGCGCGGGCCTAGGAAGGCGGGAACGGCTCCGGCCCGCTGCTTCTCACGGCCTCCGGGGCGCGGTAGCCGCCCGGCCGCCACCCCCGCCGGCGGCCCCGCGGCAGGACGGCGGCCGCACCCGCCACCCCCGCCAGCACCGCCAGCGAACCGGCCGCCACCCACCCGGCGGACCCGGCGGCGGACGGTCCCGGCGCGGGCGGCATCACCACTCCGGGAGCCACCGCCCGGACCGCCGCGCCGCCCCGCTCCTCGGGGAGCACGGCCGTGACGGCGGCGATCGGATCGACCGGGCCGTACCCCCGCGTCCGGTCCGGCACCGGCCCGCCCGGCCCCGTCGTGGTGGCGCGGAGCCGGTGGACCAGCGCCTCGGCGCTCAACTCCGGTCGGCGGTCCAGGACGAGGGCCGCCGTACCGGCCACCAGCGCCGCCGCGTAGCTCGGCCCGGAGGCCGTGAAAGCGCCCCGGCCGCCCGGCCCGGGGCCCATCACCGCCTCGCCGGGTGCCGTCAGGTCCACCCGGCCCTCGGGGGCCTGCCCGGACGCCTTCCCGCCGGGGCCGGTCGCCGCCACCGCCACCACCTGCGGATGGGCCGCCGGGTACGCCGGGCCCTTCGCCCCGTCCGGTGCGGCCGGGGCGATCACGACCGCGCCCTCGGCGACCGCGTACCGCACGGCGTTCCGCAGCGCCGGGCTGTCCGTGCCCGCCACCGCCACCACGGCGATCACCCGGGCGCCGCCGCCGACGGCCGCCCGGATGCCCCGGGCGAGGAGTTCGGGGGTGGTGTCGCCCCGCCGGTCGGTGACCGGCACGTCGAGGATCCGCGCCTCGGGCGCGATCCCCGCGAACCCCGCGCCCGGAGTGCGGGCCGCCGCGATCAGGCCGGCCGTGAACGTACCGTGCCCGACGCAGTCCGCGGCCCCGCCGCCGCCGGCGAAGAGGCGCGGCGTCCGCCTCAGCCGGTCGCCCAGCAGCCCGGCGCCGTCGTCCACCCCCGAGCCCACCACGGCCACCGTCACCCCGGCCCCTTCGGACAGCGGCCAGACCGTGTCCGGGCGCAACAGCGCCTGCGGCCAGGGGAGTCCGGTGACCTTCCGGTCCGACGCCTTGCGGCAGGCGTCGCCGGAGAGCCGCTGCGTGACGGCGGGCAGCGAGGCGGGATCGGTGCCCGCCGTGCCGGCCACCGCCCCGGCGCCGGTCCCGCCGTCCGGGCCCGGCACGGCCGCCGCGCTCCCCGGCAGCAGGGCCAGGGTCCCGCACAGCAGGGCCGCCGGGAGGACCGCCGCCCCGCCCCGCCTCACGCGACACCGTCCGGCACCCGGTCCCAGGGCACGTCCTGGGGCAGCAGCAGGCTCAGCTCGGCCACGTCGTCGACATCGAGCCGGCTGAGCCGGCCCGCCTGCCGGGTGATCATCGTCTCCAGGACCTGGCGGGCGAAGCGGCCGTTGCCGAAGTTCCGGTCGCGCGGCACCGCCGCGAAGAGCTCGCCCAGCGCCGCCAGCGTCTCCGGCGGGCACACGTACCCCGCCTTGTCGGACAACGCCTCCACGATCCGCACCAGTTCCTCGTCGGTGTAGTGCTCGAAGACGACCGAACGGGAGAAGCGGGACGCCAGGCCCGGGTTGGAGTCCAGGAAGCCCCGCATCTCGTCGGCGTACCCGGCGACGATGACCACGACCTCGTCGCGGTGGTCCTCCATCAGCTTCATGAGGGTGTCCACCGCCTCCTGCCCGAAGTCGTTGCCCGTACCGCCGCGCGGCGTCAGCGTGTACGCCTCGTCGATGAACAGCACGCCGCCGCGCGCCCGGTCGAAGGCGTCCTTCGTCAACTGCGCGGTGTGGCCGACGAACCGGCCCACCAGGTCCGCCCGCGCCGTCTCCACCAGCTGACCGCCCGGCAGGACGCCCAGCTCGGCGAGCAGCTGCCCGTACAGCCGGGCCACCGTGGTCTTGCCGGTGCCGGGCGGGCCCGAGAAGACCACGTGATGGCTGATCGTGGCCGTCGGGAGCCCGGCCTCCTTGCGCCGGTTGACCTGCTTGATCAGATTCACCAGGTCCTCGACCTGCTCCTTGGCGGCGGGCAGGCCGATCATCGCCCGCAGCTCGTCGAGGAGTTCCGTCCTGCGCTCCGCCGGCGCGCCGGACGCCGCGACCGCCCTGGCTGCCTCCGCCCCCACGTCCTGCGGCGTGAGCAGCGCCAGGTCGGCGTTGCCGATCTCGGGCAGGGCGGCCAGCCGGGACGCCTGCCGGTCCACCATCTCCTCGAACACCTTGCGCGCCGCCCGGCCGTTGCCGAAGTCGGCGCCCTTCGCCATCGTCCCGAAGTGCAGCGTCAGCGCCTCGCGGGTGCCGTCGGCGAGCTGGTAGCCGTGCGAGGCGGCGGACATCGCGACGATCGTGGTCAGCTCGTCGTCCGCGTAGTTCTCGAACTCCACGGTGCGGCTGAACCGGGACGCCAGGCCCGGGTTGGAGTCCAGGAAGCCCCGCATCTCCTCCGAGTACCCGGCGACGATGACCACGACCTCGTCGCGATGGTCCTCCATCAGCTTCACCAGCGTGTCGATGGCCTCCCGGCCGAAGTCCGGCCCGCTGCCGCCGGTCCCCTGCGACAGGGTGTACGCCTCGTCGATGAACAGCACGCCCCCCAGCGCCTGCTGGAAGACCTCCGTCGTCTTGATCGCCGTCCCGCCGATGATCGACGCCACCAGGTCCGCCCGCGCCACCTCCACCAGATGGCCCGACGGCAGGACGTCCAGCTCGGCGAGGATCGAACCGTACAGCCGGGCCACCGTCGTCTTGCCGGTGCCGGGCGGCCCCGCGAAGATCAGGTGGCGGCTCATCGGCAGCGCGGGCATCCCCGCAAGCTCCCGTCGCCGGGCCAGCTTGTTGAGGTTGACCAGAGTGGCGACCTGTTCCTTCACCCCGTCCAGGCCCACCAGCGCGTCCAGCGCCTCCAGCGGCCCGTCCGGCCGGCGCGACGCGGCGGGTGCCGCCGCCTCCGCCCCCTCGCGGGCGGAGCCGTCCGGAGCGCCCTCGCGGACCTCCGCCCCGCGAGGCCCGTCCGGCTCCGGCCCCGGCCCGCCGGCCTCGGCCGCCGACTCCCCGTACGCGTCCGGCAGCTCGTTCTCCGTGCTGGTCAGGTTCTCCACCGCGAGCCGCGCCGACGGCGTGAGCCGGCGCAGCCCGGAGCCGCCGTTGCCGGAGACCGTGCAGTCGTGCACCCGTACCGCCTCCGTGGAGTCCACGCGGATGCCGTCGCCGGTGTTGTCCACCGCCTCGCAGCGGTTCAGCGAGGCCCGGCCGCCCGCCGCGACCCGGAATCCGTACCGCCGGCAGGACCGCACCCGGGTGCGGGCCGCGGTCAGCTCCCCGCCGTCCTCGACCAGTACCCCCTCCTGCGGCGCGTCGGCGACCTCGCAGTCCCGCAGCGTCGCCGTCCCGCCCCCGCCGACCGACACGCCGGCCGCGCCGGTCTCCCGGACCGTGGTGGTGCCGACGTACGCGTCGCCGCCGTCGGCGATCCGCACCCCCGCCTGCCCGGTGGCGGAGATCTCCGAACCCTCCAGGCGGCCCCGGCCTCCCCGGGTCACCTCCACCCCCGCTCCGGCCACGTCCGACACGCCGAGACGCCGCAGCATCGGGTTCGCGCCCTCCAGCACGCGCACCCCCGCCCCCGCGCCGCCGCGCACCGTGAGCCGGTCGAAGTCCGGGGCGCTGTCCCCGGTCAGCTGGACCCCGGCCTCCCTCGCGTCCCGCACCGCGCACCGCTTGAACGAGGGGCCCGAGGACTCCTCCACCCAGATGCCGGTGCCCTCGGCCGCCGTGACCTCGCACTCCTCGAACGTGCCGCGCGAACGCCCGGTGACATGGACGCCGTTGCCCTTGGTCCGGGAGACCCGGCAGCGGCTCAGCACCGGATCGGTGCCCTCGGCGAGCGCGATGCCGTGCACCTTCGTCGCGGACACCGAGCAGTCCTCCAGGACCACCCGCTCCTTGGAGCTGATGTACACGCCGAGCAGGCAGTCCCGCACCGAGGTCCGCACCACCCGGGTGGCGCTGTTCTGCTCCAGGGCGATGGCCGGCTTGTCGGTCGCCGAGATCTCGCAGTTCTCGATCAGCCCCCGGCCCTCGCCGTTCGCGCACACCCCGTTGCCCCGGGCGTCGCGCAGCACGCAGTTGCGGAAGGTCGGATTGGCCCGCTCTCCGATGACCACCGCCGAGGTCCCCAGGTGCTCCACCACGCAGCCGTCGATCACGCTGGTGCCGGTGGACGTCTCCACGATCCCCGCCCCACCCGGGTTGGTCACCCGGCAGCCCCGCATCGCCAGCGAGCCCTGCTGCCGGGTCAGCAGGGCCGTCCAGGCGTTCCCCACCACCTCGCAGTCCTGGAGCGCCGCCTGCCCGCGCGGCACGTCCACGACGGGCAGCTCGTCGTCCAGGCCCTGGAGCAGCAGCCCCGTCAGCTGCACCGCCTCGGCCACCACCTGCACCACCGTTCCCCGGGGCGGCACGATCCGGACGGTCCCGTTCGGGTCCTCGGCGGTGATCGTCACCATCTTGGTGACGACCAGGTTCTCCTCGTACCGGCCCGGGCGCACCGAGATCACCGCGCCGCTGCGCGCGGCCTCCAGAGCGGCCCCGATCGTGCGGTACGGGCCGCCGGCGGACGGGCGGTCGTGCTGCGCCTCGGCGCTCACGGTCAGCACATGGCGCGACATGCGTGGTTGATCCCTTTCAGGCGGAGGTGCACTGGACACGGGCGGCGTCGCCCGCGTGATGGGCGTAGGTCTTCTGCGAGCCGGACCAGTCCAGGCCCCGGTCGTGCAGCTTCACCGTCAGCACGCCGCCGGTGATGCGGACGCTGCCCGCGCTCACCCACTGGCCCCGCAGGGACGGCTGGTCGACGTTGAAGGACCGCAGGATCGGATCGCTGCCCGTGGTTCCCGCGTGCACCGTGTAGTACGCCGGTCTGCCGCCGACCGCCTTGATGTCGCCGTTGTTCGGGATGTGCACCGAGACCTGGCAGGTACCGGAGGTGACGGCGCCGGTGCGGAAGGTCCAGCGCAGCGCGTTCCCGGCGTCCGAGCCCGCCTTCCCGGACATCGGCAGCGAGAGGAAGCTGCCGTTGCAGCCGTCGCCCGCGTGGCCGCCGGAGCCGTACTTCTGCCAGCCCTCCTTGCCGTCCGTGTACCAGCCGCTGTACGTGAAACTCGCGCCGCTGCCCGCGCAGTCCGGCCCCGCCACGGCCGAGTACCGCTCCTTCGCCGGAGGGGGCGGGGGTGCCTGGGTGACCGGCTTCTGCGGGGCGGCGGTGGTCTCCCGGGGCGCGGCGGGGGCCGTGGTGGGCGCGGAACCGGCCCCGGCGGCGGAGGTCGGCGCCGGGCTCCGTCCCGCACCGGGTGCCCGGGAGGAGGCGGGCTCCTGGGAGGAGCCGGGTGCCCGGGACGAGGTGGGCGCCGGGCCCGCGCCGACCCCGGCGCCCACTCCGGCGCCGGCCCCGGCGACGCTCGTGGACAGGGGGGCCTTCCCGGCGACCGGGGACGTCCTTCCCGGGGCGCTCGTCGTCCCCGGTGCGAGGGGGCCGGGCAGCCCGGAGCCCTTCTCCGGCGCGTCGGCCCGCGGCACGAAGCCTCCCGGGCCACCGTCGGCCTGGCTGTACCCGGTGGGGCGCGGCGGCAGGGAACCGGGTCCCGAACCGCCGCCGCCGCCGATCTGCGAGAGCAGCAGCGGCACGCCCATCAGGACCAGGCCCGAGGTGGCCGCCGCCGCGATCACCGGCTTCGACAGCCGCCGGGCGGGCCGGGATCCGGCCCGCGCCGCCGTTCCGGCCGCTCCCGCGGCCTGCGCGGCGAGGCCGTCCGCGTCGGAGGCGGCCTGCGCGCCCTCCGCGGAGGCGCCCTCTGGAGCGTCCTCGGGGCCGGTCGTTCCTGTGCCGGCCTCGGCATCGCTCCCGGTCCCGCCGGCGGCGGGGACGGCCGGGGCGGCGCCGGTGGTCGCGGCCGGGGGCTCCGGCTCGGCATCGGCCTCCGAGACGGGTCCGGGAGCCACGGCTCCCGTGACCGGTCGGCTCCCGGCCCCTCCGTCCGGCTCCCCGCCCGGCTCCGTCTCCGGCTTCGGCCCGGGTTCGCCCTCCGGCTCCTCGTCCGCCTGCTGCCAGGCGACCGCGGGCAGGCTGATGGATGCCGCGTCCCGCCCGGCGTCTCTTCCGGCCCGCACCTCGTTGTCGTCCACCGTCATTCCCCTCGGTCGTCGCGAACCCTCCGCGCACGTACGAACGGACCGGCGCCGCCCCGCGGTTCACCATCCCCGGTCAGCCCAGCGGATGGACCTCGGTCCCCTCCGGCGCCGGGGTCAGGACGAAGGCGGCGGCGCGCTCGACGACGTCCTGCCCGAGGGGGCCGGGCGCCGTGTAGCCGGGGTCGCCCAGGTGCGCCAGCAGCTCCGGGTCGGGGGCGAGCGCGTAGTGCTCCAGGTAGTAGGTGACGGTGTCCGTCCACACCCACCGCCCGTCCGTACGGAAGGTGAGCGGCACCTCCGCGACCCGGGAGGCGTCGAGCACGTCGTCCATCAGGACCGGCGTCGCGAGCACGGGCGTCCCGGCCGCCAGCCGCTCCAGCAGCAGGGCGTGCAGCTCGGGGTCCTCGACCACCGGGTGGTCCGTGGCGAAGCCCGGACCCGTCACCGGGTCCGCGTGGTCGAAGACGGAGGCGAGCCGGAACTCCGGCCGGGGCTCGGGGTCGGTCATGGCGGGTTCCTGTCCTGGGGTTCGGGCGGGCCGGGGGCCCGGCGTTCCGTGCGCTCCCGGGGGAACGTACGGAACGCCGGCACCGGTTCAGATCCGCCGCGAACGGGTCAGGACGTCCAGTCCACGGTGGGCAGGCTGAAGGAAACGGTGGGGCGGCTCCGCTTCGGAGGCCCGGGCGTCCCCGTGGTCCTGGTGGTCTCCGTGGTCTCCTCCGCCTCCTTCGTCTCCTTCGTCGTCGTCTCCTTCGTCGTCGTCTCCGTCGTCTCCGTCGTCTCCTTCGTCTTCGGGGTCGGCTTCGCGCCGAAGTCGTCCTGGTGGTTCTTCAGCAGGGTGTCGACCGCGGTGTCGGACAGGAGGCCGATCAGGCCGCCGGGCACCTCGATCTCGACGGTGGTGTTCCGGCTGCCGGTGAGGACCCAGGTGACGTCGGCCCTGTAGTAGTGCTGGAGCCCCTTCTTCCTGTCCCGCTCGTCGACGGTCTCGCTCCGGCTGGTGCCGAGGTTGTTCCCGGACTCTCCGCCGATGCCGAGGAGCTGCGCGTTCAGGTTCACGGCGAGCTCGGAGGCACCCGGTTCCCCCGGTTCTCCGAGGCTCGTGGAGTGGAGGCGGACGTCGGGGGCGGCCGAGGCGGACCAGGCGGTCGTGCCCTTCTCCCGCTCGCGTTCCGCCTCCCGCTCCCGGGCGCCCGTCTCCACGTTCGTGTCGAGGGTCTCCGAGGCGATGTGCGTGGTGCGGTGGACGAGGAGCCGTACGGTGACCTTCCCGGTGCCCGCCACCGGGACCTCGTACCCCCCGCCGAGCAGCTGCCGGACGTGGGCGCGCAGGTTCCGCTCGGTGGTCAGCAGGTCGGTCCGCAGGCCCGCCAGGGTCGTCGGGGCGAGGTCCCCGCGGGTCAGCGCGTCGGTGTCCCCGGCCTCGACCCGGTGCGGCCGGGCGGCGGCGGTGGGCAGCCACTTCACGACCGCGTCGAGCTTCGGCAGGGACAGGGCCTGGATCTCGGAGGCCAGGGCCGTGCCGAGCCGTTCGACGCGCGGCGGGACGACCGAGGGGCCCTGCGGGCGGACCGAGACCTTCGGCTCGGCCCGCGCGGGGGGCGCCGGGGCGGTCTCCCCGGTCAGGTGGTCGGGGACCAGCAGCCGGACCGTCTTGCCGGGGATCGTCTCGTTCTGCTTCGGCGTGTGGCCGGACGGGAAGAACCGATCCCACTGCTCGCCCCACCGGTCGGCCAGCCAGCGTTCGGCCCGGCCGTCCGTGGCCCGGTCGACGAGCCGCGCGGGGGCCTTGAGCGCGGTTTCCGCCATCTGGGCCAGCTGGTGGGGTTCGGAGGCTTCGAAGATGTCCACCTGGTACCTGACCGGGTGCGTGAACTGCTGGACCGCACCGGTGAACTCCAGGGTGTGCTGGTCGCGTTCCGAGGAGGTCTCGGTCCGGGTCGAGCCGGTGGTCCCCTCCAGGCCGCCGCCGGCCCTGACCCCGGCCACCGGCTTGCCCGCCGCGTCGAGCCCCTTCACGGCGAGGGTCCCCTGCAGGCTCAGTCTGTTCGACGTCCCGGTGGCGGACGCGCCCGACGCCGTGGCGGTGTCGCCGGTGACGAGCGTGGCAGTGTCGCGGGAGCCGGTGTGGGCCGGGGCGCCGAGCTCGGCCTTGACCCGGATGCCGATCAGCCGGGTGCCACCGGTCCTCTGCCGCAGCGTGACGAGCTGGCGTACCGAGGTGGTGGTGAGCGCGGTGAAGTCGGCGCGCAGCGACTCCGCGGAGAAGACCGCGCTCAGGCCCCGGGACAGATCGGTGGGGATGCTGCCGTCGACGTCCGCCGGCATGTCCGGCAGGGCGCCGAGCAGCCTTCTGACGGTCGGCAGGACGTGCTCCGCGTCGAGCTTCTCCACGTGCGCGACGGCCTTCGCCAGGTCGGCGTCGAGGTACACGCGGTTCCCCGCGGTGGTGCCGGACCCGGAGGCGGACCCGGCCGCGGGGGAGGGCCCGGCGGGCACGTCGAGGGCCAGGGCGCGGGCCTCGGGTTCGGGCACGGACAGCTCCAGACCGCCGTTCACCTGCACGTACCGCGTCGTCGTGGTGTGGTCCGACGGGCCGGTCGTGAGGCGGTCCGCGGGCTTCCAGGTGTGGTGGGTGATCTCGTAGTGGGCGTCGGCGCGGTAGCGGTGGGTGGTGCCCTTGTGCGTCAGGGTCGAGGACAGGGTGTTCGCCGAGGCGTCCGTCCGCACCGCGGTGTGCGTACGGGTGTAGTCCAGGGTCGCGCTTCCGGCGACCGAGACGCCCCGGTCGGTGAGACCGGCGAAGCCGCCGGCGCCGGCGCCGAAGCCGAAGTTGTACGAACGGGTGGTGGCTGTACTGGACTTGGTGCCGGTCTCCGCCACGTATCCCAGGCTGGTCCCGGCGCCGGTCCCCTCGTGCTGGAGCCGGCCCGCGCGCAGCCGGATCACGAGGGCCTGCGAGCGGCCGGACGAGGTCCGCGGCAGCGGGAACACCGCGCCGTCCGCCCCGATGAGCTGCTCGAACCGGGACTGGAGGAAGGTCGGGGTGAAGACCTTCTCGATCTCCTGGGTGAGACCCCGGCGCAGGGCGCCGACGGCGTCCTCGGAGTGCCGCGCGAACGCGTCGTCCAGGCCCTGGGGCGGGTTCTCTCCGCTGTCCCCGGCGACCGTCCGGGCCGTGACGAGGGCGAGGTGGGAGGTGCCGAGGAATTCGGGGTGGATGGTTCCGGTGCCCTGGCGGAGGGCCGGCATGACCCGCCGCTCGGTGTGGTTCTCCCACGCGGTGTCGTCCGCGACGTGGTCCCGCACGGTGCCGACGGCGGGGGAGACGGGCGCGCCGGGGGCCGCCAGGTGGTCGTCACCGACACGGACCTTCGCGGACACGCCGGGGCCCTCGACGGTCAACGCGGTCCCGGAGACCAGCTCGCCCCCGCTGGCGTGGACCGTGGCGGTCAGGTGGTGGACGACCTCGTAGGAGAAGACGGTGTGGCCGCCGCTGGTCTCCTGCTCGCGGGAGGTCTTGACGGTGGCGGCCACCGACTCCTTGGTGTTCGAGAACGTGACGCCGCCGCCGATCCGGGCGGAGGGCATCTCGATCCGGTGGTCCTTCTGGGGCTCGAACCGCGGCGTGAAGCCGAGGGAGAGCGAGCCGCCGCTCTGGTCGCCGACGCCGACGGCCTGGTTCGTGCTGTGGGTCACCGCGCGGGTCGTCGACAGGCCGTCCTCGGTGGACCTGCCCCACAGGTCGAGGAGTTCGCTGCGCAGGTGCAGCCGGATCTCCCGGCCGCCGACGTGCAGGACGAGGGGGACGCCCGAGCCGAGGAGGTCGGCGAAGTGGGCCCGCAGGGCGGGCGTGCCGAAGGACGCCTCCAGCTCCCGGTGGAACTGCGCGTACCGCTCCTCGTCCAGCCCGTTCTTCAGGCCGTTCCGCTCCAGATGGCTGTCGAGCCAGTTCCGCGCGGCCTTCAGCACCTGCTCGCCGCCGGGAAGTTCGGAGGCCACACCGGAGCCCAGGCCGGTGCGCGAGGCGAGGGCGGCCGGCTCCCTCGGGTCCTTGGCGAAGTCCCGCCGGCGGACGGGTCCGGTGACGGTGCCGTCCGCCGCCACCTCGACCGCGTAGCCGCTGGGTCGCCGGTCCTCGACGGCCCGGGGGGTCCCGCCGTCCTGGAGGACGGTCAGGCCGGGGTCGTCCCGGAGGCTGTGGGCGAGGGCGTCGGCGTGCGGATACCCCGGGTCGACCCGTACGGCCACCGGCTGGTCGAGGGAGCCGAGGCGGCGCAGGTCGACGACGACGTCCTGGACGTCACGGGGCTCTGGCGCCGTCGTCTCCGCCGTCGTCCGGTCGGGGCCGGGGGCGTGCTCGATCGGGTGGTGCACGGTGCCGAGCACGGTCAGTGTCCCGTCCGGGCCGGGCCGGACGGGCAGCCGCGGGACGCCGGCGAGGCCGGGCGGGACGAGGACCGACGGGCCGTCCGGGGTGGACCGCACGTCGAAGGCGAGCTGAGGGTGGCCGGCGTGGAGCTCGGCGAGCCGGGCCGCGTGGTCCGCCGTCTCCAGGGTGCCGAACGCCTCGGCGAAGGTGGAGGGACGCAGCCGCTGCACGCCCGTGATCCGCCCGAGGGCGTCCACCTGGTAGCGGAGGGCCGGGGCGGAGGCGCCCGGAGGGACCGGCGTGTACAGCTGGTCCAGGGCGACCGGCGTCACCCGCGGGTTGCCGTCCAGGCCCGCCCACGCGGCACCGGCCGGGAGCCGGCCGCCGGGGGCCGCGATCTCGATCGGGTGCCGCTCGGACGCCTTCAGCAGCCCCGCCGGGCCGGTCACCGGCCTCTTCGGGAACGGCGGCGCCGTCGTGCGGTCGAGGAGGGCGGACGGCTCCTTGCGGGCCGGCCGCAGCGCGGCGAGCACGGCCGCCCCCGCCGTCTGGAGGCGCGAGGGGTGGTGGGCCACCTCGGAGGTGTCCCGGACCGGCTGCTCCTTCGCCGGGGTCCGTTCCGCCTCCGGGCCGAGCAGCAGGTCCTCGAAGTCGGCGGACCGGGAGGCGGGGACGCCCACGGCCAGTTCCACCGTCGAGGTGAAGGTCAGCGGCGGACGCCTGGACGTCGAGAGGAACTCCACGTGGAATCGGGCCGTGGCGTGGTACTCGGCCTGGATCTCCTCCTTGTGCTTGATCTTCACCTTGCCCTTGTCGGAGCCGCCGACGTCGAAGTTGTGCGTGCGGGACGCGCTGAAGCCCAGCTCCCCGTTCGGGGCGAAGGAGAACGCCGAGGTGCTCAGCGGCACGGTCGCGCCGAACGCGATGCCCGACCTGTCGGCGTGCTTGTTGCTCGACTTCACGCCGAACGTGGCGGAGAAGTCCTCCCGCACCCGCAGCGCGCTCCCGGTGGTGCCCTTGGGCCGCAGGCCGGTCAGCGCGGCGCCGACGACGAAGTGGCCGCCGAGCGACTTCCGCAGCCCTCCGCCGCTGAACGCCCGGGAGGTCAGACTCCCGGTGCTCCACCACTGGTTGCCGTCCTTGAGGGACTTCTCGTTGAAGAAGTCGTCGGCGACGTCGGAGACGAACCGGGAGACGGCGTCCGGGGCGAACCCGGCCTTGTGCAGGGTGGCGGCGAGGTCGACCAGGAGCGGTCCCGGCGCGATCGCGTTGACCGTGGACAGCACGGTCTTGAGCGCCTCGGGCCGGACGACGTGCCAGTCGTCCTCCGGCGCGTCGGGGGTGACGTCCGCCGGGAAGGCGAACCTCAGCTGCACGGGGAGCGACGCCTCCGCCGTGGAGGCGTCGCCGTTCCTCCCGATGACGTGCACCCGGAGGGCCACGCCACCGGTGAACTCGTTCATCGCCTTGAGCACGGTCCGTCCTGCGGCCTGGGTCTCCGCCGTGGCGGTGCGGGCCGAGCCGTACGAGCCGCCGGCCTGGACCTTGACGGTCGGGGTCACACCGGTCGGGGCCCCCAGGCCCGCCAGCTTCGTCACGGCGTCCAGGCCGCCGGAGAACCCGAGGTTGCCGCCGGAGGACTGGACGTGACCGGCGACGGGCTGGTTGCGCGAGGCGTACGGGGCCGGCTGCCCCTCGGGCTGGACCGAGGAGTGGGTGAGACCGCTCGGCCCGGCGGTCACGATCACGGTCCTGTCGCCGAGGGGGAAGGCCGCGCCCTTGCGCAGGAACCCGTCCCAGTCGGCGGGCGTGTTCCCGCCGAGCAGCGGGGCCAGCTTCCGGGCGATCCGGTCGACCGTCTCCCTTCCGCCCAGCCTCTCCGCCAGGGGTGCCAGGGCCCTCTCCAGGTCCTTGCGCCGGGGGGCAGCCCCGGTCACGGTCATGACCTGCCCGTCGCCGAGCGCCTGCCGGGCGGTGTACCAGGGGGCCCTCGGGGACGGGGAGTCCTCCGAGGAGGAGGTGGTGGCGGTGACGGCGTCGTGAGGGCTTCCGGGGCTGACGCGGGAGGTGTCGTCGGCGCGGGAGCCGTCGGCGGCGGGGCGCGGGGTGGCAAGGAGTGCGGCGACGACGCGTTCGGCGAGGGCGCGGCGCCGGGCCTCGTCGCGGCGCCGGGCGTCGGTGCCGTGGTCGGTGGCGGCGCGGCGCCGGGCCTCCTCGCGGCGTAGGGCCGCGGCGCTGCTCTCGGGCCGGCCGTCGCCGGCGTCCGAGGCCGGGCCGAACGGCACGGCGCGGGAGGAGTCCCCGTCCGCGGGGCCGTCGTCGACGAGATAGCCCTCCGGCGCCGGAGTCGTCACCGGCACGTCGTCGGGGGAGAGCGCGTCGTCGGGCAGGACGCCGTCCGGCGGCATGTGGGCGCCGAGCAGGGTGGCCTCGACCGCGCCGTCCCCGTCCGCCGGCAGGGACAGCCGGACCCAGTGGTCGGGGACCAGCCGGGGCGTGCCGTCGGCACCCCAGGCGACCTTCCGGGCCACCACCGTGTGCCCGGTGCCCGAGGGGTCCGTACCGGTCACCGAGGGGACGAACCACAGCGTGGACCGGGGGGCGTACGCGGTGAGCGGCAGCTCGGGCCGGAGCCTCCTCAGCTCCCGCAGCGTGTCGGCGGCGTACGAGCGCTCCACGTCCCCGCCCAGCCCGCAGGCGGCGAACCGCAGCGGCTTCGCGGTGTCCCACGCCCCCTGGTCGGCGAGCCGGGACAGCACGGCGGCCAGCTCGCCGGGCGTGACCCGCTGCCCGCGCCAGACGGGCGCCCCGTCGTTCCCCGTGATGTGACTGGCGAGCGTGAAGAACCGGTCGTCCCGGGGGAAGCGTCCGACGGCACCGCGGATCCTGTCCGCCTCGGCGTCGCCGGCGTCGGGGTCGACGAGGTGGCGGGTGCCGTTGTCCTGGTGGGAGCGGGTGAGGGCCTCGACGAGCTCGCCGATCCGCTCGTCGGAGGCCCGGACGGTGGCGGGGGCGTCGTCGAGGGCGTCGGCGGAGGCGGAGGAGGGTGTGGCGGAGGAGGGTGTGGCGGTCGGGGCGGAGGTCCGGTCGTTCCCGAACTCGATGAACAGGTCGTCCGCGCCCTCCTCGTCCAGCAGGTTGGTGACCTTCTTCACCTTCTTCTGGGCGGGTGCCTCGGAGTCGTCCCCCTTCGCGTTCTTCTCGTCGCCCAGGTACTTCGCCTCCTGGCGCATCCGCTCCCCGCCGACGCGCTGGTAGTGCTCCCTGAAGCTCTCCTCGCTCTCGAACATCTTCGCGAGCTCGTGGTACATGCCCTCGTAGTCCTTGTGGGGGGAGAGGCCCTCCGGATCGTCGAACATGGTCGCGATCCCGTAGTGCCGCTCCAGGTCGGCGAAGACGAACCGCAGCGAGGACCTCCCCCGCACCGGGGACGTCTCGGCCGTCCTGGGGCCGGTGCCGTAGGGATTGTCCGGGTTCAGCACCAGCTTCTTCTTCTCCGGCACGGGGGCGAAGAGCTCGGTGAAGGTCTTCTGGCCGGACTTCACCGCGTCGAGCTCGCGGGACGCGATCCTGAAGGAGGGCGCGGGGGGCAGCTGCGGCAGGGGATCGAGCCCCTGCTTCTCGCGCTCCGCGTTCTCCTCGGCCCGCCGCCGGGTGGTCCTGGCGTTCTCCTCGGCCCGCGCTCGCTCCTCCGGGGTGGTCCGCGGCTCCTTGTAGCCGACGTACGTGCTGTAGGTCGTGTAGGAGGAGAAGTCCGCCTGGTAGTACTGGTGGAACTCGTGGAACAGCCGGCGGATGTCCTCGGTGTCCTCCGTGGTCAGCTCGGCCAGGCGGCGCACGTCGCCGTCGGACGTCACCAGATCGCGCCCGCGCAGCCTCATGGCCGACTCCACGATCCAGTGGAAGGTCACGTCGCGGTTGAGCCTGCCGCTTTCGGCCCTGGCGTCGTCGTCGGAGCCCTTCGGCCGGAGGAAGTGGTGCTTGTCCCGGTAGTAGAAGCCGAAGGGGTCGGAGTCGACCATCATGACGGCCGCCCGGTACGCGAACCGGGCGGACGGGTCCTTGTCGACGTCGCCCCACAGGTAGCGGTACCGGTTCATGACCTCGACGGCCCCCCGGTGCTCGGCCTCGTGGTCGTGGAGCTCCGCCTTCCTGGCCTTGGACTTCCCGTCGCCCCCGTACATCAGCTTCGAGTTGGCCTTCTCGATGTCGTGGAAGAGGATCGCCTTGACGACCGCGTCCACGGGCACCAGCCGCTCCGCGCTGTCCCGGTCGCGGTGGGCGAGCTTGAGGTACTGGCCCAGGACCATCTGCGCGTGCTGGAAGAAGGTGTATCCCTCGCTCGTCGCGCAGATCTCCTTGTAGAGGAGGGCGAGTTCGGGGTAGTCCCGGATCAGGCGGTCGATCACCCGGTGCGGGGACGTGCCCTCCCGCCACAGCCCGGTGAGCTCCTCGCCCACCTGGCGCTGGAGGTGGGCCTCCTCCGGCTGTCGCCGCCGCATGTCGTCGAAGTCGTGGACGAAGGGCGAGTCGGTGATGTTGAGGTCGTTCTTGACCTCCTGGCTCTGGAGGGAGAGGACGAGTCCGATCTCGGCGTGGGAGGCCCAGGGCAGGACCGTGTTCTTCATGAACGTCTCCACGGCGGCACGGGCGTCGAGGTCGGCGGGGGACTTCAGGTCCGGGTCGGGCGTGCCGAGGAAGTCCAGCGGGACCGGCTTGTTCTGCGGGTCCGTCAGGTACTGCTTGTGCTCGTCCAGGAACTTTTTGAGATCGGCGAGCCGCTTGCCGAAGGCCAGGTTGGGCCGGTTCCCGTAGGGCTCCGGAGGCATGTCGGGCTCCAGGAGGTACCCCACCCTGCGCTCGGCCGGCCGCTGCCGGGACTGCTTCCACGTCTCGTGGAACTGCCGCAGCTGGCCGGAGATCCCCCGGAGGACGTCGGGGGAGTTGACGTGCCCCGCGTTCTGGACCCACGGGTTGTACCGGTCCTTCAGCTGCGGCGCGTCGACGGACGGGATGCCGAGGCGGTCGCGCAGCACGTCGACGTGGACCGCGTCGCCGTCCCGGTAGTGCCCCGTGTCCCCGTCGGGGGTCAGGCCGGGCTTCTCCCGGTTGCCGTAGTACGTGATCAGGGAGTGCGGCCGGATGCTCCTGCGCAGCAGGAGGAGGTTCTCGCCCCGCACGCCGAACTGGTTGCGCTCGCCGGACTGGTCGGTGTTGACGGGCCGTCCGGCGAGGGGGCGGTCGACGGTGGGCTCGGGGTCCTCGTCGGCGCCGTGGGACCTGTCGGTCTCCGTGTGCTCCGGAATCGGGACGGGAGCCGAGCCGGGCGCCCGGCGGTTCCACCGGGCCTGGTAGATCTTCTCGACCTCGCTCTCCGGGTTCTCCTCGGGGTCGCGCAGCCCCTCGGGCGTGAGGGAGGCGCTGCCCCGGTAGGGGTGCCCGAGCGAACCGGCGTCGTGCTCCGGAACCGAGGCCGACGTGATCCGCTGGTAGACGTGCAGGGGGACGAGGAAGGAACGGATGAGCGGCTGCTTGTCCGGGAACTGTGCCTGGTACTTCATGGCCCAGCCGATGGCCCGCGCGGGGGTGCCCATGCCGACCCACAGGGTTCCGCCCGGCTTGTCCCCCGTGGCCACGACGACCTCGCCGGTGTCCTTGTGCTGCTGGACGTCCTTGTGCTCGGCGGTGAACTCGTGGGGCTTCTCGTGGGCCGTCACCGTGTCCCGGCTGACCACCGCGGTGTAGAAGCGGACGTAGGGCTCGCCGTCCTCCATCTCCACGTCCACCTCACCGCGGTGGATGTAGTACGCCTGCTGGAACTCGTAGTGGCCCGAGGTCTGGGGCGCGTCGTCCGGGTTCGCGTCCGGGTTCGCGTCCGGGTTCGGCCGCGCGCTCGCGCTCGCGCTCGATTCGGCTTCCGTCCCGGGCTTCCGCTTCTCCTCGGCCGTCGTCCGGGGGTCCTTCTCCCTGCCCTTCTTCCTGCCCTTGCCTTCGCCCTTGCCCTCGCCGTCCTTCGGCCTCAGGTCCTCCTTGACGTACTTCAGGGTGGAGTCGAAGGGCCGGTTCGGGCCCGGGTAGCCGACACCGGGCAGGCCGAGGACCGGCTCGCCCCGCTCCGGACCCTCGGGCGGCCACACGGTGTCCGGGCCGACCTCCAGCAGGGTCACCAGGGAGCGGCCGGAGTCCGTCCGTTCGAAGGAGGCCACGTGGACGAGCGTGCCGGGGGTGAAGAGCGACATGTTTCCCGTCAGGTGGCGCTGGCCGCCCCCCTGCGCCGTCTGCACCTGGATGACCAGGTTGTGGTTGTCCGGGAGGTCGGACGAGGACTTCCAGAAGATCCGCGGACCGGTCAGCTCGTCGAGGGAGACCGCCGTGCGCTCGGCCACGGGACGGTCCGCCATCCGCCGGAACAGGTCCACCGCCTGGGCGGTCGTCTCCACGGACAGCGTGAGCCGGGGACGGTACGCGCTCTCGTACGTGACCTCCGCGGTGGCGGTGGCCCGGCGGCGCCGGGCCGTCCGGGACACGTCGCCCGACGTGTCGAGCCCCCTGATTCCGGTGAGGCCCCGGGAGAGGAGGGTGAAGCTCGCCAGGCCGGGCGCCGTCTCCGCCTGGGCCCTGCTGATCGCCTTCTCCTGCCTCAGGCCCTGCGCCAGGCGGTGGATCTCCTCCTTCAGCAGGAGGGAGACGGCCTGGGCGCGCTGCCAGCCGGTCTTCTCCGCGGCTCCCGGCCGCAGGTTGTTGCCCGCCGCGACGATCTCGATGCGCAGCTCGCCCAGGGAGGGGTCCCCGGCGCGGCGGACCAGCTCGGGGAAGAGCTCCGCCGCGAGGTTCCGGAGCTCCGTCTCGTCCTGCGGGCCGAGGGTCTTCTCCCCCTTGCCGAACGAGACGGTCCGCCTCTTGAGGTCGGGCAGGCCGTCCACCAGCATGCTGACCGCGACGGCCTCGTCGTCCCCGTCCGTGTCCCCGTTCCCGACACCGGCCTCGCCCCCGTCCTCGTCGTCGGTGTCGCCGCCGAACCGCACCGCGCCCTCGTACTCCGGGCCGGTCTCGTCGCCGTCCGTGAGGCGCTCCGCGTCGGCGGGGGCCCCGTCGTCGCCGGCGGGTGTGGTCTCGGCGGTGTGGTCGGGGGCGCCGGTGTCGGTGTAGCGGTGCCAGTCGGCGCCGCCGAGGACGGTCATCCGGCCGTCGGCGGTCACGCCCACGTGGCGGGCGGTGAACACCCGGTCGCCGCCGGGCACGTACCAGACCGGCGCGTCGGCGGCGAGCGCGGTGAGCGGGCTGTCCTCGCCGTTCTCGGCGCGGTGCTTCCACAGGCCGCTCATCACCGTCCGCACGGTGGACCCGTGGACGGGGGAGGCCAGGCCGCAGCCGGTGAAGCGGATCTCGGTGACGCCGTCGAGCCGGCCCTCGTCGTGGGCGTCGGTGAGCGCCTTGAGGAGGACGGCCGGGTCGTGCGGGGCGTCCGGGTCGGTGTGGGTGCCGACGACGAAGACGCCGGGGCGCGCGGGGAGCGCCCGCAGGGCGGCGGCCTGGGCGGGGGAGAGGGCGCCGACGGCGATCCCGGCCGGGATGTCCCGTACGGGGGAGGGCGACGGCACGGTCCAGGAACCCGGACCCTCGTTGTCGTGGAGGACGGAACCGGACTCCGTGGCGTCCTCGACGGCCTCCAGGTAGCGGCGGGGCAGGGTTCCGTCCGGCAGGACGGACGTCGCCATGACCCCGGACGCGTCGGCCCGGTCGGGCGTGTGCCGGAACAGCGTCTCCGCGTCGTGGTAGCGGTCCGGCAGCCCCGCGTAGTGCAGCAGCTCGTGCAGCAGCATGGCGTCGTCGCGGCCGCGCGCGTCCGGATCGGAGCCGTCGGCGTGCAGCCGCAGGTTCAGCTGATCGGACCGGGTGCCGGGTCCGCCGTCCCGGGTCACCCGCACCAGGTCCGCGCCGCCGGGGGCCGGGACCAGGTCCACCTCCATGTGGAGCTGGTCGCCGGTGCGCGGCAGCCGGAAGCCCAGGTTGACGTGGCTGTCCAGCAGCCCCTGCATCCGGTCGCGCAGCGAGGCCGCGTCGGCCGCGGAGAAGGAGTCGCCGACGGCCACCGGCAGCGTCACCCGCACCAGCCGGACGGGCCCGCCCGGCGCGCCGTCCCCGTCCTCGGGCACGACGAACCGCTCGACGTCCGCGCGGATCAGCGTCCGCCGGCCCGCGAGGGTCCCGTCCTCGTTCCGCCGGTCCGCCGTGCCCGGGAAGGGGCCGGTGGCGTCCGGGTCCGCCGCCGGGTCGAAGCGCTCGGTACGGACCCGGGCGGGCGGCGGCACGTCCTCCCGGCCCGGCGCCCACCGCCACGACGCCCACCGGTCGGCCGTGACCGGTCGTGCGGCCGGGGAGACCTCCTCGGGCCGCACCCGCCCCGGCAGGGTGTGGGGGGAGTTCTCGGGGACGTTCGCGGCCGTGTCACCGTCGTCGTCGCCCTGACGGGGCCGCTTGGGGTCCTGCATGAGGACGTCGCCGTCCTCGTCCCTGTCGTCGGGGTTCCCCCTCTTCCTGCCGGAGGAACCGGAGGAAGAGGGCTGGGACACGGACTCGTCGAGGTCCATGTCCGCCGAGGCGCTGCCGGCGGGCCCGCTCTCCTCGTCCCGCGCCGCGTACGTCCGCCGCAGTTCCTCCATGGTCCGTTCGGCGATCTCGTCGGGGAACCTTCCTTCGTGCGCGACGTACGCGCGCAGCTCCGCCTCGGGCACGAGGTTCATGGTGCGGTAGTAGTCCCGGCCGGGCTCCGAGGGAGGCGCCTCAAGGGCCGCGATGTCGTCCGGCAGCGGCCGGCCGGGGTGCTTCTCGCGGTAGTACGCGGCGAAGGCGGCGGAGCCCGCCATGACCTCCGGCAGGGAGTGGTGTCCCTGGTTGATGAAGGAGGCGACGATGGCGAGTCGCAGTGTCCTGTGGCTGATCCTCGGGAACCATCCGCGTTCGACCATCAGCTGGGCGTACCGGTGGAACATGAAGCCCGAACCCGACGTGCCGGCCGTGACCAGACGCTCCTGGGTCTGCTTCAGGTACAGCAGCTCCGTCTTCAGGAGGTAGCGGGCCCCGCCGGGGATCCACCGCACCTTCCTCTCCGCGTTCAGGGCGAGCGGCCGCTCCCGCGCGCTCAGGCGGGGCACGATGTCCGCTTCCCCGAAGCTCCTCAGCTCGGCGGACAGCTGCTTCCACCTGCGGTCGCGCTTCTCGAAGTCCCTCCGCGCCTCCTTCTTGCGCTCCTTCTCCTCGTCGGTCCCCTCCGGCATGGCGGAGACCTTTTCCCGCAGGGCGGGCACCTGGTCGGTGAGCTTGCGGTAGGCGACGAACTCGTGGTTGTCGTACCGGTACTTGCGCTCGTCCAGGATGGAGGACGGCGGGGCCGGGGCGTGACCGATCCTCTCGCCGAGGGCCTTCGAGGAGATGGCGTTGAAGTACAGGGCCATGCGTTCCCGCAGGTTTCCGTTCCTCGCGACCTGCTCCAGCTGCGCCCACCCGGTGCCCACGGCGCCGGGCGACTCGTTGCTCTGCGTGCCCAGCCGCTCGTGGATGCCCTCCATGCGGTGGAGCTTGTCCCAGAGGACGCCGGACAACTGCCCGGCGAGTTCCTGGACGTCCCGCCGCCGGGCCAGATAGGCGGCGAGGTTCCTCTCGTACTGGACCGAGGCTTCCGTGTACGCGATGCGGTCCATGTCGTCGAGCGAGGCGTCCTGGGCCGAGGCGAGCGGGTCGTCCTGGGCCGGCGGGCGGTCGTCGCCGTCGCCGTCACCGAACTTGACCGCGTCCGGGTGCTCCGCGTCGACCGCGGGCGTGCGGAAGAGGAAGGCGACCGCGTCGTCGGGGAGGGCGTCCGGGTCGGGGGTCGTCCGGACCGGGGTGTGCTCCGGGTCGCCGCTGTCGCCGTACACGTGCCAGGCGCCCCGGTCCACGACGGCGATCTTCCCGTCGGGGGTGAGGCCGATGTGCTGGGCGGTGAGGAGGTGGTGCGTGCGGTCGGGGTCGCCGCCGGTGGTGGGGACGTACCAGACGGGGGCGTCGGCGGCGCGGGCCGTGAGCGGGTCCGGCGTGGGCGCGGCACCCGACTGCGCGCGGTGCTTCCACAGGCCGCTCATCACGGTCCTGACCGTGCCCTCGTGCACGGGCGCGGCGAGGCTGCAGGCGGTGAAGTGGATCTCGGTGACGCCGTCGAGCCGGCCCTCGTCGTGGGCGTCGGCGAGCGCCTTGAGGACGGTGGCCTGGTCGTTCGGGGCGTCCGGGTCGGTGTGCATGCCGACGACGAAGACGCCGGGGCGCTTCGGGATCGACTGGAGGGCGGTGGTCTGGGCGGGGCTGAGGACGCCCAGGGCGATGCCGGAGGGGATGTCCCGGACGGGCGGGCCGGACGGGGGGTCGTCGTCGCGCCCGCCGTCGTCGCCGTGGGTGTCGCCGGCGTCGTTCCCGACGGTGTCGCCGCCCTCGACGGCGTTCCCGTTCCCGTCGTCTCCGTCGCCGGTCCCGCCGTCGCCGGCCTTGCCGTCGGCCCGGTCGCCGGAGGGCGTACGGGCGCTGTCGTCGTCGGCGCGGGTGTCCTCGCCGTCCGTGCGCGGGGCGTCGTCGACGGGGAGGTACAGGAGCTCGTCGTCGCCCGGAGTCTCCAGGTGCTCCCAGTCGTAGGGGGAGGGGGCCTCGGCCGTCGTCCGTGCCCGCGCCGGGGCGTCGGTGTCCTGGGGCACGGAGGCGCCGAACGCGTCGCCGCCGCTCAGGGTGACGGGCCGGCCGGCCGGCGAGGGGGCCGGGATCTCCGTGTCGTCGCCCAGCAGGGAGGAGAGGTCCGAGGAGACGGTGGCCCGGGGCGGCGCGGTGACGCCGGTGCCGCCGGCGTCCTCCTCCGTGGTCAGGACGGCGTCCGGCCCCCCGTCCGCGACCAGGTCGCCGTCCGACTCGGTGCGGAACAGCGGGTCCTTGGCGATCTCGTCGCCGAACGACGGCCCGAGGTCCAGGTCGAGGGGCGTGAAGGCGTCGCCGTCGCCGTCGTCGTCGGCCGTGGCGTCCGGCCGCTGGGGCAGGTCGGCGAAGAAGGGGGTGCCGGTGATGGGGTGGGAGAAGACCCACTTCACCATGTCCTTCATGTCCTGCCTGAAGCTGGTCTCCTCGGCCCCCGCAGTGGGGCGGGGGACCGGCCACGGGGCCGGGTTGCCCGTCATGTTCGACACGAACGAGGCGATGTTGATGGGGTGCAGCAGCCCGAAGTACTTGCTGTCGGTGGGGTTGTCGGCGTGCTGGTGGCTGAGGACCCAGTTCTGGTACTTCACCATGACCGGCTCGAACGCCCGGTGCAGACCGGCGCTCAGCGCGCCCATGGCCACGCCGGAGGCGAAGGGGCCGCCGCTGACCTTGAACGTGCCGTCCCCGAAGATCAGGTTGTAGAAGCCCTCGCTCAGCATCTCGTTCGTGCCCTCGTTGAGGAGGGAGGCGACGGCACCGCCGAGCTGGTACATCGGACTGCCCTGGAGCGGGTTCTCCTGCTTGAAGACGCGGGCGAGGACGTTGCTGTGCTCGGACCGGGCGAACAGGGTCGGCATCGAGTCGGCGAGGTTCTTGAGCGGCGCCAGGTTGCCCAGGTCGCCCATGGCCTCGGTGAGGAGTTCGGGCAGGTCGGCGTGGTCGGCCCCGGCCCGCCCCCACTTCTGGGTCAGCATCTTGCCGAAGTCCTGGCCCGCCTGCTCGGCGCCCTCGTGCGCGAGATGCTTCTTGAACACCTCCCCCATCTTGTCGGCGAACGAGTCCGCGATGCTGCCGGCGCCGTGCCGCATGAACCCGGTCTCCAGGTTGCGGGTGACCCCGCCGAAGAGCTCGCCGATGTCCTTGGCGAAGGCCGAGCGGGCCTCCGGGGTGGACAGCAGGTCGTCCAGCGGGTTCTCCACGTCGCCCGCGGCGCGGCCGACGGGCCCCGGCGCGTCCGCGGTCCTGGAGCCCGCTCCGGCCGCCGGCACGTCCCCGGAGCCCGTCCTGCCCGCGCCGGCACCCGCCCCGGCCGTGTCGCCGCCCTCCGTCCTGGGGGCGTTCGGGACCTCGGGCTTCTCCGCGCCGGGCACCTCGCCCTTGCCCGTGGTCGGTACCTCGCCCTTGCCCGTGGTCGGTACGTCTCCCTTGCCCGCGCCCGGCACTTCCCCCTTGCCCGCCGTCGGCACCTCGCCCTTGCCCGTCGTCGGCACGTCCGCCTTCGGCGGGGTGGCCGGGACGTCGCCCTTGCCGGTGACCGGGGCGGTGCCCTTGCCGGCGGCCGGAGCGCCCGGCTTCCCCGCCGCGGGGGCGCTCGGCCCGTCCTTGGCCCCGGCGCCGGCCGGCGTCTCCGGCTTCGGCCGGCCGGTGGCGGGCGGGGGCACGAGGCCGTCGCCGACGGTCTTCGGCGGGACCGGCGGGGCCACGTCGCTCTTGGGCGGAACAGGCGGGGCCACGTCGCTCTTGGGCGGGACCGGCGGCGGGGCCGTCTCGGTCCTCTTCGGCGGGACCGGCGGCGGGGTCACGTCCGCCGGCGGCGTGTTGGGCGGGGACGGCGGCAGGTCCTCCTTCGCCTTCGGGCCCTCCGGACCACCCGGCTTGCCCGCCCCGCCCGGCGGCACGTCGGGCTTCGGGTTCGGCGTGACGTCGTCCAGCTTGTCGTCGATCTTGTTGAGGACGTCGTCGACGCGCTTGCTGATGATCGAGGCCGGCGGCTTGCCGCCGAGGAGCCGGCCGAGGATCTTGCCGCCGTAGTGGGACAGGATCTCCAGCGGACCGGCGACCACGCCGCTCAGCGCGCCCTGCTTGACGGAGTCGAGCAGCGACTCCGTGTTCCAGCTCGACGTGTGGCCCGAGGTGAGCTGGTAGAGCTGGATCACGGTGTCCTGGAAGACGCCGCCCATGATGCCGATGAAGGTCTGGCTGAGGATCGTCTGGAGCAGCCAGCGGAAGAGCTGGTGGAGGCCCTCGCGGGTGGCCGCGAACAGCGCCGACACGGGACCCCACACCGCGCCGAAGGTGAAGGCGGAGAAGAGGGTGGCGAACAGGATCTCGGCCAGGAGCTGCACGAGCTGGAGGATCGCCATGATCTTCGAGTACTCGACCTGGTTGGCGACCTTCAGCGCCACCTCGGACAGCCGGCGGGACAGCTCCGCCGTCTGCTCCAGCTGGTTCGCGCCCGCCGTCTGGCCCGTCAGGTCCCGCATCGAGACCAGGAACGACTCGGCGGCCTCGCCCTCGAAGTCGTTCTTGACGATCGGGATGAGCTCGATGACGTACCCGGAGAGCGTCTCCAGGTCGTCCGCGATGGTGTTGTAGTGCTCGGCCACCCGCCGCATGAGGTCCTCGTCGGCCTCGGGCCACTCCATGCCCGACACGAAGGCGAGGAAGTCGGCGATCCCCTCGGGCGGGTTGATGGCCATGGGCGGCGGTCCTCTGATCGGCGGGCGGCTGTGCCCGGGAGAACGGCGACGGCCGCCCGCGCGGTTCAGCACGGCGCGCGCCCGCCGCCTCCGGCCGGGGACGACGGGCGCGCCTCCACCGGGACCCGGCTCAGAAGCCGTCCACGTGGGAGCCGGCCTCCTCGTCCGACTTCGCCATCGTGTCGGTCGTCTCCTTGCCCGCGTCCGTCACCGCGCCCAGCCGCTTGGTGACGTACGCGAGGGTCTCGGTCAGGTTCTCGGTCGGCTTGTCCACCTGCTTGTGGTACGTCTTCCCGATCTCGTCCTGGCCCGCCGACTCCTTGTTGATCCGGTTGATCTCCAGGATCGTCCGGCTCAGGTCGGAGAGGCAGCGCTGGTACTCCTCGTAGTGGGCGAACTTGCCCTTGAGGTCGCTCAGGACCTTCAGGTCCTCAGCCACTGAACTCCTCCTGCTTCCCGGTGGGGATGCGGTTCTCGGCCTCGGCCTCGAACTCGTCCTGCTTCGCCTTCTGTTCGGAGGCCCGGCGGGCGGCCTCCTCCTCGGCGGCGAACTCCTCCTGCCTGGTGGCCCTCAGCTCCTCCAGGGCCTCCTCCTGGCCGAAGGCCGGGGCCATCGCCCGCAGCGGCTTGAGGAGTTCGTCCATCTCGACCGGCGTTCCGGCGAGCCCCGTCACGCTGCGCAGGTGGCCGCTGAAGTCCTGGAAGCCCTTGATGCGCTCGATGACCTCGCTGCCCATGGTGGCCCGCGCCTCGTTGAGGACGGTGACGAGGGCGGCGGCCAGTTCGGCCGGAGCCATCGACTGGTACGCCTTGGTGTGGAAGGTCATCGAGACCACCTGGCCCTGGGGGCCGACCGTCACGGACACCATGCGGTCCTTGGAGGTGGCGGACGCGGTCGCCGCGTCCAGTTCGCGCTTGGCCTCCAGCATCCTGTCCCGCTGCTCGTGCAGGGCGGACATCGCGTCCTTGAGGATGCTCTCGAAGTCCATGGCCATGGGGCCGCCTTTCATGGGGGAAGGGGGATCGTTCGTCGCCGGCGGGCGGGTCAGCGGCCGATGACCCCGCTGACGGAGCCGGTGTCGGTGCCCCAGGTGTCCTCGTCCTCGGTGAGCCAGGTGGTGCGCTGCCGGTCCTTGCCCTGGTTGGGCTGGCCGCCGGCGCCGGCGGCGCCGGGGCTCATCGGCGGCATCATCGGGGACTGCGCGGTCTGCGGACCGCCCGCGCCCGTGCCGCCCCCGGCGCCCGTCCCCGTGCCCCCGCCCGTACCGGCACTGCTTCCGGAGCCGGTTCCCGTGCCGCCGGCGGAGGCGGTGGTCTGCGTCCCGCTCTGCTCGCCGAGCATCCGGGCGACCCGCTCGCCGGTGCCGCCGACGCCGCCGCCGACGACCGACGAGACGCTCTTCGTCCCGCTGCCGCCGATGCCGGAGCCGCCGGAACCGCCCGAACCGAGGCCGTTCAGGCCGAGCTTGCGGTCGCCGCCGCCGGTGCCGGTGTCGATCCGTTCGAAGACGTTCCTCCCGCCGCTGGTGGGGTTCTTCTGCTCCGGGCGGGTGGAGAGGGCGTATTCGGCGTTGGTGAGCAGCTGATGGCTGCGGCTGATCGGGTTGCCGTTGGCGTCGATGACGACGCCGTCCTTGAGGGTGGCGCCCTTCGGCAGCACGTAGGGGTTGCCGTTGGAGTCGAGCAGCGGCTTGCCCTTGGCGTCCACCACGCTGCCGTCCGGCAGGACCTTCGCGCCCTCGGGGAGCCGGATCCGGTCGTAGCCGGCGCCCGGCGTGCCGCCCGTCTGGCTGTCCTCGCGGGCCGCAGGCTGCGGCGTCCCCGTCCTGCCGCCGGGAGGCGCGACGATCTGCTTGCCGTTCGACCCGAGGACCGGGTTGCCCTTCGCGTCGTAGACCTTGCCGTCCTTGCCGATGCGGGAGCCCGGCGGCAGCATGACGGGCTTGCCGTCCGCGCCGGTGACGGGCTTGCCGTTCTTGTCGAGCAGCGGGACGGTGTTGCCCGTGTTCGGCCCCGAGCCCGGCGTGCCGGTCGTGGAGTCGGGGACGGTGATCGGGGGGACCTTGGGGATGTCGGGGAGCCCGCCGGGGTTCTTGCCGTTCCCGCTCCCGTCCTTGCCGTTCCCGCCGCCCTCCTTGCCGGTGGTCACGTCGGGAACCTTGATGCTGCCCCCGCCCCCGCCGCCGATGCCGCCCCCGGAGCCGCCCGCGCCGTCGCCGTTCCCGCCCATCCCGTCGGGCAGGCCGGACCCGCCCCCGCTCCCGCCCCCGCCGGTGCCCCCGGGACCGCCCGCGCCGCCCGTGCCACCGGGAAGGGCGAAGTTCGGCTGGTGGAGCACCGGAGTGAGCGCGGCCGCGAGCTCCAGGTAGGCGTCGTCCAGGGGGTTGATGTGGGTCGTCGCGGTGGCGTCGAGGAAGCTGAGCGACTCCGTCCACTCGGTCTTCGCGTGCTGTTCGACCATCCTGACCCAGTCGGGGGAACTGACGTCCTTCCCGTCCTTGTCGTAGATGGCGTGGAATTCGGGAGTGGTGGACGTGGTCGTGCCGCCGCGCCCCGTACTGGTCGACGTGGTCGTCGTCCAGGAGGTGTGGAGCGTCGCGCCCTGCATGAGGGCGTAGAAGTTGGCGCGCAGCAGCTCCACACCGTTGTGGATCCGGTAGAAGTGCGTCGAACCGTCTGCCTTGACCAGGTGGCTCTGGAGCTTCTTCCACTCCTCGAACCCTCGGTACATGCCCCAGTAGGAATTGACGAGCTCGGTCTGGGACTTCTCCAGCAGGGTCACCAGATTCTTCGGCGTGGTGATGTCCAGCCAGACCTTGTACATCTCGCCGTAGATGACGTTGACGAACTTCTTGAACGAACCGGCGGCGCTGCCCCGCCACTCGCTTCCCTCGGACTCCAGGTCGTCGCCCCAGCCCTTGATGATCGGGTTCCACTTCTCCATCCACTTGACGACCCCGTCCACCTCGTTCTTCGCGTTCTCGAACGTGTAGGGGTTGACGACGTCCGTCCTCGCCGTCGACGGTCCGCTCACCAGAGGGTGGAGCCCCTTGTTCGGCTCGTTCAGGAACAGGTTGTACGGCGAGCTGCCGTCGTCGAAGTAGCCCGCCCAGTTGGCGCTGAAGCCCACCACGTACCGGGCTCTGTGACTGCCGTAGGTGGTGACGAACTCCCACCAGAAGTCGAAGACCGTCGAGTAGTCCTTGCTGAAGGCCGCGTTCTTCTCGATCCGGAAGGTGCCGAAGTCGGACCAGTCCTTGGAGCCCGGACCGGCCACCGCGGTCCGGGTCGTCAGGGTCCCGGTGCTGTCCAGGAAGATCTTGATGGCCTCTTCCCAGGTCCGCTTCCGCGCCGGCGGCTTCGGGACGATCGGCTGTTCGGTCACACCCGGTTCCTTTCTCCGGTGGGGGACGGGGTCACTTCGAGGAAGTGCTTCCGGAGTTGCCGGTGTTCTGGCCGTCCCGCTGGATGTAGCCGAGGAGCTCCCACATCTCGGCCGTGTCGAGGGATTCCCCGACGGCCTCGCCGAGGACCTGCTTGACGCTGCCCAGGTTGATGTAGCCGCTGTTGGCGATGGCGTTGAGCTTGCCGAGCGCCGTGTCCAGCTCTCCGGCCACCTTGGCGAAGAGCCTCTGCACCTGTTCGGCGCTGGCCAGGGCCTTCGTGTTGCCCGGGACGAGCTTGCCGTAGTCGCCGACGAGGGTCTGGTTCTTCCACTCGGCGAGCCTCTTCAGGTACGGGTCCGAGATGAACTCGTTCATCAGGCTCTCGAACGCCTTCTGCTTGGCGAGCAGGACGTCCAGCGAGACCGTGGTGGAGCCGCCGTCGTCCTCGTTGTCGTCGGGTTCGCTGGTCGCCATGGGCCCTCTCCTGTCCTGTGCCGTCCCCGCCGTACGCGGTCCGGCACGGAGAACGGAGGGCCCCCGCCCCGGGGTTCAGTCCGGGCCCGGTCCGATGCGGGTCCGGCCCGGCTCCGTCCGGTCGGGTGCCCGGGAACGGCGGAACCCGGCGCACCCGCGAGGGGTGGGCCGGGTTCCGGGCGGGGCGGGGCTCAGCGCTGGAACAGGTAGGCGCTCTTGCGGTCGCCGTTGCGGATGATGCCGTGGGCGTCCGCCAGCAGGTCCGCGCCCTTGTCGAACTGGTGCGACAGCGTGGAGTCCAGGTTGTTCACGACCTGCTTGAACTCCTCGAACTCCTTGGCGGCCTCACCGGTGAACTCCGACTGGATGGCGGCCAGGCGCCCCACGATGGTCTGCACGGCCGCGCTCATGGCGGCCGCGACCTGCTTCATCTGGTCGTTGGCGTCCTGGAGGGCGCCGTGCTTGATGTCCATGTCCATGGGGTCCATGCGCGTTCCTTACGACAGAGGGGAGAGGAGGAAGGGGAGGGAGCGGGGAGCGGGAGGCGGAGGGGACGCTCCGCCCCGGTCACTTGCTGAGGATGTCGTAGACGTCGCCGCCCCACATGTCCATGTTGGACTCGGCCTCGCCGGCCGTGTCCGCCATGACCCTGCTGGTCATGCCGACGGCGTCCACGAGGTCCTTGTACTCGGCCATCACCGTGCGGTAGCCGCGCTGCCAGTTCTCGATCTTCGCGATGAACTTGGTGCCGGCGGCGGACTTCATGCTGTCCCCGACCTGCCGGGCGATCTCCTCGGACTGGGCGTAGGACCGCTCCATCGTCTGGAGGTGGTCCTCCAGCTCGTTGAGGGTCTGGGTGAGTACCGCTGACGAGACCTTGAGGTTGGCGTTGGGCGCGTCGGTCACCTGAACTCCTTCGTCGTAAGGGCTGGGTGGTTCCCGGCAGGGAGAACGGGCGCCTCAGGGAGCCGGGTTCACCGCCCGCCCGGCGCCGGTGGCCGTCCCCTCCGTCACCGGCACCCCCTTCACGGCCTTCCCGCCCTTCGGTCCCTCCCCGGGGCAGACCGGTGCCGGCACGCCCGCCGTCGCGTCGACGACCCCCGCCGTCGTCAGCGCCGACGGGTCGAGGGCCGGGCCCGACGGCAGCAGGGACAGCAGGGTCGCGGGCACGCCCACGCCCGCCGCTCCCGCGTAGCCGAGGGCCTTCGCGGAATCCGCCGTCGGCAGCGGGTACTTCACGCCGTTGTCCGCGACCAGATACGTCGTCCCGGCCGCCCCGGCCCCGGACAGCGCCCGTACCAGCGCGCCGCCGCCGGGCCGTACGGAGACCAGGTCCGCCGCGCCGCACGCCGCCGTCACGCCCGGCTGGGGCGTCACCGGACGACCCGCGACCACCGCCGCGTCGGCCACCGTCACCAGGGTGGACGCCCCGCCCTCGGCCGAGGGCCGCACGGTCGTGCACACGCCCTGCCCGGACCCCGGTTCCACCAGCTCCGGCGGCGCCTGCGGAAGGCCGCTGTCCGGCAGCGTCCCGGCCGGCGCCGGATGGGCGGCCAGATCGGCGGCGCCCACCGCGACCGCGACCGCCGGAGCCCCCGCGTACGCCGCCCGCTGTGTGCGCGGATCGCCGCGTAGCAGCTCGAACAGGGTGCGGTCGAGCGGCGCCAGCCCCTTCCGCGTCAGCACGTACGGCTCACCGCCCGGGCCCGTGAAGAGCTGGCCGATCCGGGTCTCCCGCCCGGCCAGGGCGGGCCCGGGCGTGCCCCGCCCCGCGATCTCCGGCAGGACCAGGTCGGGGCCCGCCGGAAGGGAGTTGAGGTAGGCCGCCGCCACCGGGAACGGGGTGGCCGTGCCGTAGCCGAGCGCCGCCCCCGCGCCCGGGCCGAGCCGCAGCCGCCGCCCCTGCCACAGCACGTGGCCGGTACCGTCCGACGCGGTCACCAGCACGGCCTGCCCGGGACCGAGCGCCCGGCCCGTGCCCGCCGCGCCGACGGCCACCGACACCACCGGGCCGGGCCGCCCCGACGCGGTGGCCGCCACCAGTCCGCACACCAGCCAGTCGCCCCGGGCCAGCGCGGACGCGGCCGGCAGCCCGTCCGGCGCGCCCACGATCCCCAGCGGGCCGCCGCGCGGCACCGTGCCCAGCGAGCCCGTGCCGACCTGCGTCACGGTCATCCGGTCCCCGGCCACGAGCCGGGCACTGGCCTGGTTGAGGACCGGCCGCAGCTCACCGCCGACGAACAGGTACCGGGCGCCCGTCTCCTTGACCACCACCAGGGTGCCCGGCTTGGCCCAGCCCGTCGCGCCGCCCGGCTTGATCGCCCCGTACAGGCCCATCACCAGGGCGATGACCACGGCGATGAACAGTCCGGTCCGCACCCCGCGGGTGGTCCGCCGGGTCGGGAGGTCCAGGGCGTCGGGCTCGCCCCGCAGCATCCCGGCCCCGAGCCTGCTCATCACGAACAGGTGGGCCTGCACCTGGTCGCGCCTGGACTGCATGTGAACTCCTGGGTGGGAAGGGGGTGTCGGGGATCGGAAGGGTCGCGGGGCGGGTGGCTCAGCCGGTGAGTCCGCGCACCCACGTGAAGACCCCGGCCTCGGTCAGCGCCAGCGGGATCAGGCTCAGCGCCAGCGCGCTGTGCAGCAGGTCGGCGGCCCGCCCCCAGTACGGCAGCAGCCGCCGCCCCGGCACCGTCCAGGCGAAGATCGCGAGCGCCGCGGCGGTGGCCGTCAGCCCCGTCAGCAGGCCCATCCGGCCCGTCGGGCCGAGTGAGAGCGCCCACCCGGTCGCGAGCAGCGCCAGCCCGTACACGCCCGGCAGGATCAGGGCCAGCCGCTGCCACCGGGAACCGACCTCGCGCACGTGCAGGACCAGCAGCAGCGACAGGACGGCCGCCAGCGTCACCGGCGCCCAGCCGGGCGCGCCCGCCATCAGCGTGAGACAGGCCGCGCACAGGGCGCCGGTCACCACGTGGAAGGCGGTCAGGTAGCCGTCGGCCACGGCGCTGCGGTCCACGACCTCCCGCGCCGGATACGGCTCGATGTCCTCCTGGAGCTCCTCCGCCCGGCGCGGCAGCGAGGGCAGCCTCAGCCCCGACAGCCGGAAGGCGAAACCGGGCAGGAACGCCCCGAACGCCACCACGAGCACCGCCAGTGCCCCGGCCGTCTCCGGCGCCGACAACCCCGCCAGAACGAGCGCCCCCGCCACGGACGCGGCGACCGAGGTGACGAGCAGCCCCAGGAACAGGGGCGCGGAGCAGGCCACGGCCGCCAGCGCCAGGACCGAGGCGCCCGCCGCCGCCGAACCGCCCGCGAGCAGCCGGGCGGCCGCCAGATCGCTCTCCCCCGCCGGCAGCAGCGCCCCGGCCAGCGCCAGATAGGGCACCGCCGCCGCTCCGAGCGCCGTGCCGGCCCCCGCGTCGCCCACCGCCCGCGCGGCGCTGCCCGCGCCGATCAGCAGCAGGATCCCGGTGCCGGCCCCCGCCACCACCCGCAGCGGGCCGAGGTCGCCGGAGAGCGCCAGGAGCACGAAACCGCCCGCCAGGGCGAGCAGCGCGACACCGAGCGCCAGGTGGTGGGTGAGGGCGGGGGTCCAGCCGTCGCCGCGCTGTCCGAGACCGGCCGCGACACCGTCCACGATGTCGTCGAAGTGCGCCTCCGGCAGTGCCTCGCGGCGCATCCGCAGGTAGAGCCGCTCACCGTCGCGCAGCCCCAGGGCCTCCGCGGTCCGCTCCTCGTCCAGGGGCTCCTCGCCGAGCCGCTGGAGCACCCAGCCGCCCGCCTCGACGGCCTTCTCGTCCAGGTCGTCCCCGGAGTAGCCGACGATGGTCGGCAACAGGTCCGCCAGGGGGACGTCGGCCGGTACGGAGAGCTCGACCACCTTCTGCGGCCCGTGGAACCTCAACCGGCACAGCCCCGCCACCGCGCTACCGCTCACTGCCCGCGTGTCCTTCCCGCTGTCCAGCCGAGGCCGGAAATCCCTCGGCGGACAGAGGAACGGACACACCGCGCCGCCGGGTTCAGCCCTCCCGCGCGAGGGGGACGGCGGGGCTCAGCCGTCCCCGCGCGCGGTGCCCCGCAGCTCCCGTACGAGCGCCTCGACGCCCTCCTCGCCGCGGCGGGCCACCAGGGCGGCGGCCAGCCCGGCCACCGACCGCCGTTCGCCCTCGCTCCAGCGGGCCGCCGACGGATGCTCGTCGACCACGAACACGCGCGCGATCAGCAGGGCCTCCGGATCCGGCGACCCCACCGGGGCCGTGGTCCCGAGCAGCCGGACGAGCACGCCCGTCACCTCGGCCGCGGTGGCCTCCGGCACGTCGAGACCGGTCACGGTCCCGTCGAGCGGATCCTCGTCCTCCGGGCCGACGTCCGGCAGCCACGCGCGGGGGAGCCCCCGTGCCTCGTACGCCCCGCCGGTCCCGAACCCGAACCCGTCCTCGGCCCCGGTCCCGGCGCCTTCACCGTCCCCGTGCACCGCGCTCCTCCCGACACCGCCCCGGCAGGCGTACGCGCACCGCCTCGCCCACCCGGGCGGCCGGCCGGACCGGCGCTCCGGGCGGCCCGGCGGGCATCCGTACGCGCGCACGCTCTCCCCCGATCCTCCGCTCCCTCCCTGCCGCAGTGGTCAACGGTCCTCCTCTCCGCCGGGGTTCATCCGGCGTCCACCCGGAGGCGCCGTACGGCCGGGATGAACCGTCCCGCACCCCCCGTCCGTTCCCGACTGACGAGGAAACCGCACGAAGTCGGCCGCCCGGCGTGCGCCAGGCGTGAGGAGCGTTGTTCGTTGAGCGTCGTGCAAGTCAACCGCCCGCCGCGGCGGCCGGGCCCCGAGATGCCCGACGGCGAGATCCAGCTCCAGGAGCCGCCCGGCCTGCCCGAGAAGCAGAGCGGTGTGGGCAGCATCATCACGATGGTGCCGATGGCGCTGTCCTCGCTCTCCATGGTCTTCATCTTCCTGCGCCCCAACGGCGGCATGATGACGTACATCGCCATGGGCACCATGGCCGTGTCCGCCATCGGCATGGTCGTCACCCAGATCATGCGCGGCAACGCCGACCGCAAGCAGGAACTCACCGGCGAACGCCGCGACTACCTGCGCTACCTCGCACAGATGCGGCGGCAGGTCCGCAAGGAGATCCTCCGCCAGCAGGAGGCCCTCGCCTGGCGCCACCCCGACCCGGCCGAACTGCCCTTCCTGGTGCGGACCTCGCGCCTGTGGGAACGCCGCTCCTCCCACCCCGACTTCAGCGACGTGCGGATCGCGCTGGGCTCCCAGCGGCTCGCCGTCCGCCTCGCCCCCCTCGCCACCAAGCCGGTCGAGGACCTCGAACCGCTCAGCGCCCACGCGCTGCGCCGCTTCATCCACGCGTACGGCTCCCTCGCCGACCAGCCCGTCGCCATCCACCTGCGCGGCTTCGCCCACGTCCTGATCCGCACCGGGGACACCGGCGCCGAAGCCGGTGCCGCCGAGCCCGGGGCGGGGACGGAATCCGAGGACGACCGGGCCCGCGCCCTGGTCCGCGCGGTCCTCGCCCAGCTGGCCACCTTCCACGCTCCCGACGAACTGCGCGTCGCCGTCGTCGCCGCCCCCGACCGGCGCGCCCACTGGGAGTGGACCAAGTGGCTCCCGCACGCCCTGCACCCCCACGAGACGGACGGCGCGGGACCGCTGCGGCTCGTCGCCGGCAGCATCGGCGAACTGGAGCAGCTCCTCGGCGAGGAGTTCGGCGCCCGGCCCCCGTACGAGCCCGACGCCACCCCCAGCCGCGACGAGCCCTACACCGTCGTCGTCCTCGACGGCGCCGTCCTCACCGGCCCGCACCGGGCCGCGCTCGGCGGCTACCGCAACGCCACCGTCGTCGACATCGGCTCCACCCTGGAGTGGACGCACGGCCGCCTCACCCTCCGGCTGCGGATCACCGGCGCCCCCGATGTCCCCGGCGCCCTGGAGATGGTCGGCGCCGACCGCAACCGCAAGGACCAGGTCACCCCGCTCGGCGTCCCCGACGCCCTGACCCCCGCCGCCGCCGTCCGGCTGGCCGCCGCCATGGCCCCGTACCGCCTCGGCGACAGCTTCGACGCGGGCGAACCCCTGGAGAGCGACTTCGACCTGGCCGGCCTGCTCGGCATCCCCGACCTGCACCGCTTCGACGTCAAGGAGCAGTGGGCGCGGCGCAACCAGTCCAACAAGCTGCGCGTCCCGCTCGGCCTCGGCCCCGACGGCACCCCCATCGACCTCGACATCAAGGAGTCCGCCCAGGGCGGCATGGGCCCGCACGGCATGCTCATCGGTGCCACCGGCTCGGGCAAGTCCGAACTGCTGCGCACCCTCGTCCTCGCCCTGGCCCTCACCCACTCCTCGGAGATCCTCAACTTCGTCCTCGTCGACTTCAAGGGCGGTGCCACCTTCCTCGGCCTGGACGGCCTGCCCCACACCTCGGCCGTCATCACCAACCTCGCCGACGAGGCCGACCTCGTCGACCGCATGCGCGACGCCCTGCACGGTGAGATGGTCCGCCGCCAGGAGGTCCTGCGCGCCGCCGGGAACTACGCCTCCCTCCTGGAGTACGAGACCGCCCGCGCCGCCGGCACCCCGCTCGACCCGCTGCCCACCCTCTTCGTCGTCGTCGACGAGTTCTCCGAACTGCTCGCCGCCCACCGTGACTTCATGGACCTCTTCGTCATGATCGGCCGCCTCGGCCGCTCCCTCGGCGTCCACCTGCTGCTCGCCTCCCAGCGCCTCGACGAGGGCCGCGTGCACCAGCTGGAGTCCCATCTGTCGTACCGGATCGGCCTGCGCACCTTCTCCGCCATGGAGTCCCGCGGCGTCCTCGGCGTCCCCGACGCCTACCAGCTGCCCTCCCAGCCCGGAAACGGCTACCTGCGCAGCGACATCTCCACCCTCAGCCGCTTCAAGGCCGCCTACGTCTCCGGCACCTACCGGCCCAAGCGGCGTCCGGACGCCCGCCGTTCGGTCATCGAGAGCCAGGTCGTCGCCCTCGGCACCGAGTACGTGGCCCCGCACGTGCTGCCCGCCGCCCCCGATCCGCAGGAGGAGACGGCCGCCGAGGAGACCGGCACCCTCCTCGACATCGCCGCCGAACGCCTGGTCGACGCGGGTCCCCCCGCCTACCAGGTGTGGCTGCCGCCGCTCGACGTGCCGCCGACCCTGGACGAACTGCTGCCCCCGATCGGCCCCGACCCCGAGCACGGCTTCACCGCCGAGGGCGAGATCCGCGGCACCCTCAAGGTCCCCGTCGGCGTCGTCGACAAACCCTTCCAGCAGGTCCGCGACCTGCTCGTGGCCGACCTGGGCGGCGCCGACGGCCACATCGGCGTCGCCGGTGCCCCGCAGTCCGGCAAGTCCACCCTCATCCGCACCCTGATGACGTCGCTCGCCCTCACCCACACCCCCGCCGAAGTGCAGTTCTACTGCCTGGACTTCGGCGGCGGCGCCCTGTCGAGCCTGCGCGGCCTGCCGCACGTCGGCGGCGTCACCGGCCGGCACGACCCCGACCGGGTCCTGCGCACCATCGCCGAGGTCAACGCGATCATCACCCGCCGCGAGAAGTACTTCGCCGAGCTCGGCGTCGACTCCGTCGCCGCCTTCCGCCGCAAGAAGGCCGCCGGTGAACTTCCCGACGACCCGCACGGCGACGTGTTCCTGGTCATCGACGGCTGGAACACCCTGCGCCAGGAGTTCATGGACCTGGTCCAGCCCCTCACCCTCATCTCCCAGCGCGGCCTCAACTACGGCGTCCACCTCTTCATCGGCACCACCCGCTGGGGCGAGGTCACCGGCGCCCTCCGCGACCAGCTCCAGACCCGCTTCGAACTGCGTCTGGGCGACCCCGTCGACTCCGTCGTCAACATGCGGGCGGCGGGCAAGGTCCCCAAGATCCCCGGCCGCGGCCTCACCGCCGACCAGATGCACTTCCTGTGCGCGCTGCCCCGCATGGACGGCATCGGCACCGCCCACGACCTCGGCGAGGGCGTCGCCGACCTGGTGGACGTCGTCGCCGACCACTGGACCGGCCCCCGCGCCCCCGAGGTCCGGATGCTCCCGCTCGTCCTCGACGCCGCCGACCTCCCCGAGCCCCACGGCTCCCTGCGGATCCCGCTCGGCCTGGAGGACACCGAGGTCCAGCCGCTGTGGCACGACTTCTCCCGCGACCCGCACCTGATCGTCGTCGGCGACAGCGAGACGGGCAAGACCAACCTCCTCAAGCACATCGCCACCCAGATCATGCGCGCCTACACCCCCGACCAGGGCCGCCTGATGCTGGTCGACTTCCGCCGCGAGATGTACGAGACGGTGCCCGAGGAGTACCGCCTCGGCTACGCCGTCTCCGTCGACCCGCTGCGCCAGATGATCACCGGCGCGGGCAAGGCCATCGCCAACCGCGTCCCGGCCGCCGACATCACCCCGGACCGGCTGCGGCGGCGCGACTGGTGGAGCGGACCCGAGCTCTTCGTCCTCGTCGACGACTACGACCTCGTCAACGGCTCCATGACCTCCCACCCCTTCGCCGCCGTCCTCGACAACCTCGCCCAGGGTGCGGAGATCGGCCTCCACATCATCGTCGCCCGCTCCGCCAACGGCGCCGGCCGCGGCCTGTCCGACCCGCTCCTGCGCAGGCTCCAGGACGTCAACACCCCCGCCGTCCTGCTCTCCTGCCCGAGCACCGAGGGCTACCTCTTCGGTGGTACGAAGCCGAAGGTGCTGCCCGCCGGACGCGCGCAGCACATCACCCGCCGCCGCACGGTGCAGCTCCAGACCCCGCTGCTCGACCCCGACGGCGGGACCCCGCAGAACGGACACCCCGGATGACCAGCCGCGTCCCCGCACCCGCTTCCGGGACGGGCACCCACCCCGTCGGCCCGCACCTGGTGATCTCCTCCGCGGAGACCGCCGCCGCCCTGGCCCCCGTCCTGGACGGACTGCCCCCGCTGCCCGGCACGCTCCTGGTGCTGGCCGCCGCCCCGGACGCGGCCCCGTTCCTCCGCCGCACCCTGCCCGATCTGGTGCTCCTCGCCCGGGAACGCGGCGCGACCCGCCTCCTCCTCGCCGCCTCGGGCCTCGCCGCCCCGGGTTCCGGCGGCGACCGCCCGGTACGCGCGGTGGCCACGGCGGCGGACTTCACGGTGATCGCCCCGGACGGTGCGGCCAGCGTCGAACCGGACGGCACGCTGCGCCTCGCGGAACCGGGCAGCTGGTGGCTGGCGGAGCCCGGGGAGGAGCCGTACGAACTGGGCCCGGGCTGGCCCCCGGAGGCGGCGGAGCCCGCGGAACCGGAGCCCGCGGAACCGGAGCCCGCCGCGGAGGACGAGGAGGTGATTCCGGCCCCTGCTCCTCCCGTCCCCGTGGTGGCGGAATCCCAGGGCGGCGCGCACCGTTTCGGCCCGACGGCGTCGGAGGAGCGGGCGGAGGACGCCCGTACGGTTCCGGGAGGAAGCTGGCTCGGAGCACTGCCCGAGGCGGTCGAGCCGCTGATCGGCGTCGCCCCGGACACCTACCTCCTGGGCGTCGGATCACCTGCCCGTCCCGCGCTGCCCGCCACCGAACTCCTGGCCCGGGTGCCGGCGGAGGCGGCGGAGGCGCGGCACCTGCTGCTGGCCGCGCCGTGGGCCGATCCGTCCGACCTCGTCGCCATGGCGGTGGCTCTCGCGGACGACCTCGACCGTACGGTGCGGGCCGCGATCGGCCTTCCCGTGCGGACGGCCGACGACCACGCCACCACGTTCCTCGACGGACGGGGCGCGCCCACCTGGCAGCCCCTCCTGCTCGAACTCGCCGCCTCGCCCGCCCGTCACCGCGTGGCGCCGTCCGCGTGGCTGCGGCCGTCCGGACCGGAGGCGAAGGCCCCGGCCCTGTACGCGTGCGCGGACCCGGAGGGCTGGGTCGCCGAACTCGTCCCGGCGGGCCTCTGGCTGCGTCCGGCGGACCGGCAGCCGGACGCGGCACCGCGCACGAGCCGCCCCGACCCGGCCCGCCCGGCCCTGATCGTGGGCGACGGCGCACACCTGTTGCCGCCCGAGCTCCTGCACGCCCTGCCCGGTGTCCTGGCCACGCTTCCCGACCTGGGGGCGACGGAACCGTACGGCCTGCTGCTCCACGGCACCGCGTCGGACGAGGACCGGGCGCGCTCCTGGGCGGAGGAACTGGACCTGCACTGGCTCGGCTCCACCTCCCTGAGCCCACCTCGGCAGGAGCGGGAGCGGGAGCAGGAGCAGGAACGGAAGCAGGAACGGGAGCGGGAACCGGAGCGGGAACGGGAACCGGAACCGGAGGCGGACCCGGCGCCGACCTCCCCGGCACAGCAACCCTCCACCCTCCCGCCCGCGCCGGGCGGCCGCAGCGGCCCGGACGACCGGGCGGCCCTCCGAGGACTCCTGGGCGAGAGGTACCACATCCTCGCCAGCAAGGCGGAGCTGCTGGCCTCCCGGCTGCCGTCCCTGCGCTCCCTCGCGCAGGACGGCCTCAAGGCGGACCTGGTGGCCATCGCCCTGTATCAGGACGACGCCCCCGACCTGGGGTCCCGCGCGGGACTGGCCGAGGCGGCGAGGGCGGGCGGGCCCGGCCCCTTCACCCCGCTGCTGCGCTGCCTGGACTCGGGCCTGCGCCGCCTGCCGGGGCACTACGGGGCCGTCATGCTCGCGGCCCCGGCGGAGGAGGTGCCGCTGGACCGGTACGCGCAGGGCGCGGTCCTCGTCGAGCCCGCGGCGGTGGCGGCCGTCCCGGCGTGCGACGCGGAACTGGAGGGCGTGGTGGAGTTCGGGATCTGGTCCACCACCGGCCGGCGCACGTCCGTGTTCCTCGGCACGGACGACGAACCGGAGGTGGTGTTCCCCCCGGGCACGGCCTTCTCCGTGCTGGACCTCCACCTGCCGGAGGAGGAGACGGCGCCGATCCGCGTCCTGCTCCGCGAGATCTCCCCCGCGGAGACCGACCGCGCGGACGAGCGCTTCCGCAGGCGCGACGAACAGGCCCGGACCCGCCTGACCGAATGGTTCGCGCGCAGGGACATGCTGGAACCCCACGACCGCCGCCCCCTCCCGGACGCCTCCCGCTTCCACGTGGTCCCCGGGGCCGCCCGGGAGCCCGGGTCCGGCACGCGCAGGACATGAGGCGCGGTGTGCGCCGATGCCCTCCGGACGGTCCGGCGAAGCTCCCGGCGGACGGGTACTCCGCCATGATCCGCCGCCTCGGCGAGCAGGTCATGGCCACCCGGGGGCCGGCGGAGCGCGGCGGGACCGCCGACGGTCCCGCCGCGCTCCGCCGGCGGCCCGGTGTCCGAAGAGTGAGACGCGTTGTTCGGCACGTGGGCTTCGTGGGAAGATCGGGGCATGCAGCGGCGGCTCATTATCAGCGCCCGCGTGCCGGCACCGAGGTGACCGGAGGCGAACCCTCCCGGTCGGCCCCACCGCCCGCACGCAGACCTCTCGTGTTCCACGAGGGGTCTTCTTGTTTCCCGGAAACCCTGACACCACGGCCCACCCGGCCCGGCAGACCTGGACAGGAACCTCCCATGGCACACGACAGCACCTCCCTCGCCGGCAGCACCCTCACCGACACGGCCAGGCCCCGCGAGGAGGGGCCGGACGCCTCCGACGCGTGCACGGTGGTCGTCGCGCTCCGGGACAGCCCCGGGGCGCTGGCCCGGATCGCCGCCACCCTCGGCAGCACGCCCGTCCTGGCCCTGGCGTACGTCGTCACCGGCCCGCGGCGGGCCCTCGCCGAGATCCGGCTGCCCCGGGCGCACGTGGTGCGCGCCCGGAACAAGCTCAGCCGCATGGTGGACACCACCTACGTCTCGGACCCCGGCCCCACCCCCACCCGCACGCTCTGAGCCCCGCCCCCACACTGAGCCGCACCCGCACCCGCACGTCCTGAGCCCGTACCGGCCCCTCCCGCCCGGCCGGAGGTCGTACCGCCATCGTCCGATCGGTTGATCGCGGATCGAGCGGGACGGCCGATACCGGCGAGGCCCCGGCGGGGACGATCGTGGGGGCATGGCGATGATCGAAGTGCGGGACCTGCACAAGGCGTACGGGGAGCGGAAGGCCGTCGACGGCGTCTCCTTCTCCGTGGACGAGGGAGAGATCTTCGGGATCCTCGGGCCCAACGGCGCCGGCAAGACCACCACCGTCGAGTGCGTGGCCGGCCTCCGGACCCCCGACTCCGGCGTGGTGCGGGTGGCGGGCCTGGACCCCGTCGCCGACCACGCCCGGGTCACCCGGCTGCTCGGGGTCCAGCTCCAGCAGAGCGAGCTCCAGGCCAAACTCACCGTCCGGGAGGCGCTGGAGCTGTACGCCTCCTTCTACGAGCGGCCCGCCGACCGGCGGGCCCTCGCCGGGCGGCTCGGGCTCGACGCCCACCTGGACGTGCGCTTCGGGAAGCTGTCCGGCGGCCAGAAGCAGCGGCTGTTCATCGCCCTCGCGCTCGTCGGCGACCCCCGCGCCGTCATCCTCGACGAACTCACCACGGGCCTCGACCCCCGGGCCCGCCGCGACACCTGGGCCCTCGTCGAGGACATCCGCGCGAACGGCGTCACCGTCCTCCTCGTCACCCACGTCATGGAGGAGGCCCAGCGCCTCTGCGACCGGATCGCGGTGATCGACCGCGGCCGGGTCACGGCCCTCGACACCCCCGCCGGGCTCATCGGCCGCACCGCCACCGCCCGGGTGATCTCCTTCGCCGCCGACAGCCCCCTGGAGACGGCCGAACTCACGGCCCTGCCCGGCGCCGCCGACGTGACCTCCCGCGACGGCCGCACCGTCGTGACCGGCACCGACGCCACCGTCGACGCCTTCGTGTCGCTGCTCGCCCGCCGCGCGGTCACCGCCCGCGGCCTGCGCATCACCGACACCACCCTCGACGACGCGTACCTCGACCTCACCTCCTGACCCACCCGCGACCCGACCCGCGATCCTCCGCCCGGCCGCCCGCCTCCCGACAGGAGCAGACCCATGGCCAGCACCACCGCACCGGCCTCACCCACCCGCGCGGTCCTCAGGACCGAGGCCCGCCTCTTCGCCCGTGAACCGGCCGCCCTGTTCTGGGTGATGGTCTCGCCGACCGTCCTCCTGGTGATCCTGGGACTCGTCCCCTCCATGCGGGAAGCCTCCCCGGACCTCGGTGGCCGCCGGCTGATCGACGTCTACGTCCCCGTCTCCGTCCTCTTCGCCCTGATCATGGCCGGCCTCCAGGCCATGCCGCCGGTCCTCGCCGGCTACCGCGAACGCGGCATCCTGCGCCGCATGTCCGCCACTCCGGTCCGCCCGGCCGCGCTCCTCACCGCCCAGCTCGTCCTGCACGCCGCCGCCGCGCTCGTCTCCGCCCTGCTGGTGATCGCCGTCGGCCGGGCCGCCTTCGGCGTCGCCCTCCCCGGCAACCTCCCGGGCTACCTTGCCGCGCTGCTGCTCGCCGTCGCCGGCGCCCTGGCCCTCGGCGCGGCCGTCTGCGCGCTCTCCCGCACCCAGAAGATCGCCACCGCGGTCGGTACGGCCGTCTTCTTCCCGACCATGTTCACCGCGGGCGTCTGGGTGCCCGTCCAGGCCATGCCGGATACGCTGCGCCGGATCGTCGAGTTCGCGCCGTACGGGGCCGCCTCGCGGGCCCTCGACGAGGCGGCGCGCGGCGGCTGGCCGAGCCTGGTCGCGGTCGGGGTGATGGCCTTCTGGGCGGTCGCGCTGACGGCGGCGGCGATCCGCCGCTTCCGCTGGGAGTGACGGGGAGACGGCAGGCGGAGGGGGCACCGGACATGGCGGCGACGGTCGAGGAACGGTGGCGGCAGTACTTCCGCTGGGGGCCGTACGCGCTCCTCGGCATCGCCACGGCGCTCGCCGGCGCCACCGCGGGCGAGCTGATGACCGGGCCCGAACGGGCCGCCGCGGGCTGCCTGACCGCCGCCGCCCTCGTCCTCCAGCTGTGGTGGCACACCCGGTGGACGGCCGTGCCGCCGCCGGCGGACGGGGAGGACGGCGACCCGGTCGCGCTCGTCCCGGGCGCCCCGGGGCGCGCCTCCACCGTCTACTTCGCCCTGCGGACGGCGTTCGCCTTCACCCTCACCTGGCTCAACCCGTTCTTCGCCGTCTTCGCGTGCGTCGGCTACTTCGACGCCGTCCAGCTCCTGCCGCCCCGCCCGTCCTACGTCCGGGCCGGACTGCTCGTCGTCGCCCTCACCCTGGCCGGCTCCCAGTCGGGCGGGCTGCCGCCGGCCTCCCCCCTCCAATGGGTCGCGTTCGGCGTGCTGTTCCTGCTCAACGCCGGTCTCGCCGTCGGCCTCGCGCACCTCGGCGCCAAGGAGGCCGAGAAGACCGCCGAGCGCGCCGCGACCATCGCGCAGCTCGCCCGCGCCAACGCCCGCCTGGAGCAGGCCCTCGCCGCGAACGCCACCCTCCACGCCCAACTCGTCCTCCAGGCCCGGGAGGCCGGTGTCGCCGACGAGCGGCGCCGGCTCGCCGCCGAGATCCACGACACCCTCGCCCAGGGGCTCACCGGCATCATCGCCCAGCTCCAGGCCGCCGACGCCGCCGACCCCGGTCAGGCCCGCGTCCACCACCAGCGGGCCGCCGACCTCGCCCGGCACAGCCTCGGCGAGGCCCGCCGCTCCGTGCAGAACCTCGGCCCGGTCGCCCTGGAGCACGACAGCCTGCCCGCGGCGCTGGAGAAGACCGTCGGCGGCTGGGCCGAACGCACCGGCATCACCGCGCGGTTCACCTCCACCGGCACCGAACACCCCCTCCACGACGAGGTCGCGGCCACCCTCCTCCGCATCGCGCAAGAGGCGCTGGCCAACGCCGAACGCCACTCCGGGGCCGGCCGGGCCGGGGTGACGCTCTCCTACATGGGCGACGAGGTCGTCCTCGACATCCGCGACGACGGACGGGGCTTCGACCCGGCCGCCCCGCCCGCGCCGGGCTCCCACGGCGGCTTCGGACTGGACGGGATGCGGGCCCGCGCCGCCCGCCTCGCCGGGGAGGTCGAGGTCGAGTCGGCGCCGGGGGAGGGCACCGCGATCTCCGTTCGCGTACCGTTGGCCCGCCATGACTGAGATCACCCTGCTCGTCGTCGACGACCACCCCGTCGTCCGGGACGGCCTGCGCGGCATGTTCGACGCCGATCCCGGATTCCGCGTCCTCGGCGAGGCGTCCGGAGGCGTCGAGGCCGTCGAACTGGCCCTCCGCCTCGACCCGGACGTCGTCCTCATGGACCTGCGCATGCCCGCGGGCGGCGGCGTCGACGCCATCGCCGCCCTCGCCCGGCACGGCGCCCGCGCCCGGATCCTCGTGCTCACCACGTACGACACGGACACCGACACCCTCCCCGCCATCGAGGCCGGGGCGACCGGCTACCTCCTCAAGGACGCGCCCCGCGACGAGCTGTTCGCCGCCGTCCGGGCCGCCGCCGAGGGCCGTACCGTCCTCTCCCCGGCCGTCGCCACCCGCCTCGTCAGCGCCGTGCGCCGGCCCGCCGGGCCCGCCGACGACACCCTCTCGGCCCGCGAGCGCGAGATCCTCGTCCTGGTCGCCCGGGGCACCTCCAACCGCGGGATCGCGGCCGAACTCTTCATCAGCGAGGCCACGGTGAAGACCCACCTCACCCACATCTACGCCAAGCTCGCGGTCAAGGACCGGGCGGCGGCCGTCGCCGCCGGCTACGACCGCGGCATCCTCGGCCGCGGCTGACCCCGTCCGCCCGGGGCCCCCGCCCCGTCCGGGAGGCGTGGCGGCGGTCACGCTCCGGCACCCGGCCGGCCGGGTATACCCGTCACGAGCCGTCGCGGGACGGCGGGGGAGGGGGAGACCATGGCGGAAGTCGTGGGGGTGGCGGTCGTCCTGTTCGTCGGCTGGATCGTCGTCCGCGGCCTGGGGCGCGGCGGATCGGACAAGGGCGGCGACCACGGCGGCGGAGGGGCCGGGAACAGCGGTGGCAGCGGCAGCGGTTGCGGGGGTGGCTGCGGGGGCGGGGGCTGCGGAGGGTGCGGCTGCGGCTGAGCACGGCGGGGACGCGGCGGGGAGCCTCCGGCGCCGCCCGCTCAGCGGACCAGTTCCGCCGCCAGCAGGTCCATCAGCAGCCCGTCGTGCCAGGTGCCGTCCTCGCCCCGCTCGTACTGGCGCATCACCCCGACCGGGCGGAACCCGGCCTTCTCGTAGCAGCGGATCGCCGCCGCGTTGTCGGCGGCCGGATCGATGACCAGCCGGTGGAAGCCGTGGTCGTCGACGAGGTGCCGGGCGAGGGCGCGGACGGCGTCGGTGCCCAGGCCCCGGCCGTGCACCGACGGGTCGAGGAACAGGTCGATGCCGGCGTGCCGGTAGTCCGGCTCGTCCTCGGAGTACCACTGGATCATGCCGACGATCCGGCCCTCGTGGCGGATCGTCAGGCACCGCGTTCCGGGGTCCTCCAGATCGGCGGCGACCTCCCCGGCCAGGTCGTCCCCGCCCCGCCAGCGCGCCCGCACCTCGGGCGTGGCCCGGACGGCGGCCAGGGCGGGGACGTCCGCGGGGACCGCGGGCCGCAGGACGACGGCGGCACCGTACACGTCGCTCGATTCGCTCATGGCCCCAGCTTGCCCGACGCCCGGCCCGGGGCGCGGGCGCCGTCGGACGGACGGCGGCACCCGGGGCCGGGCGGGACGGCGTCAGTCGCCGGAGGGCGGACCGCCGTCGGGGTGCGGGGCCGGGCCCGTCACGACCTTCGGCAGGGCGGCCGGGTGCTCCCGGGCGAGCCAGCGCACCAGCTCCTCGCGGACGGCGCAGCGCACCGTCCACAGCTCGTCCGGGTCCTTGGCCGTGACCAGCGCGCGGACGGTGATCCCGGTGGGGGAGGTGTCCGTCACGGCCAGGTCCCAGCCGCGCCCGTCCCAGCCGGGGCACTCGTCGAGGAACGCGCGCAGACGCGCCCGCAGCAGCGGCACCGGGGTGGCGTGGTCGCAGTGGAGGAAGACCGTGCCCGTCATCTCGGCACCGCCCCGGGACCAGTTCTCGAAGGGGCGGGAGGTGAAGTACGAGACCGGCAGCGTGACCCGCCGCTCGTCCCAGGTGCGCACGGTGAGGAAGGTCAGGGTGATCTCCTCGACCAGGCCCCACTCCCCGTCGACGACGACGGTGTCGCCGATCCGGACCATGTCGCCGAAGGCGATCTGGAAACCGGCGAAGAGGTTGCCGAGGGTCGACTGCGCCGCCACGCCGGCCACGATGCCGATGATCCCGGCCGAGGCGAGCAGCGACGTCCCCAGCGCCCGGAACGACGGGAAGGTCACGAGCGCCACCGCGCAGGCGATCACGCCGACGGCCACCGACACCACCCGGGTGATCAGCGTGACCTGGGTCCGCACCCGCCGCACCCGGGCCAGGTCCGGCGTGCGCCCGGCGTAGCGCGCGTACGAGGACTCCACCAGGGCGGTGGCGACGCGGACCGTCAGCCAGGCGCCGCTGCCGATCAGACAGAGCACCCGGATCCGGGCGACGAGACCGGCGTGGTCCTGCGCCGGCGCCCAGCCGGTGACGCGCACCGCCCACCCGAGCAGAGCCGTGAACAGGACCACGAAGAGGGGGGTGCGACAGCGGCGCAGCAGCGCCCACAGGGGCGTGCCGGGGCGTCGGGCGTCCGCGCGGCGGGCCGCGAGGTCCGCCCCGCGGACGACGGCGTACGCGGCGAGCGCGGAGCCGCACAGGGCGATCAGCAGCCGCAGCGAGTTCTCCATGTCCTCCGCCTCACCGCCCGGGCCGCGGTCAAACCACCCCGTGACGGGAGGGGTCCCTCGGGGCCGGAGGGGAGGCGCTCGGCCGCGACGGGTCCCTCGGGGCCGGAGGGGAGGCGCTCGGCAGCCCCGGACGGGAAAGCGGCCGGACGGGTTCGCCTCCGCGGGGACCATTCCGTCCGGTGGGCCTCCTCCGTGCGGCGTACACGATCCGCTCCTCGCGCGGGATTCCGTGAGGCCGCGATCCGCGAAAGGGTGCTGCGGACCGATCCCTCCGCACCCACGAGGAACTGACGCCCCGTGCGCATCCGCATAGCCTCCGTCGTGGCGCTGACCACCGCCGCGGCGCTCCTGCCCGCACTCACCCCCGCCTCCGCCGCCCCGTCGCCGGCCGCGGCGACCGTCTCCCCGGCCACCGGCGCGCCGGCGCCGTACACCCGGCAGAAGCCGCGCTGGGCGCCCTGCGACCCGCAGGCACCGGCCGGCCTCGAATGCGCCACCCTCAAGGTCCCCCTCGACTACGCCGACCCGGCCGGCCGGAAGATCGACCTCGCGATCTCGCGGACGAAGGCCACCAGCCCCCGGGACCGGCGCGGTGTCCTCCTCCTCAACCCCGGCGGCCCCGGCGGCCCGGGCCTCGACATGCCCCTGTGGATGGCGCCGCAGCTGCCCGACGCCGTGAAACAGCGGTACGACCTCATCGGCTTCGACCCGCGCGGCGTCGGCCGCAGCTCGCCCGTCGGCTGCGGGCTCACCGGCGACGAGCTGAACTGGCAACGCCCCTACAAGGCCGCCTCGTTCGACCAGGACGTGCGCTGGGCGCGGACCGTGGCCGAGAAGTGCCGGGCGCGCAACGGAGCCGTGCTGCCCCACCTCACCACCCGCAACACCGCCCGCGACATGGACGTCGTCCGCGCCGTGCTCGGCGAGAAGAAGATCTCGTACCTGGGCTACTCCTACGGCACCTATCTGGGCGCCGTCTACGCCCAGTTGTTCCCGCGCCGCACCGACCGCTTCGTGCTCGACAGCGCCGTCGACCCGGCGCGGATCTGGCGCGGCATGATCCAGCAGTGGGCGGAGGGCGCCGAACCGGCCTTCACCCGCTGGGCGGGATGGACCGCGCGGCGGGACGCCGCGTACCGGCTCGGCGACACCCCCGGTGAGGTCCGCGCGGCCTTCTGGAAGCTCGTCGCCCGGGCGGACCGCACCCCGGTCGAGCTCGACGGCGAGCGGCTGACCGGCGACGACATCCGGATCGGCCTGCGGGCCGCCTTCTTCGACCCGCGGGCCGCCGCCGACCTGGTGGTCCGGCTGCGGACGGCCGCCGAGGGCGGCACCCCGCCGGCCGCGCCGTCCCGGCGGCCCGCGCCGGAGCGGCCCGCGCCGCCGTCCTTCGCCGCCGGGGCGCTCGCCGAGACCCCCGCCGACAACATGGACGCGAGCTTCTGGTCCGTCGTCTGCGCCGACACCCGCGCCTGGCCGCGCGACCCGGAGCGGTACCGCCGCGACGCCGTCCGCGACCAGGCGGCGTACCCCCTCTACGGCGACGTCGCCTCCCACATCAAGCCGTGCGCGTTCTGGCCGGCCGGCGCCGAGCCCGCCACCCGGATGGACACCGCGGCCGGCGCGCTCATCCTCCAGAACGAGTGGGACTCCCAGACGCCCCTCGCCAGCGGCCAGGGTCTGCGCCGGGTCATGCGGGGCGCCCGGATGGTCACCGTCCTCGGCGGCCAGGGCCACGGCGTCTACGGTTCCGGGTCCTGCGCCGACGCGACCGCGACGGCCTACCTGACGACGGGCCGGCTGCCCGCCGGCGACCTGGCCTGCCGGACCGCGCCGCAGCAGGCCCGCCACGACCTGCGGCTGCCGCTGCCGGCCCCGCAGGGCTTCTGACGGGGCGGGGCCCTCCCGTGAGGGGGAGGGCCCCGCACCACCGGAAGGGAGGAATTCCCGGCGCGCGCCCCGCGCCTGGAACCCTTCGCCGCCGAACACCCTCATGATCGGTAGGCACGGGGGCACGGCCGGCGACGTCGGCGTGTGCCCCCGGCCACGCGGCCACGGAGGGCGTGCGCCGCGCCGAACACCACGTGAGCAGCCGAGGATCCATCGTGACCCTGACGTCCCACCGCCGCCTGACCACCGGCGCCGCCGCCACCCTGATCGCCGCGCTCGCGGCCGGACTCGCGCCCGCCGCGACCGCGAGCGCCGCCCCCCTCCCCTCGGCGTCCGCCGCCGCGACCCCGGCGACCCCCGCCCCCGACGTGGCCGGCATCGCCGCCGCCCTGAACGCGGCCATGGCCGACGGCGCTCCGGGCGCGATGGCCCGCTTCGCCGGCCCCGACGGCGTCGAGAGCCTGACCGCCGGCGTCCGGGACCGCGCCACCGGGGCGCCGATGGACATCCACGCCCGCTTCCGGATCGGCAGCGTCAGCAAGACCTTCTCGACCGTCGTCCTGCTCCAGCTGGTGGAGGAGGGACGGCTGGAGCTCGACGCACCGGTCAACCGCCACCTGCCCGGGCTGCTGCCCGACGACCGCATCACGGTCCGCCACCTCCTGACCCACCGCAGCGGCCTCGCGGACTACACCAACGCGATGTTCGCCGACACGGTGCCGGGCTTCGAGGCCGTGCGGAACCGGGTCTTCGGCTACCAGGAGCTCGTCGACCTCTCGCTCGCCGAGCCGCGCACCACCGAGCCCGGCGTCTCCTACCGCTACTCGAACGCCAACTTCGCCGTCGTCGGCATGCTCATCGAGAAGCTCACCGGCAAGCCGGTGGACCGCGCCTACGAGCAGCGGATCTTCAAGCCGCTGAAGCTGCGCGACACCTCCTACGTCCACCCCGACACCCGCATCAAGGGCCTGCGTGTGCGCGGCTACCTGCACCCGGACGCGGCCGGCGAGCCGCTGGTGGACTCCACCGAGCAGACCGTGTCCTGGGCGCAGTCGGCCGGCGCCGTCATCTCCAGCCCCGCCGACCTGAACACCTTCACCAGCGCGCTCATGCGCGGGCGGCTGCTCTCCCCGGCGATGCTGGAGCAGATGACGACGGTCACCCCGACCGACGCCACCGGCACCCGCTTCTACGGGCTCGGCCTGCGCCGCTACGACCTGTCCTGCGGCGCCCAGATCTTCGGCCACACCGGCACCGTGCAGGGCTACTACACGTACGCCTTCTCGACCCGTGACGGCCGGCGCAGCCTGTCGGCGGTCGCCAACACCTCCAACCACGGCGCCGCCAACACGGCGCTCGGCGGCACCCTGGAAGCGGCCTTCTGCGGCCCGAAGCCGGCGCCGCAGGCGTCCGCCCGGACCGCGTCCGGCGCCGCGTCCGCCGACAGCGCGCCGCTGCCGGCGGAGCGGGACCTGCCCGAGCGCCACTGACGCGGCACCCCGGCGGCCGGCACCCTCGGGCCGTCTCCAGGAGGGGCCCGGGCCGTTTCTCCCGGATCGGCCCGGCACCATCCGAGAGGGACGGCCTAAGGGGTTCGGCCGGTCGCCGGGGGGAGGCTGCGGGGCCCCGCGCAGCGGGCCCCCGCCTCCTCGACCCGCCGGCGCAGTTCCCGGTCGGCCGTGATCACCAGACACGGCCGGCCGGCCGCGTTCCGGGCGAGCTCCGCGATCAGGTCGTCGCCGCTGCCGGCGGCCTCCTCCACCCGGACCCCCGGCACGGACGCCACCCCGCGGGCCCGCCCCTCGACGACCAGCACGATCTCGTACGGCCCCGGCCACGGCCCGTCGACGGGTCCGCCGTCCGCCGCGAGCCGGTCCCGCAGCCGCTCCGCGGCCCCGCGCCGGTCGCGCCACCACCCGTCCGGCACGGATCCCACGACGTTGGCCCCGTCGACGACGAGCAGGGGACGGGGCGAGGGGGCTTCGGCGCTCATGGCTCCAGCATGTCAGCCCCGGCGCGCACCCGGCGGGAACGGCTCTTACCGACGGTCACGGAGCCGCCGCGGCCGCACCGCCGTCCGGCGGCGGAATGCGGCGCTCCGGACGTGTGTACGCTCCGTGACGAGAAGGGCGGCGAACGGCCGGACCGCACCCGTCGAGGGGATTCCGGTCCGCTCCGGACCGGGGACGTTTCCGCAGCGGAAGGGGGTCAATTGGCGCCTCCGCCCTCTTTCGTACGGTTCCGCTCCCGGCAACTCGCCTGCCGGAAGGGTGACTTTAGGCCAATCAATCTCGGCCGATCACACCGGTCTCGATACCAGACTCCGCAGGTCTACGGGCAGGTTTGCCAACTGCGCCCCCCACGCAACCGGTTGACGACTACCCTGAGTGGTCGGTGATCATCGGTAGGCTCATCGCACCTGCCGTCCTCACCGGCACTCCCCTCAGCAGCCCCGCACACCCCCAGCCCACGAGCACCCCCAAGTACCCCTCAGTACGCCGAATTTCCGGGCACGTACCAAGGACACTCATGTCACAACTTCGCGCACCCGCCCCGCGGTCCGACCGCCGCGAGGGCGGGCGGCACGGCCGATCGGGCGCCCGCACCACGACCACCGGCACCACTCCGGCCAGGCCCGCGACGGCCGCCCCCGCCGAAGTGCGCATACGCCCCCAGCTGCTGCGCACCTCGGTTCTCCCCGCCGTCGCCGTCGCCCTCGGCGGCGCCGCCGCCGTCCTCTTCACCCTCCGCTCCACCGGCACCAGCCCGACGCCCGCCCTGTGGGCCGCGCTCGCCGGAGCCGCCGCGATCACCGTCGCGTCCGTGGCGGCCGCCGCGATCGGCGCCGACCGCGCCGCCCGCGCCGTCCTCACCCGCGTCGCCGGCCTCCGCCGCGACGCCGCCCAGGACCAGAACGAACTGCGGACGCTCATCGAACAGCTGCGCCGCGGCGAGGACCCCGCCCCCCGGCCGGTCCTCCCCGCCACCGCCGGCGGCGACGAGTTCGACCGGCTCGGCACCGAGCTGGCCCGCTCCCACGAGGCCGCCGTCGCCGCCGTCGTCCAGGCGTCCCGGCTCTCCACCAACGTCGGCAACGAGCAGAAGGTCGAGGTCTTCGTGAACCTCGCCCGCCGGCTCCAGTCCCTCGTCCACCGCGAGATCCAGCTCCTCGACGAGCTGGAGAACGAGGTCGAGGACCCCGAGCTGCTCAAGGGCCTCTTCCACGTCGACCACCTGGCCACCCGCATCCGCCGCCACGCCGAGAACCTCGCCGTCCTCGGCGGCGCGATCTCCCGCCGCCAGTGGTCGAACCCGGTCACCATGACCGAGGTGCTCCGCTCCTCCATCGCCGAGGTCGAGCAGTACCCCCGGGTGAAGCTCGTCCCGCCGATCGACGGCACCCTGCGCGGCCACGCCGTCGCCGACGTCATCCACCTGCTCGCCGAACTCGTCGAGAACGCCACGGTGTTCTCCGCGCCGCACACCACCGTGCTGCTGCGCGCCCAGTACGTCACCGCCGGCCTGGCCATCGAGGTCGAGGACCGCGGCCTCGGCATGCCGGTCACCGAGCAGAACAAGATGAACGCCCTGCTCGCCGACCCCGACCAGGTCAACGTCGCGCACCTGCTCCAGGACGGCCGCATCGGCCTCTTCGTCGTCTCCGCGCTGGCCCGGCGCCACGGCATCGCCGTCCGCCTCCAGTCGAACATCTACGGCGGCATCCAGGCCGTCCTCGTCCTCCCGCAGGGCCTCCTCGGCGCCGACCCGGAGGGCCTCGCCCACCACGAGCGGCAGACCGCCGCGGTCACCGGCGGGGGCGGCACCCCCCAGCAGCCGCAGCCGCAGCCCCAGCCCCAGCACGACCGGCCCCAGCAGGACCGGCCGGCCTACCCCCGGACCGACGCCCCCTCCGCGCCGCTCCCGCCGGCCGGGGCCCCCGCCCCGGTCCCCGTCTCCGCGGACACGCAGGCCCCGCCCGCGTACCCCTACCAGGCGCCCGCCGCACCGGTCGCGTCCCCCGCGCCCGTCGCCCCCGCCGTCCCGCAGCAGCCCGCGGTCCGTGCCGAGGAGCCCGTCGCCCCGAACCCCTTCGTCCCCTCCCGTACCGGAGCGGCGAACGGGTACGCGGAGCACGGCGCCGCCCCGGCCGGCTTCGGCGCCGCCGCACCGCAGGCGCACCTCGCGCCCCGCGCGGAGGCACCCGGCCGGCCCGACCTCCCCAAGCGACGCGCCCAGGAGCACATCGTCCCGCAGCTGCGGGACCAGCCGATGACCCGCGCCTCCGAGGAGCACGCCCTGCACGACCCCGGCCTGATGGCCGCGTTCCAGCGTGGGATCGGCCTGGCCGAATCCCAGCCCACCCCCCAGGAGTCGCTGCGTCACGGCGACGCGCACAAGGAGTAGATACACGATGGCGAGCAATGTGCCGACCGGCCATTCCTCGGATCTCGACTGGCTGTTGAGCGGTCTGGTCCAGCGGGTCCCGTACACCCGCAGCGCGGTCCTGCTCTCCTCCGACGGCCTGGTGAAGTCCGTCCACGGGCTCGACCCCGACGCGGCCGACCACATGGCGGCCCTCGCCTCCGGGCTCTACTCGCTCGGCCGCAGCGCGGGCGTCCGGTTCGGCGACGGGGGCGAGGTCCGCCAGGTCGTCGTGGAGCTCGACTCCACCCTGCTCTTCGTCTCCACGGCCGGGTCGGGCACCTGTCTGGCCGTGCTCGCGGGCCGCGAGGCCGACGCCGCCGTCCTCGGCTACGAGATGGCGATGCTGGTCAAGAGCGTCCGCCCGTACCTGGTGACGCCCGCCCGGCAGGCGGCCGCAGCGGCGGGTGGCGCCGGTCAGTGAACGTGTCTCCTCCGCAGGAAGGGCCCTGGCTCGACGACGCGGCCGGCCGGCTGATCCGCCCGTACACGGTCAGTGGCGGACGGACCAAGCCCACCGCCTCGCTCGACCTGCTCTCCCTGGTGATGGCGACCGGATCCGACCCCCAGGCCCACATGGGCCCCGAGCACAGCCTGGCCCTCAGGCTGTGCGACGGGCCCACCTCGGTGGCCGAGATCGCGGCGCACTTAAGACTCCCGGCCGTCGTCACCAAGGTCCTGCTCTCCGACCTCGTGGACTGCGGGGCCCTCACCGCCCGGGCCCCGCGCTTCCACGCCAACCCATCCGACCGTTCCTTGCTGGAGGCAGTGCTCGATGGCCTACGACAGCGGCTCTGAACGCCATGACGGTTTCGCGGCCGATCCCTTCCCCACCGCGCTGAAGATCCTGGTGGCAGGGGGCTTCGGCGTGGGAAAGACGACCTTCGTCGGCGCGGTCAGCGAGATCGAACCGCTCAGCACGGAGGAGCTGCTGACCTCGGTCAGCGCCGCCACCGACAGCCTGGAGGGGGTGGAGAGCAAGACCACCACCACCGTGGCCATGGACTTCGGCCGGATCACCCTCGACGACCGCAACGTCCTCTACCTCTTCGGCACCCCGGGCCAGGAGCGGTTCTGGTTCATGTGGGACGAGCTCTCCGAAGGGGCGCTCGGCGCGGTCGTCCTCGCCGACACCCGCCGCCTCCAGGAGTGCTTCTCCGCCATCGACTTCTTCGAACGGCGGGGCATCGCCTTCGTGGTGGCCGTGAACGAGTTCGACGGGGCCTTCCGCTACGACCAGGGCGAGATCCGGCAGGCGCTCGACCTCGACGGCGACGTGCCGATCGTCCTCTGCGACGCCCGGATCTCCAGCTCCGCCGTCACCACCCTCCTGACCCTCGTCCAGCACCTGCTCAACTCGACCCCGGCCAGCGAGCCGAGCTTCGGAGTCACGCCATGACCTACGACCCGACGGGTCACCTCCTCCTGACCCCCGTCGACAAGGAGGCCCCGGACCGGGTCCGGCGGCTGCGCGAACTCGGCCTCGGGGAGCGCCCCGACCCGGCCTTCGACGAGTTCGCGCACCGGCTCGCCGAGGTGACCGGAGCCCCGTTCTCGATGGTCAACTTCATCGACGAGAACCGGCAGTTCTTCGCGGGCCTGCACACCCCGGGCGGCTCCCACTCGGGCACCGACCTCGGCGCGGCCGGCGCGGGCGGCGTCGGACGGTTCATGGCGCGCGACCACGGCTACTGCCCGCACGTCGTGGTCCGCAGGAAGGCGCTCGTCCTGGAGGACGTCTGCGACTACCCGCGCTTCGCCGGCAACCCGGTCGTCGACGAGATCGGCATCCGCTCCTACATGGGCGCGCCGCTGATCGACCGCACGGGCGTGGCGCTCGGCACCATCTGCGTGGTCGACACCGACGTCCGGCCGTGGGGCCGCTCCGGTCTGGAGACCATCAAGGCGATGGCGGCGGAGCTGGTCGAGCAGATCCACCGTCGCGAGGACGGCATGTTCTGACCCGGTTCCGGGCAGGGGTGGGGCCCGTACGGCACGTGCCGTACGGGCCCCACCCGTTCCGTCACGCGGAGGCGGGCTCCAGCTCCGGGGTGCGGACCAGCTCGGAGAGCCGCTCCGACCAGCTGCCCTTGTCCTGGCCGAGGGCGACCTCGCCCAGCCGGAGGAGCTGGATGTCGGAGGTGCCGGCCGGCGCGAAGATGTGGTGCGCGTCGCGGAGGTAGCGCTCGATGGAGCGGTCGGTGAAGAGACCGGCGGCGGCGTGGATCTCCATGGCGCTGCGGCCCGAGTCGATGGCCGACTCGACGTTCACCAGCTTGGCGTTCATCAGCTCGGTGTCGCAGGAGAGGCCCTGGTCGAGCAGGTGCACCGCGTGGTACGCGGCGAGCCGGGCGGTCATGAGCCGGGACTGCATCTGCCCCAGCTTGAGCTTGACCGTGGGCAGCTCGGAGAGCGGCTTGCCGTAGCGGATCCGCTCGGTGGCGAAGCGGGTGGTCTCCTCCAGGATCGCCTGGTGGATGCCGAGCGAGACGGCGGTGAGGTTGGCCCGCCCGTACAGCACGCTGGAGGAGTACGCGACGGCGAGACCGTCGCCCTCGTCGCCCAGGCGGTTGGCGGCCGGCACCCGGCAGTCCTCGAAGATCAGCTCGCCGAAGCTGAAGCCGTGCAGACCCATGGCGGGCTGCTGCGGTCCGAGCCGGAAGCCCGGGCGGTCGGCCTCGACGAGGAAGGCGGTGAGCCCCTTCGAACCGGGACCGGTCCTGACCACGACGCCGTGCAGGTCGCCGACGTGGCTGTTGCCGACGTACACCTTGCTGCCGTTCAGGATGTAGTCGTCGCCGTCCCGGACCGCGCTCGCCTCCATGCCGAGCACATGACCGCCGGACTCCGGCTCGGTCACGGCGATGGTCGGCAGGCACTCGCCCGAGGCGACCTTCGGCAGCCAGGTCTTGCGCTGGGCGTCGGAGCCGAAGTGGACGATCTTGGCGGTGCCGAGCTGGGACGCCTGGACCATGGCGCCCATGGCGCCGCTGACCCGGGAGAGCTCCTCGATGATGATCGTCTTCGCCAGGTGGCCCGCGCCCATGCCGCCGTACTCGGGGCTGATCGTCGCGCCCAGCCAGCCCTGCTCGGCGATGAGCCGGGACAGCTCGTGGTGGACCGTCCGGGAGGACTCCATCTCGGCTATCCGGGGTCGCACCTCCCGTTCCGCGAAGCCGCGCACCGTCTCCCGGAGCTGATGATGGAGCCGGCTGCTGAAGTAACTGTCCATACGAGTCCCTCCCTGCGAATCGCCTGCCCGGCATCGTCCGAGCAGGTGGAGCATCGGCAGTGGTCCCGTCCCGAACAGGCCGACACTTCATGGTGTTGATCTTTCCGGGGTGGAGCAATATCGACTCAGTGTTTGTCCGAAACAGGTGCTGTTGACGATCACTTCGGACTGTGTTTGTGCGATCTGGAGGTCCTCGGTCCGTCCCGGCCCGATTGTCCAGGGGCGTCTTTCTGCCACATGCCAGCGGCAAGAGCGGTGATTCAGGCCACCGCCCGGTGTGACGCCGGTAAAGCCGTTCGTGACCACGACAGGAAGTGCGGTATTGTTCTCTTGCACGCCAGGCCGGGGGAAACCCCAGGTCAGACGGGCATCGGGACGTGGCGCAGCTTGGTAGCGCACTTGACTGGGGGTCAAGGGGTCGCAGGTTCAAATCCTGTCGTCCCGACTCGAAAGAGTCGTGGTTCGAGGGGCCGTTTCAGAGAGATCTGGGACGGCCCCTTGATCGTTCCCGGAGACCCGCCCGGGGAAACCCGGGTGCGGGGCGGGGCGGGGAGCGGGCAGACTCCCGCGCATGATCATGGACCACTGGCCCCTGTACGGGCTGCGCGTGCGGACCCCCCGGCTGGAACTGCGGCTGCCGTCCGAGGAGGAGCTGGCCGCCGTCGCCGGTGTCGCGGCGGACGGGGTGCACCGGCCGGAGGAACGGCCGTTCCTGACGCCCTGGGGCGAACTGCCCCCCGCCGAACGGGCCCGGCACGTCCTCCAGCTGCACTGGAGCCGGCTCGGCCGGTGGACGCCCGGCGACTGGGCGCTGAACCTGGTCGCCTTCCACGAGGGGCGGCCCGTCGGCATCCAGGACGTGCGGGCGGTGGACTTCGGGGTACGGCGCGAGTTCGTCTCCGGCTCCTGGCTGGGCCTCGGCCACCAGGGGCGCGGGCTCGGCACCGAGATGCGCGAGGGGATGCTGCACCTGGCCTTCGCCGAACTCGGCGCCGAATCGGCGACCTCTCTCTCCTTCACCGACAACCACTCCTCGCTCGCCGTCTCCCGCAAACTCGGCTACCGGCCGGACGGCATCACCCGGGACGTGCTGCACGGAAAGGTCGTCGCCTCCCAGAGGTTCCGGCTCTCCCGCGCCGACTGGGAGCGGCGGACGGACCGGCCGGAGGTGACGGTCACCGGCCTCAAGGGCTGCGAGGACCTGTTCGGCATCGCGGAGGAGCCGCGCGAGGGCTGACCGGCCGCCGGCGACCGGTCGCCGGTGACGTGCCGCCGGTGACCGGCCGGGGGAGTCGTTCACCTCCCCGTACGCGTACCCGTGCCCGTACCGGTCTTCGTACCCGTACCCGTGCCCCTTGCCGGCGCGGGCCCGAGCCTCATCTCGCGGCCCTGCCAGCGGCGCCGGAGCCAGCGGTCGTGGCTCGCCACGACGATGGCGCCGGGCCCCGCGCCGAGGGCCTCCTCCAGTTCGTCGCAGAGCCGGGGCGAGAGGTGGTTCGTCGGCTCGTCGAGGAGCAGCAGCTCCGGCGGACGGGCCATCAGAAGGGCCAGGGCCAGCCGCCGGCGCTGGCCCGCCGACAGACGGCCGACGGGCTTGTCCAGGTCGGCCGCGCCGAACAGGCCGAGGCCGGCCAGCGGCGTCCGCTCGGCCCGCTCGGGCCCCAGCTCCCCGGCGTACGTGTCGCGGACCGTGCGGTCCCGCGCGGCGAACACGGTGTCCTGGGCGAGCAGCCCCACCTTCAGCGCCGGCCGCCTGCGCACCTCGCCCTCGGCCGCGAGGTCTCCGGCGAGCAGCGCGAGCAGGGTCGACTTGCCCGCGCCGTTGCCGCCGGTGACCAGCAGCCGGTCGTTCGCGGACACCTCCAGGGCGGCGAGCGCGAGCCGGCCGGGCACCCGTACGTCCCGCAGGGACACCAGCGGGTCCGGGCCCTCCGGCGCGGCCACGGCCGGGTGCGGGGCCGCGAACCGCAGCGGGGGCGGCGGAGCGGCGACCCGGGTGCGCTCCAGCTCCGCGAGGCGCCGGGTCGCGTCGCGGACCCGGCGGGAGACCTGGCTCTGCACGCGGCCCGCCCGGTGGCCGTACCCCATCTTCTCGTGGTCGCGCGGCCCCCGGTCCGGCGCGACCCGCCGCGCCGTGACGCCCGCCGCGTGCCGCAGCGCCTCCGCCTCCTCCCGCTCCTCGGCGTACCGGCGCTCCCAGCGTGCCCGCTCGGCCCGCTTCTCCCTCACGTAGGAGCTGTAGCCGCCGCCGTACCGGACCGGCCCGTCCACCGCCGGATCGAGGTCGATCAGGTCGGTGCACACGGCGTCGAGGAACGCCCGGTCGTGGGCGGCGAGGACCACGGCGCCCGGCAGTCCGCGCAGCCGCTCCTCCAGGAAGGCGGCGGCACCGTCGTCGAGGTGGTTGGTCGGCTCGTCGAGCAGCAGCGCCGGTGGGCGCCGTACGAGGAGGGCGGCGAGGGCCAGCCGGGCGCGCTGCCCGCCGGAGAGCGAGCCGAGCGTCCGGGCGGGGCCGAGCCCGCCGAGGCCCAGCCCGTCCAGGACCAGGGCCGCCCGGCGGTCGGCGTCCCACGCCTCCCGGTCCCGGGCCCGCTCCAGCAGCGCGGCGTAGGCGTCGAGCAGCGCGGGGTGGCCGGGGTCGTCCTCCGGGAGCCGCGCCAGCTCCTCGCCGAGCCGGTCGAGCCGCGCGAGGTCCTCGCGGGCCTCGCGCAGCGCGTCGTCCAGCACCGCGGCGAGGGTGGAGCCGGGCTCGAAGGGCGGCTCCTGAGGCAGGAAGCCGAGGCCGGGCGGGCGCGAGACGCTGCCGGAGTCCGGCCGGTCGGCGCCGGCGAGCACCCGCAGGAGGGTGGACTTGCCGGCGCCGTTCTCCCCGATGAGGCCGACACGGCGGCCCGGGGGAGCGGTGAGGGACACGCCGTCGAGGACGCGGCGGTCGCCGAGGACGCGGACGAGGTCGTGGGCGAGGAGGGCGGGCTGGGGCATGGTGACCTTCCGGGGTGGGCGGGGGCCCGCCGGGCACGGGGCCTCGGGCGCGGGCCGTGGCACGCACCGGCGGGTCACTCCCCGGGGGCTCCCGTGGTCCGCAGCGTCCCGTCCTCCAGCCGCAGCCACCGGTCCACCCCGATCTCGGAGAGGAACCGCTCGTCGTGGCTGACCACCATGAACGCGCCCCGGTACGCGTCGAGCGCGCTCTCCAGCTGCGCCACGCCGACCAGGTCGAGGTTGTTGGTCGGCTCGTCGAGCAGCAGCAGCTGCGGGGCCGGATCGGCGCACAGCACGCAGGCGAGGGTGGCCCGCAGCCGCTCCCCGCCGGAGAGGACGCCGACGGGCAGATGGGCCCGGGCGCCCCGGAACAGGAAGCGCGCCAGCAGGTTCATCCGCTCCGCCTCGGCCCGCTCGGGCGCGTACGCGGCGAAGTTCTCCGCCACCGTGCGGTCCGGGTCCAGCAGGTCGAGGCGCTGCGAGAGGTAGGCGACGCGGCCGTCACCGCGCTTGATCTGTCCGCCGTCCGGGGCGAGTTCACCCGTGACGAGCCGCATCAGGGTGGTCTTCCCCGAGCCGTTGGGACCGGTCAGCGCGATCCGCTCGGGACCGCGCACGGACAGGTCGACACCGCCCTCGGCGAAGACGTCCCGGCCGTCGTGCCGGACCCGCAGCCCCTCGCCGAGGAAGAGGGTGCGCCCGGCCGGCACCTGGGTGTCGGGGAGGTCGAGGACGAGGCGCTGCTCGTCCCGGAGGGCGCGCCCGGCCTCGTCGAGCCGGGCCTGGGCCTCGCCGACCCGGGACGCGTGCGTCTGCCCGGCCCGGCCCGCGGACTCCTGGGCGCCGCGCTTCATGGTGCCGGCGAAGATCCGCGGCAGTCCGGCGTTCTTGAGGTTGCGGGCGGCGTTGCTCGCCCGCCGGTCGGCACGCTCGCGCGCCTGCTGGAGCTCCCGCTTCTCCCGCTTCAGCTCCTGCTCCGCGGTGCGCACGTTCTTCTCCGCGACCTCCTGCTCGGCGCGCACGGCCTCCTCGTAGGAGGTGAAGTCGCCTCCGTACAGGCGCAGTCGGGAGGTGCCGAGCTCGGCGATGGTGTCCATCCGGTCGAGCAGCGCCCGGTCGTGGGCGACGACCAGGAGGAGGCCGCCGAAGTCGGACAGCGCGTCGTACAGCTTGTGCCGGGCCTCCCCGTCGAGGTTGTTGGTCGGCTCGTCGAGCAGCAGCACGTCGGGCCGCTTGAGCAGCTGCGCGGCGAGGCCGAGGGAGACGACCTGGCCCCCGCTGAGGGTGCCGAGGGAGCGGTCGAGGGCGAGCCCGCCGAGGCCGAGCCGGTCGAGCTGGGCGCGGGTCCGCTCCTCGATGTCCCAGTCGTCTCCGATGGTGGTGAAGTGCTCCTCGCTCACGTCGCCGGACTCGACCGCGTCCAGGGCGTGGATCACGGCGGCGACACCGAGCACGTCGGCGACGGTGAGGCCGGCGGTCAGGGGGAGGGTCTGCGGCAGGTGACCGAGGGTGCCGCCGACCTGGACCGATCCCGCGGTGGGACGCAGCTCGCCGGCGATCAGCTTGAGCAGGGTGCTCTTCCCGGAGCCGTTGGGCGCGACCAGGCCCGTGCGGCCGCCGGTCAGGCTGAACGACAGCTCGCTGAAGACGGGGGTGTCGTCGGGCCAGGCGAAGGACAGGTCGGAGCAGACGACGGTGGTGTGGGACGCGGCATGAGACATGGCGATGACCTCGGGGGAGGACAGGGGACGGGCGACGGACACAGCTCCGCCCCGGGCAGACGAGGGAAAAGGGGTACGACGGACGGGCCACTCCGGCGTCGCGCTCCTCGGCGCGTCCGGTGGCCGTCAACTCCGGATCTCACCCGGAGATGTCGTCGTCACCCGCCATGTCTGCCGCTCCTCGTCAAAGGTTCAAGGTCCCTGCCAGCGTAACAGTCCGCCGTCGCGGACCGGCGGAATTTCCGGGCGCGCTACGCCCGGGGTGTGCGGGCCGGGTGGGGATGCGCCTTGGTGAGGGTGCAGACGCCGTCGGCGCACTGGCGCTCCAGCCGGCCGCGGGAGATCGTCTGCGCCAGGCCGACCGCCCAGCAGGTGGGGCAGCCGCGGAAGGCGATGAGGGCGAGCGGGGCCGCGAGGAGGGTGACCGGCCCTGCCACCGGGATCAGGGCGATGGAGCCGGCGATCAGCCCGAAGCCGACGGCGCCGCGCGCCAGGTGGCGCGGGACGGACGTGCTGGCGTAGTCGGGGCCGGGGGCGCGGACGGGCTTGAGGGTGATGGGCCGCGCGGTGAGGGACGGCACGGGGGTGGGCTTCACGGTGACGGGGGCGGGCGTGATGCCCACGGCTCCGGCATGCGGGGCGTCGGTCTGCACGGCTCCGGCGTGCGGGGCGCCGGTCGTCACGGCTTCGGCGTGCGGGGCATCAGTGTCCACCGCGGTGGCGTCGGCGGCGGTGGCTTTCGTGGTGCCGGCGGTGGGTGGGGTGTTCACGGTCGCGGGTCTCCTTCGTCGGGACGACGATCGGGCGCGGGATCGGACGGGGCGGGTGACGCCGGCCCGGGCGGGGCGAGCGGCGCCGGCTCGGGTGCCGCCAGGGCGAGGCGCAGGGCGGCTCGCGCCCGGTGCAGGCGGGACTTCATCGCCGCGTTGCTCAGGCCGAGCGCGTGGGCGACGGTCCTGCCGGGCAGGCCCTGGACGTCCCGCATGATCAGGACCTGGCGCTGGTCGCGGGGGAGCGCGCCGACGGCGGCGGCGATCCGCCGGGCCTCCAGGCGGTGCAGCACGGCCTCCTCGGCGGAGGGTTCCGCCGCCTCCGGTCCGCCCTCCGGCTCCTCGCCCCGCCGGACGAGCTGCCGGACCTGCCGGAGGCATTCGTTGCGCACGATGCGGAACATCCACGAGGCGAGCGCCCCCGTCGCCCGGAGGGTGCCGATCTTCCGGTACAGGATGATCAGCGCCTCCTGGGCCGCGTCCTCAGCGTCCTGCGGGGAGGCGCACAGCGACAGGGCGAACTTCCGCACGTGCGGCTGGGATTCCAGGACGACGGTGGTCAGCGAGGCGACGTCGCCGTCCTGCGCCGCCTTGACCAGCCGCTCGTCGGGCCAGGAGAAGGGTCGGTTCATGTGCTCTTCCTCGTGGTGCTCCGCGGGCTCCGGCGGGGACCGGATCAGGCCCGGCTCCGGTACCGCCGCAGCAGATGCCAGCCGCACGCTCCGACGAGCACGACTCCGACGGCGACGAGGGCGGTGATCAGCATGATGTCTCCTTCCGGGACCGGCCCGTGCGGCCGGTACGGGGATAGGAGACGGCGGGACGCGAAAAGGATTCACCCCCGCCGCGACGTTCTTCGCGGCGGGGGTGACGGAGAGCGGCGGGCCCGGCCTCGCCTCGGCCCGCCGGGCCGGGAGCCCATGGGCAGCCGGGCCGTGAGCCGCCGGAACGGGGTCCGTCAGACCGGGAGACGCTCCAGCAGACCCGTGAAGTCCGTCGCCGGGGGGAGGGTGCCGAAGGCGAGGCCCTGGTCGCCGGAGAGCCGGGACGCGCAGAAGGCGTCGGCGACCGCCGCCGGGGCGTGCCGGACCAGGAGCGAGCCCTGGAGCACCAGCGCGGCCCGCTCGGCGACCCGGCGGGCGCGCAGCGGCGCGTCCTCGGTGAGCCGCAGCTCGCCCTGGAGCGCGGTCCAGGCCGCGTCGAGCCGCCGGTCGGCGCCGGCCGCCGCGCCGATCTCCGCTCGGAACGCCTCCAGGGCCTCCGGCTCGCGGGCCAGGGCGCGCAGCAGGTCCAGGGCGCTGACGTTGCCGGAGCCCTCCCAGATGCTGTTGAGCGGGGCCTCGCGGTACATGCGGGGCATGCCCGACGCCTCGTCGTAGCCGTTGCCGCCCAGGCATTCCAGGGCCTCGGCGACCGCGGCGGGCTGCCGCTTGCACACCCAGTACTTGCCGACGGCCGTGGCCAGCCGCAGGAAGGCGCGCTCGCCCTCGTCGCCGAGCCGGGCGCGGTCGGCGGCGCCGGCCAGCCGCAGGCCGAGGGTGGTGGCGGCCTCCGACTCCAGCGCGAGGTCGGCGAGGACGTTCCGCATCAGCGGCTGGTCGACGAGGGTGGCGCCGAAGACCGAACGGTGGCGGGCGTGGTGGGCGGCCTGGGCGAGCGCGCCGCGGATGCCGGCGGCGGAGCCGAGCACGCAGTCCAGGCGGGTCATCGTGACCATGTCGATGATGGTCCGCACGCCCTTGCCCTCGGTGCCGACCAGCCAGGCCACGGTGTCGTCGAACTCGGGCTCGCTGGAGGCGTTGGAGCGGTTGCCCAGCTTGTCCTTGAGCCGCTGGATCCGGAAGGTGTTGCGGGCGCCGTCGGGCAGGACGCGCGGGACGAGGAAGCAGGAGAGGCCGCCGGGCGCCTGCGCGAGGACGAGGAAGACGTCGTTCATCGGCGCGCTGGTGAACCACTTGTGACCGCGCAACCGCCAGGTCCCGTCGGCGTGTTCGGTGGCGGTGGTGGTGTTGGCGCGCACGTCGCTGCCGCCCTGCTTCTCGGTCATGCCCATCCCGGCGAGCAGTCCGCGCTTGCCCGCCGGGGCGCGCAGCCCGGGGTCGTACGACCGGCTGGTCAGCAGCGGCACGTACGTCTTGGCGAGGTCGGGGGAGTGGCGCAGCGCCGGGACGACCGCGTACGTCATCGAGACCGGGCAGAGGTGGCCCGCCTCCAGCATGGTGGCGAGCATGAAGCTTCCGGCGCGCGCCACGTGGGCGCCCGGGCGTTCGTCGGCCCAGGCGGCGCCGGCGATGCCCTCGCTCACCGAGAGGTCCATCAGCCGGTGGTAGGCGGGGTGGAACTCGACCTCGTCGACGCGGTTGCCGTACCGGTCGTGGGTGCGGAGTTCGGGCTCGTGGCGGTTGGCCTGGTCGGCCCAGTGCTGGGCCTCCTCGCCGCCGACGATCCGGCCGAAGCGGTGCAGGTCCTCCAGGTGCCACCCGGCGCCCTCGCGCGCGACGCCTTCGAGCAGCACCGGGTCGGCGGCGGCGTCGTGGCCGGTCAGCGGCGGGGGCTGGTTGGTGACGGTGTGGGTCGCGGCCGTGGGGCGGCTCCGGGGCGCGGCGTCGGTGGCGCCGGCGGTGTCGGAGCCGGTGGCGTCGGAGCCGGTGGTCGTGGTCACGGTGGTTGCTCCTCCGGAAGGCGGGTCGGTACGGGGCGGTGTCGGCCGGGACAGGGCCTAGGAGGCCGGTGCGCCCGCGCAGCGCAGGGCCATGGCGGTGAGGTCGGCGAGCAGGGTCTCGGTCGTGGTCGGGCCGGGGGTGCCGAGCGGGTCGACCAGGACCTCGCCGACCGCGCCGGTGAGCGCGGCGGCGGTGATCTCGCCGTTCTGCTCGGGCAGCACCCCGTCGGCGATGCCCTCGCGGATCACCGCGGCGAAGAGCGCGCGGTAGCGGCGCCGGAAGTCGAGCCGTTCGGCGCCGACGGCGGGTTCGGCCGGGGCGGCGAGGAGGGCGTAGGCGAGCCCGCGGTTCTCCAGGGCCCGGCGGGCGAAGACCTGGATGCCCCGGCCGATCCGCTCGACGGGGTCGCCGGGGGCGGCCAGGACCTCGCCGAGGACCTCCACCTCGCGGCCGGCGGCACGCCGGAAGACCTCCACGGCGAGCGCCGCCTTGGACGGGAAGTGCTGGTAGACGGAGCCGGCCGCGATCCCGGCGGCGTCGGCGACCGCGGTCACGGACGCCTGGGACCAGCCCACCTCGGCGACGACGGAGGTGGCGCAGGCGACCAGGTGCTCCCGGGCCTCTTCGAGCCGGCGGAGCTCGGCGGGGGTCTTGCGGTAGGCCATGGAAGAAGTGAACCATCATTCAGAGTTTCCCGCCATGGTCGGGCTCCCCTGTCCCCGGCGCGTCAGGGCGACGTGACGCACGTCCGCGCCCCGATGGACGCCGCCGCGCGCGGCCGGCGGGTCAGCCGAAGTCGGGGATGGGATGGCCGGGCGCCAGCGCGGCGGCGACGCGCTGGGCGATCACGTGGGCGGTGTGGCCGGCGGACGCGCCGGGACCCTGGGTGGTCGAGACGGCGATGGCCAGCGGCTCGGAGGGCAGGTACGCCTGCGAGGCCGAGTAGCCGAAGTGCAGCGGGTGCTGGGAGATCCAGTCGCCGAGGACGAGCACGCCGAGGCCGTAGTGGGTCCGCTCGGTCTGGGCGAGGCAGACCGTCCCCGGGTCCAGCAGTGCCCGGTACGACGCCGGGGAGAGGAGCTCGCCGGAGCCGATGTCGGCGGCGTCTGGTTCCATGTCGGCATGGAACGATCCGACGAGCACGCCGAACTCCTCACCCTCCTGCGCCGCTTGGCCTGGGAGGGCACAAGCGATCTCCGCTGCGAGGAGCCCGGCCACCCCGACGGGCACGTCTGCCTGGCTCCGCCGCCCGGCGAGGCCGCTCTCGACCTGCTCCGGCGGGACCTCGTCGAGGCGTACGGCCGGGCGCGGAACCTCGCTGCCGACGGGCACGCCGACCCGACCGCCACCGACCGGACCGGACTGCCGCTGCTCGCCCCCTTCGGGGACCGGCTCGTCGGGATGCGGGGCTGGTCGGACGGCGGGCGGTGGATCGGCCTCGGCGCCGTCCGCGGCGGCGCGGGCACCCGGCCCGTGCTCCTGGTCGCGGAGGGCCGCGGACCGGCGGGCGAGGTCCCCGAGGGGTCCACCTGGCTGGGCGGGATCGTCGCCACCACCGGGTGGGACCTGGCCGCGCCCCGCCACGCGGTCGACTGGGCGGACGTCGAGGCCCGGCTCGGCACGTCCCTCCCCGTCGACTACCGGCAGCTCGCGGAGGTCTTCGGGGAGGGCGCCTTCGACGACCACCTCCGGCTGTACGTCCCCGGCGCCGGGCCGCGCGGCTCGGACCTCGTCAGGCACGCGCACTGGCTGGGCGAGTGGGCGGGGGCCCGGGGTGAGCTGTGGCAGCCGTACGAGGTGTACCCGGCGCCCGGTGGGCTCCTCCAGTGGGGCGACACCGAGCAGGCGGACACGTTCTACTGGCTCACCGAGGGGAACGACCCCGACCGCTGGCCGATCCTGGCGACCGAGGACGACTTCGCCTCGTGGCAGCGGTTCGACGTCACCCTCACCGAGTTCCTCCACCGCGTCCTGACCGACCCGCACCACCCGTACTCCACGGCCCGCCACTTCGACCGCCACTGGTTCGAGCCCTACGGGGACGCGGACCTCACGGAGTGACCGCGATGTTGGTGAGGCCCGCGGTGGCGCCGCGGACCGTGTTGGAGGCGTGCACCACGTTCAGCCGGCCCGGGCACTTCGACGTCGACGTGACCCGGATCGCGTACGCGCCGACGCCCCCCAGGTCGGAGGAGTTGCCGCGCCACACGTTGCCGCAGCCGTTCGGGAAGGCCGGGGTGGTGGCCGGGTTGTGCGTCTCGTACCCGTTGGCGAAGGTGCCCGGCGTCGTGAAGGTGCCGGTGTTGCCCTCGATGAGGTAGTCGACGCCCTTCACGTCGATCCAGGAGTCCGCCGAGTTCTGGCCGCTGAGCCCGCGTCCGTCGAAGGTGTTGCCGCGGATGACGCCGCCGAAGGTGCCCTCCTTGACGTCGATCGCCTCCGCGGCGACGTCCGGGCCGATCCGGTTGTTCTCGACCCGCACCCGGTCGGAGCGGTCGGCGCCGCCCTCGTTGCCGTGGCAGCCCCAGTTCGAGCCGGCCGACCCGATGTACACGCCCTCGCCGTACCCCGGCTGCGTCAGGCCCGTCTGCTCGACCGTCGAGTCACGGAGCACGCCGTCCGCCGAGGAGCGGCGGAAGTGCACGCCCTCCTCCTCGACGCGGTGCACGTGCAGCCCGGCCGCCGTCACGTGCGGGGAGGCGTCGACGACCACACCCTTCTTGGAGTCCCGGACGGTGAAGCCCTCCAGGTTCCAGTGCGGGGCCCGGTACAGCCACAGGCCGTAGCCGGAGTCCCAGCCGGCGGTGGGGACGGGGCAGGAGGGCCCGCTGCCGGACGGCCCGTCGTTGACGAGCACCGCGGTCCGCGGACCGGTCAGGGTGATCGGCCGGTCCGCGGCGCCGGGCCGCTGCGCGACGAAGGAGCCCCGGTACTCGCCGGGGGCCATCCGGATCGTCTGACCGGGCGCCGCCGAGGCCAGCGCGGCGCGCAGCTCCGCGGCCGTGGCGACGTCGACGACGGGGCCGGCGGGCGGGACGGTCGTGGGAGTGGGAGTGGGAGTGGGAGTGGGAGTGGGAGTCGGCGTCGGTGTGGGAGTGGGGGTCGGGGTGGGGGTGGGTGTCGGGGTGCCGCCCTGGCAGGGGGCGCCGTTGACCGTGCAGTTGAGCGGGAGGCCGAGCCCGCTCGCGTTGAAGCCGAACCCCTGGGACGCGCCCGGCGCGACCGGGCCGTTCCACGAGACGTCGGTGAAGGTGTAGTGCCGGCCGCTCTGGGTCTTCGTCGCCGACCAGTGGCTGGTGACGGCCGTGCCCTCCGGCAGGTCGAACTCCACCGTCCACCCGGTCGCCGGGGCGTCCCCGCCGTTGGTCACGGTCACGTCGGCGCCGTACCCGGTGCTCCACTCACTGGCCCGGGTGACCGAGGCGGTGAGGGCGGGGGCGGCGGCCTCGGCCGGCGGGGTCAGGAGCCCCGCGGCGATCAGGACGGCGACGGCGGTCGCGGCCGCGGCCGGAATCGCTCTGCGCATGGTGGTGGTCTCCTCCTGCCGGACGGCGGCGGGTCGGTCGGCGATTGTTGTCAGTAAACCTTCCTTACTGTTGCGGGCACGTCAACGGACGCGGCGGATCCCGTGCCGCCCGCGCCCCCGCGTGAACGCCCCCCGAACCGAACGCGCCCCGAACAAAGCGCACTTCAGGCCACCCGGGGGGCGGTGCGGCCGGAGCCGCGCTGTCCTCCGGCCGTCCCGCGCCCCTACAGTGCGGGGTGACCGCGCCACCCGCACGCGAGGGCGTGCGGACGCCGAACAGGAGCCCCGCCGTGGCCATCCCCGCACCCCGCGGCGCCCGCGAGACCCCCGGACCGGCGGGCCGTCCGGTCCCCGAACTCGACCCCGCGCTCGTCGCCGACTGGCACGCCCGGAGCGGCGAACTGGTCGACCTGCTCGCCCTCGTACGGGAACGGCTCGGCGGCATCGGCGCCTTCCGCCCCGACCCCGGGGCCCCGCCCACCGTCCTCGTCACCGACCCCGACGCCGTCCGGCACGTCCTCGCCCACCACCCCGACCGGTACGTCAAGCGCTCCCACCGCGCCCGCGTCCTCGTCGGCGACGGCGTCCTTTCCGCCACCGGAGACGCCTGGCAGCGCCAGCGCCGTCTGCTCCAGTCCCAGTTCACCGGCCGGGGCATGCGCCGCTACGAGGAGCGGATCACCGCCGCCGCCCGGGTGACCGCCGGCCGCTGGGAGACGTACGCCCGCACCGGGGAGGTCTTCGACGTCGGCGAGGAGATGCGCCGCTTCGCCCTCGACACCATCTGGCGCGCCCTGACCGGACACCCGCTCGACCCCGCGACCGAGCGCGAACTCGGCGCCGTCGCCGGGGTGGTGGCCGCCCTGCCCAGTCTGCCCGCCGACCGGATCGCCGCCCAGGCGGCCGTCGCCGCCGACATCGCCCGCATCGACGCCGTCGCCGAACGGGCCGTCCGCGCCGCCCGGGACGGCGGCGCGGGACCCGACGGCCCCGGCCTCCTCCACGTCCTCGTGGAGGCGTCCGGGACCCGCCCCGAATACACCGACCGGCTGATCCGCGACGAACTCGTCACCCTCCTCATGGCCGGGCACGAGACCACGGCCACCACCCTGACCTGGCTCCACCTGCTCCTCGACCGGCACCCCGAGGCCCGCGCGCGGGCCCTCGCCGCCGGACCCGACGGCTCGCCCGAGCGGCAGCAGGCCGTCCAGGCCCTCGTCCACGAGACGCTGCGCCTCTACCCGTCGGCCTGGATCCTGCCCCGTCACGCCGCCGAGGCCGACACCCTCGCGGGCCACGCCCTGCCCGCCGGCACCGATCTGCTCGTCTCCCCCTACCTCGTCCACCGCGACCCCGGGCTCTGGCCGGACCCCGAGACTTTCGACCCCACCCGCTTCACCGCCCCCGGCCGCCGCCCGGCCCACCCCGGCGCCCATCTCCCCTTCGGCATCGGCCCCCGCGCCTGCCTGGGCCTCCAGTTCGCCCTCCGGGAGTCCACCACCCTCCTCGAACACCTGCTGCCCGGCCCCGCCCCCCGCTTCCGCTCCGTCCCCGGCAGGACCGCCTACGGCCTCACCGTCCGCCCCGACGGCCCCACGCCGGCCGTCCTCGCCGGCTGACCACGGCCCCGGGCGTCCGCACCGGCCGGTCGCGGAACCCTCGTCCCCGGGGCCTCCGCACGAGGTCGCGGCCGGGGGGCGCCGTCCGGACGGGCCCACGTGCCGCGGGAGTTGCTCTGTTACGTTGGCGGCTCCGGTCCCGAGGAGAGGAAACGAACCGCCCATGGCCGTCATCCACCGCACCACGATGCAGCCGACCAAGCTGGAGCTCATCGCCGACTGGCTTCCCACCCGCGCCTGGTACACCGCCGGGCCGGAGGCGCCGCGGCCGGTGAAGTCCGGCGGGTTCCGGCTCGACGACCCCGCGGGCGAGGTGGGCATCGAGTTCATGGCCGTCGTCGACGGCGAGGCCGCTGACGCGGCCGTGTACCTCGTGCCGATGACGTACCGGGGCAAGCCCCTCGACGGTGCCGAGGACGCCCTCATCGGCACCTCCGAGCACGGGGTGCTCGGCACCCGCTGGATCTACGACGGCGCCCACGACCCGGTCCTCGTCGCCCAGTTGTACGCGCTCCTCGCCGGCCGGGCCGTGCCCCAGCAGCAGTCCGTCAGCGACGCCGTCGACCCGACCGTCGCCGCCTCCCTCGACGCCGCCCGCGTCTCCGCCGGCGACGCCGAGGTGCTGGAGGCCGCCGACGGCACCGACGGCACCGACGTCCGCCTCCGGGTGCCTGGCGCCGGCGCGCCCCTCGCCCTCCGCTTCCACCGGGTCCTGCGCCCGGCCCCGGCCGAGGGCCAGGACGACACCGGCGTCCTCGGCGGCGTCACCGCCGAGTGGACCCCGGCCGGCGACGGCGCCTCCGCCGAGCGGGGCGCGTACGTCACCGTCCGCGAGGTCTGACGCGCGGCGCGCGCTCCGCCCTCAGGGGCGGAGCGCCGTCGCCAGCTGGGCGCGGGAACGGACGTCCAGCTTCTGGTAGATGCGGGTCAGCCGCGCCTCCACCGTCTTCACGCTGAGGAACAGCTTCGCCGCCGCCTCCTGGTTCGAGGCGCCCTGCCCCACCAGACGCGCCAGCCGCAGCTCCGCCTCCGTCAGCGACGCCAGCGCCGTCGGCGCCTCGTCACCGCCCGGCGCCGCCCCGGGCAGCTCACCTGCCGGGGCCTCCGTGGCCAGGGCCAGCCACGGCACCGCACCCGCCCGCTCGAAGACCGTGGCCGCCCCGTGCAGTGCCGACTGCGCCGCCGACCGCCGCCGCCGCTTCCGCTCCACCCGGGCCAGCGCCATCAGCGCCCGCCCCTGCTCCAGCGGCAGCCCCGCCTCGGCGAACCGGCCGGCCGTCCGGGTCAGCAGCTCGGCCGCCTCGTCCGTCCGCCCCTCCGCCGCCAGGCACAGCGCCTGCGCCCGGTCGCAGCCCAGCAACACCGTGGTGCGCCCCAGCCGTTCGGCCACCGGCCGCACCTCCGCGAGCAGCGCCAGCGCGTCGTCGACGGCGTCGTGCGCGAGCAGCGCCTCCGCCAGCTCCTCGTGCCAGCGCAGCATCGACGGGTCCACCGTCGACTGCGCCCGCTCGTCGGCCTGCACCCGGCGCAGCGTCTCCAGGGCCGCCGCCACGTCGCCGTTGACCAGCTGGACGCGGCCGAGCGCGTACCGGCTGCGCGAGAGGAAGACCCGGTCGCCCTCCTCCTCCGACGCCTGCACGCTCCGCCGCGCGTAGCTCGCCGCCCGGCCCAGGCTTCCGCCCGCGGTCTCGGCGAGCGCCAGCGCGTACCAGGCGGGGCCGGGCGAGAGGCCGGCCTCCAGGGTGAGCGCCAGCGACTGTCCGGCGTGCGCCAGCGCCGCCGGACACGCGCCGATCCGCGACTCGATCTCCGCGAGCGTGCGGAACAGTTCGATGGCGTCCTCGACGGAGCCGCGCCGCTGCACCAGCGGCAGCAGCGCGTTCAGCTCGTCCCGCGCGTCCGTCAGCCGGTCGTCGAACAGGGCATGGCGGATCGTCAGGATCTGGGCGGCGTTGCGGATGCCGAGCGGCCGCTCCGCGAGTTCGAGGTCGCGGGCCCGCGCCAGGACCGGTTCGGCGTCCGGGGAGCCCAGCGCCCGCTCCATCCGCGCCTGCACGGTGAGCGCCTGCGCGGCCGTGCGCGGGTCGCCGACCGAGGCGGCCAGCGCGGCGGACTCCATCGCCGCCGTCCGGGACCGTTCCGGATCGCCGTCCGCGAGCACGTACTTGACCGCCAGCCGGAGCTGCACCGCGGCCCGCAGCGCGGTCGCCCCCTCCGAGTCCTCCATGGCGTGCACGTACATGTCGTCCAGGTCGGTCAGGCCCTGGCCGGCGGTGTCCAGGACCGCGAGGCGGGCCCGCACCCGGTCGGTGGGGGACGCGTCCCGGGCGAGCAGGTCGGTGGTGGCCCGCATCGCCAGGTCGGCGCGGGCGGCCCGGGCCGCCTCCTCGGCCGCGTCCACGAGCCGGGCGATCCGCCGGGCACCGTCCCGTCCGGGCGTCGACTCGGCCGCCAGCATGGCCAGTTCGGCGGCGAGCGCGGTGTTCCCGCGCCGCCGCGCGGCCTCCGCGGCGGCCGCCACCTCGGCGGCCAGCTCCTCGTCCGGCCGGTCGGTGGCCAGCGCCCGGTGCCGTACCGACTCCACCGGATCGTCCACGACCTCCGCGAGCGCCGCGTGGCCCGCGCTGCGCTCCGCCCAGCAGGCGTCGTGCACCAGCGTGGACGGCAGCAGCCCGGCGGTGAAGACCAGCGAGCCGTCCTCGGCGAGCGAGACCAGGCCGGCCCGTTCGGCCGCCGCGAGCTCCGCCTCCGCCTCGGGCCGGCCCGCCCGCCGCACCAGCGTCGCCGAGGGGCGCAGCGCGAGCGCCGCGAGCAGCAGGGTGGCCCGGACCGGCGGGGGAGCGGCGCCCAGGAGCTGGCGGGCGAGGTCCCGGGCGCGGCCGGAGAGCGTCAGCGCCTCGGCGTGGTGCACGGGGGTGCGGGCGTCGGCGAGGGAGCGGCCGACGGCGAGCGCGAGCCGCGGATTGCCGCCGCTGGCGCGGTGGATGCGGCCGGCCATCCGGGACGGGAGCCGGTGGTGGATGAGCAGCTCGGCGATCTCGTCGGCGTGGAGCGGGGGGACGAGCAGCAGATCGGCCTCGGACGGCACCCACAGGTGCGCGGAGTGCCCGGCGTGCGGCCGTCCGGGGGTGCCGGGCTCCGTCCCGTGGGCGCGGTGGGTGTCGCCGTACGGTTCCGGGGTCTCGACCGCGATGACGCGCAAGGACGGCGGGGCGAGGTGGAGGGCGAAGCGGAGCAGGTCCGTGCTGTCGGGGTCGAGGAACTCGGCGCCGTCGACGACGAGCAGCACCGGGCCCCGCGAGGTCAGCGCGCGCAGGATGCGGGCGATGCCCAGGCGCAGGGCGATCGGGTCCCAGCCGCCCTGCTGGATGGGCGCCTCGCGGCAGAGCATGGCGACGGCGGTGCGCTGCGGCCCGGGCAGGTCGTCGAAGACGCCGGAGGTGAAGACCCCGGCGGGCAGGGTGCCCGGGATGCCGGGGCCGAGAGCGCCGTCGGGTCCGGCCGGGGCGTCCTCTCCCGCCCCCGCGGTGCCCGGTTCGCCGCGCGGGCCGGGCGGGGCGACGGTCGCCGCCACGGAGGCGACGAGCGCGGCCGCGGCGGCGCCGGGGATCGCGCGGTCGGCGGGGAGGGCGGCGAGCCACAGCACCGTCTCGCCGCGGGCCTCGGCCCGGGCGGCGGCGGCCAGCGCGACCTCGGTCTTGCCGACGCCGGCGGGTCCGGTGAGCAGGGCGCGGCCGCGGGCGTGCAGGACGGTTTCGAGGCGGGCGAGCAGTTCCTCGCGGCCCACCGGCGCGGGCGGTCCGGCGCTGCCGGGGGTGCGTGCGGGCAGGGGGCCGTGAGGAACCGTCGTCACCTGGTCGTCACCTCCGCCCGTGGGCCCCGCCCATGAGCCCTGCGCAGAGGATACGGAGCCCAGGGGCCCCGTCCAGGGGCCTTGTCCGACATACGGACAGCCGGCACCGTGCAAGATCTCTCCCGGAACTCGGCGACGCCCTCGTGGTGTAGACCACGAGGGCGTCGCTGACCAGCGGTGATGCTGGTGTGGGGGGTGGTGTTACGTGAGTGGAGCGGTGACTCAGAAGGTGAGGCTCCAGGAGTCGATGTAGCCGGTGTCACCCGTGGCCACATCGCGGACCTGGAGCTTCCAGGTGCCGTTGGCGACCTCGCTGGAGGCGTCGACCGTGTACGTCGCGAGGACGTTGTCGGCGCTGTCCGAGGAGGAGGACGCCTTCAGGTTGCGCACCGTGCCGTCGGGGGCGACGAGGTCGATGACCAGGTCCCCGCGCCAGGTGTGCTTGATGTCCACGCCGACCTTGAGGGCGGCGGGGGCGTTGCCGGTGCGGCCGGTGACGGCGATCGAGGACGACACGGTGGTGTTGTCGGCGATCGTCACGTTGTTGGCGTTGGTGAAGACGGTGCCCGGCTGGGTGGTTCCGGTGACCGCGTCCACGGTCTTGGCCGCGTCGGCGATGCCGGTGCCGCAGCCGCCGGAGCAGGTGCCGGGGAGCGGGCGGGCGTTGCCCTTGATCGCCGTCTCGATCTCGGCCGGGGTGAGGGTGCTCTTGGCCGACTTCAGGAGGGCGGCGAGGCCCGCGATGTGCGGCGCGGCCATGGAGGTGCCCTGGTAGGGCTTGTAGTTCTCGGCCGACTGGGTCGTCGTGCCCGAGTTCAGCGTGGAGTAGATGCCGTTCTCGGGGGTGGTGACGGTGCCGGGCGTGTCGGTGGCGCGGCGGGTCTCGCCGCCCGGGGCGGACACGTCCACCAGGGTGCCGTAGTTGGAGTAGTACGACCGGTTGCCCTCGCGGCTGGTCGACGCCACGGTGATGACGTTCGAGCAGTTCGCGGGCGTGAAGCCGGAGGTGTTGGCGTTGCTGTTGCCCGCGGCGACGACGACGGTGGTGCCGCGCGAGACGGCGCCGTTGATCGCGGTCTGGTAGACGCTCGGGCAGGTGGAGCTGGCGCCGCCGAGGCTCAGGTTGATGACCTTGGCGGGGGTGGCGTTGGCCGGGATGCCCGACACGGTGCCGCCGGAGGCCCAGGTGATGGCGTCGGCGATGTCGGAGGACGAACCGCCGCACTTGCCCAGGACCCGGACGTGCTGGACCTTCGAGCCGTAGGCGATGCCCGCGATGCCCTTGGTGTTGTTCGTGACGGCGCCGATGGTGCCGGCCACGTGCGTGCCGTGCCAGGAGGAGTTCGACGCCTTGGAGCCGGTGCCGCACTCGCCGTCGGTGGCGTTCCAGTCGCCCTCGTCCTTGGCGTCCGCGTCACGGCCGTTGCCGTCGCGGGCGTCGGAGGAGGTGGAGATGAAGTCGTACCCGGCGACCGTGTTGGCCGCGAGGTCGGTGTGGGCGGCGTAGCCGGTGTCGATGACGGCGACGGTGACGCCCGAACCGGTGGTCTTGTCCCAGGCCGCGGGCACGTTCATGCCGCCGGTGGCCTCGAAGAGGTCCCACTGCTTGGCGTAGTCGGTGTCGTTCGGCGCGGCGGCCATGGCGTAGGCGCGGATGTCCGGCTCGACCGTGGCGACGGACGGGTCGGCACGGAAGGCGGCCATGACCTCGGTCACGTCCTGCGGCGTGGCCGAGTCGCCCAGGTCGACCAGGGCGCCGCCGCCGGAGAGGCGGCGCTCGAAGGCGAGCTGCTCGCCCGTCTTGGCGGCCTTCTCGGCGGTGTCGGTCTTCGCCGCCGCGTTGGAACCGGCCTCGGCGGCCTGGCTCTTGTAGGTGACGATGACCTTCTCGACCGGGGCGCTGGGCAGCGCCCGCATCGCCTGCGAAGCCGGGGCCGGCTTCGGAGTGGGAGCGGCCGGGGCGGCGGCGAACGCCCCGGTGGTGGTGGCAGCGGCACCGATGATCGCGGCGGTGGCGACCACGGATATGACTCTCCGCCTGGAACCGTTCAAAGTGGTTGGCCCTTTCAAGTACGACGTAGGTGCGGAGCAGTGGCGGCGGCGCGGGAGTCGCGGGGCGAAGTGGGGTCGCGTCCGAGGTCCCTGGGCTGGGGGGCCCGTGCGCCGCCACCGGCGCCGACGGCCCGGGTCAAGGCCGTCACCAGCGGTGATCTCCCCGCATGCACCTGTCAGGTGCGCTGCGGGGGATGTTATCCGCCGGTGCGGAGGACAGTAGGGAACGGGGAGGTGAACGCGATACGGGGAAAACCCTTGTCACCCCTCAGGGGTGGGGAGGGGGTCCCCCCGCGGGGACCGGCGGGGGCGGCCGGCGGGGGGACGCGGGGGCGGGAGGCGAGGGCCTGTGAGCTGGCGGGAAGGGCGCGAGGGGGGAGGGCGAGGGGAGGAGCGGGGCGGGTGCGGGGGTGGCGCGAAATGGCCCGGCGCGGAGGAGTGCGCACGGGCCCGTGGGGTCGCGCGGAGGCGCGAAGCGGCCGGAAGCGGCCCGCGCCGGGCCGAGTTCGGGGCGTGCTCGCCGCGGGCACGCTCGCCGTGATGCCGAGGACGTGCCCGGCCGAGTTCGGGGGGCGTGACGCCGAGGCTCGCCCGGCGGAGTTCGAGAGGCGTGATCCCGGGGGCCTGCCGGCCGAGTCGGGGGGTGTGATGCCGGGGACCTGCCCGGTCGAGTCGGGGGTGTGATGCCGGGGACCTGCCCGGTCGAGTCGGGGGCGTGATGCCGACGGCGCCCTCAGCCGAGTTCGAGGGTGGTGATGCCGAAGACGCGTTCCGTCGCGACCGGTCGTACCGGTCCGGTGTACATGCGGGCCGTCTCGAAGGTCGGCGTGAGCCCGCGCTCCTCCGCGAGGCGGGCCGCCGCGGGGTTCGTCTCCGGCATGTCGACGGCGATCGACCGCGCGCCGAAACCCCGGGCCGCCTCCGCCAGCGCGTCGAGCAGCGCCGCCGCGTCCGCCGGCCCGTCCGCGAACAGCGGGCCCACGCGCGCCTCGTCCTGCGAGGGCCGGACGACGCCGTAGCCGGTCACGCGGCCGTCGACGACCCGGGCCAGGGCGCGGTGCCCCGGGGTCGTCAGCCAGGAGGACAGGAAGCGGGGCCGCTCGGCGTGGTGACAGGCGGAGTCGTACGCGGCGAGTTGTCCCGGATCGACGCTTCCGGCCGGAACGATCCCGGTCACCGGACGCTCGGGAGACGGCACTTCCCCGACATAGCGGGCGGTCCGGTAGGCCGGGGCGAACCCGGAGCGCCGGTAGTTGTCCTGCTGGGCCGGCACCCCGTCGAGCCCCACCGTCCGGCCGCCCGCGTGGGCGAGCCCGGTCCGCCAGGTGGCCAGCCCGAGTCCCCGCCCGCGCAGTTCGGGCCGGACGAGGTAGAAGCCGAGGAAGGCGTAGGCGTCCCCGTAGGTCACCACGGAGACGGCGGAGACCGGCTCGCCGCCGATCCGCCCCAGGAAGAAGCCGTCCGGATCCTGTGCGAAGAAGGCGCCGGCGTCCGCCCGTCCGGGGTTCCAGCCCTCCTCGGCGCACCAGGCCCGGACGAGCTCCCACTCGGCGCGGGTGGCGGGGGCGACGACGAGCGGACCGGGGGAGGAGGTGGTCACGGGCGTTCCTTCGAGTGCCGGAGGGAGCGGGGGAGGGGCGGAGCGCGGGCGGGCGGAGGCCGCGCCCCGCGGGAGCCGGACCCGGTCCTCCGGCAGGTCGTACGACATGCCTGTCACCGCACACCAAATCGGTCAAAGCGCCCCACCGTAGCGCCTCCTGGGCCCCCGCCCTGGCCCCGCCGATCGATTCCGGCCGCGTCGGACCCGGGCGCGGGCCGGCTCAGCCCACCAGCCGGAGGCGGGTGTCGGCGACGGTGAGGCGGACGGTCTGGCCCCAGGTCAGGTCGAGGGTGTCGGACTCGACGCCGTCGCCGAAGGCGACCAGGCGGTCGGACTCGACGGTGAGGCGGAGGCCCTGCGCGGGGCCGAGGACGCCCTCGACGCGGCGCGTGCCGGTCGTCGGCGACGGCCACGCCTCGCGGACGAACCAGGCGAGGCGTGGCTCCGTCGGCGCGGGCAGGGCGAGCGCGCTGGAGCGCTGCTGCCAGAGCGAGCGGAGCCAGCCGGTGGCCCCGGTGCCGGTGCCCGCGAGGACCCCCGAGGACGCCTGGGGTTCGGGCTCCGCGGCGCCCGCGCCCCCGGCGCCGTCCGTGCCGAGGGTGTAGCGGGCGGTCTGGTGGCCGGGCGGCCCCACGTAGATCTCGTTGAGCGCGAGCAGCCGCTGGCCGTCGTCCGTGGCCGCCGCGACCATGGTGAGTTCGTCGGCCGTCACGCCCGGCGCCGTCGCGTACGGCAGCAGCCGGCGGGCGTCCGCGGGCCGGTGCCGCACGAGTACGCCCGGGTTGCGTCCGGGGTCGGCGTCGATGCCGACGACGGGCTGTCCGGCGAGGTACTTGGCGGTGTTGGCGACCAGCCCGTCCTGGCCGACGACCACGACCACGTCCTCGGGGCCGAAGAGGAAACGGTCCAGATCGGCGCGTTCCACCCGGGTCTGCCGCCAGGTCAGCGGCACGGCGCCGGCGACGTCCGCGAGCGCCCGCCGGGCGCGCTCGTGCCGGTCCCGGACCTCGTCGGCCGAGCGGCCGCGCGCCGCCAGGAAGAACGCGGCCTGCCCGTGCGTCCCGTGCCGGGCGAGCAGCTCCTCGTACTCCGTCCTGCGGTGCACGAGGACCGCCCGCGGCGCGAGGCTCACGCGCCCGCCCCGCCGTTGCCGCCGCCCAGCTTGGCGAGGAGGCCGGTGAGGACGTCGGGGGAGAGGGTGAGGTGCTCGATGCGGGGCAGCTGCTCGGCGGCCCGGGTGAGCGCCAGGGCGTGCAGGACGGCCGGTTCGGCGGCGGCGTGCGCCTGGAGCCAGGCGGTCTGGGCGGCGGCCCTGGCCTCGCCGACCTCGCGGGCTGCCTCCGCCTCGGCCCGTGCCAGCCGTACCTTCCGCACGGCCTCGGCCTCCGCCCGCACCGCGTCGGCGGCGGCGGACTCCTCCGCCTCGCGCCGGGCGTTGGTGCCGCGCTGCTCGACGAGCCGCTCCTCCTGCCGGGCCAGCTCGATCTTGCTGGCCAGCTCGTTCTCGGCGATGGTCCGCTCGCGTTCGACGGCGACCGCGCGCCGCTCGTACGTGGCCCGGTCGGCCTCCTGCTGGATCTGCTCCCGGGCGGGGGTGCGCAGCGCGCGCTCGACCTCGGGCTCGGGGCGGATCGCGACGACGCGGACGGCGACCACCTCGATGCCGGTCGCCGGCAGCCGCGGTTCGGCGGCGAGCCCGTCCGTGATCCGCTCCCGGACCGCCGCCACGCCGTCCATCAGCGCCTGCGCGAGCGAGGTCCGGGCGAGCACGTCGAGCGCGTGCTGCTGTGCCGTCTCGGTCAGCAGGGTCGCGATCTGCTCCAGCGGGGTCCCGCGCCAGACGCCGGTGTCGGGGTCGATGGAGAAGTCGAGGCGGGCGGCGGCGGTCGCGGGGTCCCCGATCCGGTAGGTGACGGTGGACTGCACGCTCACGTCCTGGAAGTCCGCGGTGCGCGCGTGGAAGGCCATCGCGAGCTCCCGGTCGTCCACCGGCACCTCCGACAGCGCGGCGCTGAGCGGCCGGAACCAGAAGCTGAGCCCGGCGCCGTCGTGGGCGAGCCGGCCGCGCCGCTGGTGGCGGATGTGGGCGGTGGGCGCGGAGCGGAGATGGCGCCAGCCGGCCCGGCGGGTGATGTCGGCCATGAGAGAACCCCCTTGTCGTCAGCATGACGATAGAGCCGGATTCCGGTTGTCGTCAAGATGACGTAAAGGGGGAGGTCCTCCCTGGTTCAGCGCGCGGGCTCCGCCTCCGGTACGGGGACGAGCGCCCCGCCCAGCGCCTCCGCCAGGCTCGCGACCGCCGGCTCGTCGGCGGGCTCCGCCGGGGCGGACGGCGCGGGCACGCGCACGGGCTCGGCCGCGCCCGCGCATTCCGGTACGGCCGGCTCCGGGGCCGCCGGGCCTCCCGTGGTGAGGAGGACGACGCCCCGGGCCGCGACCAGGGCCGCGCCGCCCGCGATCAGCCAGCCCCAGGCGCCCGCGCGGAACGTCTCGCCGAGCAGGGCGACGCCGATGACGGCGGCCGCGGCCGGGTTCGACAGGTTCACCACGGCGAGCGGCGCGGCGAGCCCGCCCCGGTAGGCGGTCTGCGACAGGAACAGGCCCCCGACCGCGAAGGCCGAGATCAGCAGCGCGAGCAGCGCGGTCTGCCACCACGCCGGCCGGCCGCCGGGAAGGCTCAGCGCCAGTGCGGCGGTGAGGGTCTGGGTGAGTGCCGAGGCGACGCCGGACGCGATCCCGGAGGCCGTGGCGTGCCCCAAGCCGTGGGCCCGCACGCCGCCCTCCCCGCGCGCGGCCCGCCGCCCGGCACCGGGCAGGCCGCCGGCGAGCGCCGCGATCAGCAGCGCCGTCGCCGCCGCGACCACCAGGGACTCGCGCAGGCTGAGGGACTCTCCGGGCGCGGCCGGCCCGGTGACGGCGACCAGCCCGACCAGCCCGGCCAGGGTCCACAGCGCGCCCCGCCACTCCGTGCGGGTCACCCGCCGCCGGGCGGTGTACGCGCCGAGCGGCAGCGCCGCCACGAGGGTCAGCGCGCCGAGCGGCTGCACCAGCGTCAGCGGGCCGTAGTGGAGCGCGGCCACGTGGGCGAGGGCGCCGGCGGCGTTGAGGCCGACGGCCCACCACCACTGCCCGCGCGCGAGCAGCGCCCGCAGCGCCCCGCGCCCCGACGGGGTGGAGGGGGCGGCGGCGAGCCGGGCCTGGGCGACGGCGGCGAGCGCGTACCCGGCGGCGGAGACGAGGGAGAGGAGCACCGCGAGCACGGTGCCGGCGGCGGTGCTCATCGCAGCACCCCGGCCGGTACGGCCCCGGCGGCGGACCGCGCGCGCGGGACGGCCGGCGGCTCGGGCGGCGCCGACGGGCGCGCGGGCGCCGGTACGACCAGCAGCGCGAGGCCCAGCAGCACGGTCGCGGCGAGCGCGTCCAGCCAGTAGTGGTTGGCCGTGCCGACGATGACCAGGAGCGTCAGCACCGGGTGCAGCAGCCACCACCGGCGCAGCGGCGAGCGGGTCGCCGCGATCAGGCCGATCGCGACCATCAGCGCCCAGCCGAAGTGCAGCGACGGCATGGCGGCGAACTGGTTCGCCATCGAGTCCGCCTCGGGGGTGGCCCCGTACACGGACGGGCCGTAGACCCGCGCGGTGTCGACGAGGCCGGCGGCGGCGAGCATCCGCGGCGGGGCGAGCGGCACCAGGATGTGCAGCGCCAGGGCGGCGCCGGTGACCAGTGCCAGGACGCGCCGCGACCACAGGTAGTGCGCGGGGCGGCGCCAGTACAGCCAGGCGAGGAAGGCGATCGTGGCCGGGAAGTGCACGGCCGCGTAGTAGGTGTTCGCGACCCGGATCAGCGGCTCGCCGTGCAGCAGGAGCTGCTGGATCGCGCCCTCGCCGGGGAGGTGGAGGGCCCGTTCGGCGTCCCACACGCGGTCGGCGTTGTGGAAGGCGCGGGTCTCGTGGCCGTTCGCGAGGAGCCGGCCGAACTTGTAGACGAGGAAGAGCCCGGTGACGAGCAGCAGCTCGCGCAGGAGCGGCGGCCGCCCGCCCTCCGCCCGGGAGGCGGGACGGAGCCCGCGTATCCCGCGTATCCGGGTAGCCATGGCGCGGCACTTCCCATCCGTCAATCGGTCAAATCTGCAACATCCCCAACAAACGGAGGAACTCTAGATCCGATTTCATCGAGACGCAAGCGTCTCGATACGTTTGCGTCTCGATTGTGCACCCCCTACTCTCGTATGTGCAGAGAGAAGGGTGCTCTCGCCCCGGCGCAGAGCCCCGGAGGTTTCCGGGAGGGACCGATGTCCACGCAGGCCGCCACCGCCGCCGCCCGCCGCAGCAAGATCACGCCGGAGCGCGAGGCGGAGCTGTACGAGGCCGTGCTCTGCCTCCTGCGCGAAGGCGGCTACGACGCGGTGACCATGGAGGGCGTCGCCGCCCGCACCAAGTGCGGCAAGGCCACCCTCTACCGGCAGTGGGGCACCAAGCCGCAGCTCGTCACCGCGGCCCTCGCCTCCCGCCGCTGCGCGATCTTCACCGGCCTCGACACCGGCAGCCTCGCCGGCGACCTCCACGAGGCCGCCCGCATCGCCTCCGCCCGCCACGAGCGCGACACGGAGCTCATGGAGGCCGTCGCCCAGGCGTACCTCCACCACCCCGACCTGCGCAGCGCCCTGCGCGACACGGTCATCGCCCCCGAGGTCGCCGCCATCGACGCCGTCGTCCAGCGCGCCGTCGAGCGCGGCGAGGTCGCCGCCGACAACCCGGCCATCGCCTTCGTCGCCCCCAGCTTCATGGGCCTGCTCCGCATCGAACGGCTCCTGGAGGACCGCTTCCCCGACGCCTCCGCCGCCCGCGCGTTCGTCGACGCCGTCCTGCTGCCCGTCCTGCGCGTCGACGGGTGACGGACGCCGGGGTCGCGCACCCTGGAACCATGCCCGCCAGCACCCCCGACGTCCGCGTCCGCCGCGTCTACGACGCCCCGTCCCCCGACGACGGGATCAGGGTCCTCGTCGACCGCCTCTGGCCGCGCGGCCTCGCCAAGGCCGACGCCCACATCGACGAATGGCCCAAGGCCCTCACCCCCTCCACGGAACTCCGCCGCTGGTACCACGGCCCCGACGGCGACTACGACGAGTTCCGCCGCCGCTACGAGGCCGAACTGGCCGCCCCCGGGGCCGCCACGTCCCTGGCCCGCCTCCGCACCCTCGCCGAGACCCGGACGATCACCCTCCTCACCGCCACCAAGCACCCGGAGACCAGCCACACGACGGTCCTGAAGGAGGAGCTGACGGGGTAGGGGGCGTCGAGGGTGGTGTGCCGGAGATCCGCCCGCACCGCACCGCCCGCTCCGCCCCGCGCCGCCCGCTCAGGGGCCGGTCAGCCGAGGTGCCTCGGTGGCGGCGTCCGGAGGGGCGGCGTCACGGCCCGCCCCGCCGCCGGCCCGCCGCTCCACCCGCCCGGCCAGCTCGCCGGCCCAGGCCACGAGGCCGGCGACGTCCAGGCCGTACGTCTCCCCGCCCCCGTCCGCGTACGCGGCGACCCGCCCGGCCCCGCGCCGCAGCAGCCGCGCCCCGCCCGTCGCGTTCCCCCGGGCGGAGTGCGTCAGCCCCACGGCCAGCTGCGCCAGCCCCTGCCACAGCTCCCGCTCGCCCTCGGGCCCCGACTTCCACGCGTCCTCGAAGACCTCGTGCGCGTGGAACGGCATCCCCGCGTCCAGCAGCCGCTGCGCCTCCCGCACGGTCTCCGCGGGCCCGCGCACCACCCCCTCGGGCTGCCGCGCCACGCCCTCGGCCCCGTACGGCAACGGCCGCCCGAGCCCGTCCCGGGGCCGCGCGTTCCGCGCCCGCCCCTCCACGTCCCGGTCCCTGCCGTGACCCGCCCGCCTGGCTCCACCGCTCATGCCGCCATTCTCCGCCCCGACCACCGGTGGGTGATCGCCCCCCACGGAGTGAGGTAATGTTCTCCTGCACGCCGACGCGGGAATCCCCGCCGCCGACGAGCACCGGGACGTGGCGCAGCTTGGTAGCGCACTTGACTGGGGGTCAAGGGGTCGCAGGTTCAAATCCTGTCGTCCCGACTCGAAAGAGTCGTCGATCGAGGGGCCGTTTCAGAGAGATCTGAGACGGCCCCTCGATGGTTTTCCGGAACCTGCCGGCGCCCTTCGGGCCGCCGGGCGCGCCGGGGCTTCGCCTATGATCGCGGAGGCGGGGGAGGGCCATGATCCGGATTCTGTTGGCCGAGGACATGCATCTGATCCGCGGGGCGCTGGTCGCCCTGCTGGGTCTGGAACCGGACATGGAGGTCGTGGCCGAGGTGGCCCGGGGGGACGAGGTCGTTCCCGCCGCCGTCGCGCACCGGCCGACGGTCGCCGTGCTCGACGTCGAGATGCCCGGGGCGGACGGGCTCACCGCCGCCCGCGAGCTGCGGGCCGTGCTGCCGGAGTGCCGGATCCTGGTCCTCACCGCCCTGGGGCGGCCCGAGGTGCTGCGGTCGGCGCTCGCGGCGCAGGTGAGCGGCTTCATGCTGAAGGACGCGCCGCCGGACCGACTGGCCGACGCGGTACGGCGGGTGGCCGCGGGGGAGCGGGTCGTCGACCCGGAGCTTGCGGCCACGGCGCTCATGGCCAAGGAGAGTCCGCTGACCGCGCGGGAGACGGACGTGCTGCGGCTGGCCGCCGACGGCGGTGAACTCGCCGGGATCGCCCGTGAGCTGCACCTGTCGCAGGGCACGGTACGGAACTACCTCGGCGCGGCCGTCACCAAGCTGGACGCCCGCAACCGGCTGGACGCGGTGCGGATCGCGCGGGAGCAGGGCTGGCTCGCCTGACGTCACGTCAGGGGGCCGCCGTGGCGGCCGGCGCGGGGTGCAGGAGCAGCGCCAGGGTGTAGCCGCGGCCGTCGGGGTCCGGGCCGGCCCGGAGGTGAGCGCCGTGGAGGGCCGCCCGGTCGCGCAGGTTCCTGATGCCGTTGCCACCCGGGGCCGTGCCCCGCGGGGTGGGAGGCGCCGCCGGACGGTCGGCCCGGTTGGTGACGCGCAGCGAGCCGGGGCCGAACTCGATCGTGCAGGGGCCGGCTCCGGATCCGTGCCGCAGCACGTTCGTCAGGGCCTCGCGCAGCACCGTGGCGAAGAGCGTCTCCGCCGCCGCGTCGAGGGTGCCCGCGGTTCCGCTCACCCGCACCGTGACGCCCGCCGCGGCCAGGACCTCCCGGGCGGAGGCCAGTTCCGTGTCGAGGGCGAGCTCCGCCGATTCCCCCGGGATCGCCCGCAGGTCGGCCAGGGCCCGGCCCGCCAGACCCGCCGCGTCGGCCAGGTGGCCCTCGGCGCGCCGGTCGTCCGGGTCGCGGGCGGCCAGTTCTCCCTTCAGGGCGATCGCGGAGAGGCCGTAGCCGAGCAGGTCGTGGACGTCCCGGGCGATGCGCCGCCGCTCCCGCGCCACGGCCAGCGACGCCAGCGCCTCACGGGCCTCCCGCACCTGGTGCACCAGACCGGTGAGCAGGGCCAGGCCGTAGAAGACCAGGGCGATGACCACGATGTCCAGGACGAGCAGCGCCGTCCCGTGCGCCCCCGGCCCGTCGCCGCGCGCCAGGAGCACCCCCGCCGTCAGCGCGGTGAGCGCCGTCGCGGCCGGCACGGCCGCGCGCGCCGGAAGGACGATCAGCGTGGACGCCGCCGCGAAGGCGACCAGTTGGGGGTAGGGGCCGTCCGGGGCGACCAGCAGCGCCAGGGCGAGCGCGACCTGCCCGCCGAGTGTCCGGAACGCGTACCGGGGCCGGACCCCGAGCGGACGGGGCAGCGAGTGGTACGCCTGCAGGGCGACGACCGCGGTGAGCGCGGCCGCGTACAGGGCGCTCCGCGGGCCCGGGATGTCCTCGCCGAGGAGGAACGCCGCGCCCACGGCCAGGTAGGCGAGGTGCGTGGCGATCACGATGGGCCACGCCAGCCGGGGCGTCATGGCCCGCGGCGACGCCTCCTCCGGGCCGGCCGACTGCGGGGACGGCGCGGCCCGTACGCGCTCCGTCGCCTCGCGCGCCACGGCCGCCAGCTCCCGCGCCGCGCTCCGGCCCCGGCCGGAGAGCGCGATGACCGCGGCGAGGGCCGTGCCCAGGGCGGCCTCCAGTTCCCGGCCGGTGTGCTGCCGTTCGGCGGCCACGCGGGCGGCGGCCAGGGCCCCGCGGGTGGCGTGCAGTTCGGCGTACAGGTCCGTGAGCCGGCTCAGCGCGTAGATGACGAGCCCGTGGGCGAACGCGTTGCCGATGCCGTTGAGCACGGGGAACAGGCCGCCGTCGCCGGGGGCGAGCGGTCCGGCGGCCAGCACCACGACGGTGAACAGGGCCCAGCGGACCGGCCGTTCGACGGCGAGGAGCACGGAGGCGGCGAGGAAACCGGGCAGGCCCGCCCACGGCGCCAGCAGGATCTGGGCGGCCAGCGTCCAGGCCCCGCGCAGCCGCCGCGTCCAGGGCAGACAGGTGATCAGCTGGACCAGCAGCATCAGGACGGCGGCCGGCCCCGGCAGGAGCCTGCCGGGCTCGATGGAGAAGCCGAACAGGACGAGGACCAGGACCACCGAGACGACCACCACCGGCCCCTGGGAGGACGCGTCCCCGGCGTCGTCCGGGCCCGCGGGCAGGGGGCCGTCGCCCGGGCCCCGTTCCGGTCCGTCCTCCCGCCGGCGTCCCGGCCCGATTCCCCACCTGATCACGGAGCCACGCTAATCGCAGCCGCCGCGCCCGCCCAACCCCCGCCCTCGCCACCCCGCCCGCCCCCCACCCATGTGAAATACACAGGGACCGGTGTGTCTCGCACTGCCGCCGCCCCGCCCTCCGGCGCGATCGTCGACCCATGCGTACGAAGCCGATGCGGGCCCTCGCCACGATGGCCGCCACGATCACGATCAGCACGACCGCCCTCCTCGCCGGCACCGCTCACGCGGCGGCCCCCGCGGACCTGGAGTCCCTCGTGGACGCCGCCGTCACCGGACATCTGAGGGACGACCGGATCCCGGGCGCGGCCGTCACCGTCGTCCACGGCGGCAGGACGGTCCTCGCCAAGGGGTACGGCGTCGCCGACGTCCGGACGGGGACGCCCGTCGACGCCGAGCGCACCGGCTTCTTCCTCGGCTCGCTGGCCAAGCTCTTCACCGCCCAGTCCGCGGCGCAGCTCGTCGCCGAGGGCGAGATCGACGCGCGGGCCGACGTCAACGACCGCCTCCGCGAGGTCGTCGTCCCCGACACCCACCCCGGCCGCCCCGTCACCCTGGACCACCTGCTCACCCACACCGCCGGCTTCGACAGCGACCTCGTCGGCCGCAACCGGGCCGCCGCCGAGGACGTGGAGCCGCTCGCCGAGAGCCTGACCACGCGGCGACCGCCACGCGTGCGGCCCCCCGGGGAGACCGCCGCCTACGACAACTACGCGTACGCCCTCGCCGGCCAGCTCGTCGCCGAGGTCTCGGGACAGGACTTCCCCGACTACGTCGACGCGCGCGTCCTCCGGCCCCTGGGCATGACCCGTTCCACCGTCGCCCAGCCGCATCCCGAGCGGATCGCGCGGAATCTGGCCCGAGGCTACCGGCCCGACGGCGCCTCCGGCTGGATCGAGGACGAGGGGCAGTACGGGGCGTGGAGCCCGGCCGGTCCCGGGGCGGTCAGCACCGCGGGCGACATGGGCCGCTGGCTCGTGGACCAGCTCGCCGCCGGCTCGGCGGCGAACCGGCTGATGCAGCGCGTCCATTACCGTCAGGACGCCCGCCTGCCCGGCGTCGGCTACGGCTACGAGGAGTGGCGGAGCGGCGGGCGCACCGGGTGATTCAAGGACGGCGACATCCCCGGTTTCCACTCCAGCCTGCTCCTCCTGCCCGGACACGACCTGGGGATCTTCGTCGTCTTCAACGGCGACGGCACCGGCGGACGGGCGGGTCAGGACGGCAGGGAGGTGATCGGCGCGATCGTCGACGCCCTCGCCCCGGACGACCCCGCCGCGCCCGACGCCGACGACGCCACGCCCGGAGCCGATCCCGCCGCGCCCGACGCCGACGCCGCCGTGCCCGGGGGAGCCCCCGCCGCCTCCGACCCCGACCTCGCCTCGTACACCGGGAACTACCGCGCCGCCCGGGTCAGCCGCACCGGCATGATGGCCGTCGAGGGGCTGGTCGGGGCGGTCACGGTCGAGGAGGACGGCCGGAACGGGCTGCGCACCACCGGACTCTCCCCCGACCCCGACCGGGGCGAACAGCGCTGGACCGCGCTGGGCGACGGCCTGTTCCGGGAGCGCGGGGGCGGTGGTGCCACGATCGCCTTCACCGGCGACGGGGTGCTCGCCTCGTCGGCGACGCCGTCGACGGCGTACGAGAAGCTGACGTGGCGCCAGTCGCCGGCCCTGCACCTGGCCCTGCTCGGCTCCGGTCTGGCCGTCTCGGCGCTCGGCGCCCTCGCCTATCCCGCGACGGCGGCGGTACGGCGTCTGCGCGGCCGGACGCCCCACCCGCGCGCGGCGCGGGCCGCGCGCGCCGCGGCGGCGGGGACGGGCGTCCTCACGGCGGGATTCGCGGCGGCGCTCGCGGCGGTCGTCTCGGACGTCAACGCCATGATGGAGAAGGTGCCGCTGGGCTCCCCCCTGCTGTCCGTGGTCACCGGGCTGGGCACGGCCCTGGTGGCGGCGCCCCTCGCCGTCGTGGCGGGCGCGGTCGCGGCCTGGCAGCGCGGGTGGTGGACCCGGACCGCCCGGATCCTCTTCACCCTCACCGCGCTGGCCTCGCTCGCCACGGCGGGCGTGCTCCTGCGGTACCACCTGGTGGGCGCGCCGTTCGTGTGGCTCGCGGGCTGAGGCGGCGGAGGAGGGGAGGGAGCCGTGGGGAATCAGCGCGTCGCTCGGGCCTCCTCGGCGTACCGGGCCAGGGTGGTGGCGATGGCGGCGAAGGCGACCGCGTGCCCGCGGGCGTTGGCGTGGACGCGGTCGGCGGCGTAGAGGGACGGGTCGGCGGCGAGCGGGTGGTGGTGGGTGTCGACGTGGACGCCGCCGAGCGCGCGGGCCAGTTCGGCGGTGACGCGGTCCAGCGCGTCGAAGCGGCGGGCCATGCCGTCGGCGTGCTCCGGCGGGACGAGGCCCGACCGGGCGAGGTCGAACAGGCCGATGGTGACGACGACGGCGCCGCTCTCGGCGAGGGGCGTCAGGAGCGAGGCCAGCTCGGCACGCAGCTCCTCGGGGGCGAAGCCGCGGAAGGCGTTGTTGCCGCCGGCGCTCACCATCACCACGTCCGCTTCGAACTCCAGGGCGGGGACGAGCTGTTGCTCCCGGATCTCGTCGAGGAGGAGGTGGGGCCGGGCCAGGTTGACGGCGGCGAAGCCGGGGCGGGTCGCGGCGAGGGCGTCGGCGAAGCGGTCGGCGAAGGAGCGCCGGCGGTAGCCGGGGAGGGGGTCCATGACGCCGGCGGTGACGCTGTCGCCCAGCACGGCCAGCCGGTTCCAGGGGAGGCCGCGGAGCAGGCCGGCGGCGGCCTCCGGCGGCAGGCAGAACGGGTCGGACGACTCGGCGGCGAGATCGGCGGAGGTATCCGGCCGGTCGTGCGCGGCAGGCAGGTCGTGCGCGGCGGGCAGAGTACGTACAGCGGGCAGGTCGGGCCGGGCACGTACGGCGGACCGGTCGCTCACGGTGGGCAGTTCGGACCGATCGGGCAGGTCGGGCCGGTCGGGCAGGCCGGGCCGGTCGGGCAGCTCCGGATGTTCGGGCCGGTCGGTCATCGCTGGTCTCCTTCGAGGACGCGGGTGCGGTCGGCCGGCGGCGCGGGGCGCGGCGCGGGCGGGGGAGTGGGGCGCAGGGCGAGGCCGCCGGCCGCGGCGGCGAGGTTGACGGCGGTGGCGAACCCGTACACGGCGGCGTACGGTTCCGCGCCGGTGCCCGCGACCTCCGCCACGATCACGGCCGTGGCGGCGATGCCGAGGCCGCCGCCGACCTGGCGGGCGGCCATGACCATGCCGGTCGCGGCGGCGAAGTCCCGGGGCGCGACGGAGAGGGCGGCGGCGCTGGAGACGCCGACGGTGGCCATGCCGACGCCGGCGCCCATCACCGCTCCGGCCGGGAGCCAGAGCGTCCAGAAGTGCGGCTCGGTGTCGATCAGCAGGGCCAGCACGGCCGTCGAGGCGGCGACCAGGGCCGAGCCCGCCGCCACCAGGGTGCGCGGGGTGAGGGCGACGGGCAGCCGGCCGACGCCGATGCCGACCACGGCGGTGACGAGTGCCGCCGGGCTCATCGCGAGGCCCGCCTCCAGGGGGGAGTAGCCCCACGCGTCGGTCAGGAAGAGCACGCCGAGCAGCATCGTGGCGAACAGGGCGGCGCCGTACGCGAGGGAGACGCCGCTCGCGACGGCGAACGTCCGGCTGCGGAACAGGTCGAGCCGCAGCGCCGGCCGCTCGTGCCGGAGCGACCGCAGCACGGTCGCCGCGCCCGCGAGGACGGTGACGCAGGCGGCGGCCAGGACGTGGACCGAGGCCCAGCCGTGGTCGGGGCCCTGCGTCAGGGCGTACACCGCGGCGCCGACGCCGAGCGCGAGCAGCACGCCGCCCGCGAGGTCGGGTCCCCGGCCGGCGCGGGCCTCGCCGGCCACGAGCGTGCGTCCGGCGACCAGCACCGCGAGGCCCACCGGCAGGTTGAGGCAGAACAGCGCCCGCCAGTCGAGGACGTCGACGACGAGGCCGCCGAGTGCGGGGCCGGCCGCGGCGGCCAGCGCGCCCGCCGCGCTCCACAGGCCGATCGCGGCGCGCCGCCGTTCGGCGGGGACCTCGGCGAGGACCAGCCCCAGCGAGGCGGGGACCAGCAGCGCCGCCGCCAGGCCCTGGACCGCGCGGGCGCCGAGCAGCACGGGCAGGTTCGGGGCCGCGGCGATCAGCAGCGACGACGCCGTGAAGACGGCGACGCCCACCAGGAACAGACGCGCCCGGCCGACGGCGTCGGCCAGCGGTCCGGCCGGGGCGAGGAGGGCGGCGAAGGGGATCACGTAGGCGGTGGCGACCCACGAGACGGTGGTCAGCGAGACGTCGAAGCCGGCGGCGATCGGCGGCACCGCCAGGTTGGTCACGGTGGCGTCGAGAAAGCTCAGGAAGGTGCCCGCGCAGGCGAGTAACAGGGCGAGGGAGGCCCGGCGGGACGAGGCGGGGACGGAGGCGGTAGGCGTCATGGCGAGGATTTAAGAGTACGATCGTTCGTACGTCAATGCCGTACGGTCGTTTGCTAAACTCGGGGCATGGCAGGACGTGCATCGGCTCAAGCGGCCCTCGAAACCCGGCGATCGGTGCTGAGCGCCGCCGCCGAGATCGCCTCCATGGAGGGGCTGGACAGTGTCACCATCGGCCGGCTCGCCGACCTGCTGGGCATGAGCAAGGCGGGGGTGATCGGCCAGTTCCGCAGCAAGGAGAGGCTCCAGCTGGAGACGGTCGAGCTGGTCATGGACGCCTTCCGCGCCCGCGTCTGGCAGCCGGTGCGCCACCTCGATCCGGGCCTGCCCCGCCTGCTGGCCGCCTGTGCGGCCTGGGTGCGGTACGGCGCCGACCCCGGCTACTCCGGCGGCTGTCTGCTCACCCAGGTGACCTACGACTACGACGGCCGCAGCGGCGCCGTGCACGACCGGATCGCGGAGGGTCGCGCCCGCTGGCGGGACACCCTCCGCCACGACATCGACGCCGCGATCGCCGCCGGCGACCTCCCGCCGGGGACGGACGTGCCCCCGCTCGTCTACGGCCTGGAGTCCCTCGCCGCCGGCATCACCCCGGCGAGGCTCCTCCACGGCGACGGCCGGGCGGAGGAGTGGGCGCTGCGCGGGATGCGCACCCTCCTGGGTCTCGCTCCGGAGGGGTGATCCCGGCGCCCTGGCGCGGCCCGTCCAAGTCCTCGGCCGAGCCGGTGACTTGGCGACCCGCGCCCCCGGCGTGTTCCGCGGGGGTGACGTGCGTCACTTATTAAGAGTTGTTTAAGAATCTACGTCGCGAGTGCCCGCTTTTTATGCGGTCTGTCCGCTGTTGACGGTCAGCTTGAGTGCCGGTCAAAGTCTCCTCGACTCCACGCGGTTCTTCACGATTCCGCCGTACCGTCCACCGCTTCGCCATATCTGGAGCACCCGTATGCGCAACAGGACTGCCCTGACCGAAGCAGTCGCACCCCGCGCCCCCGAACCGGAGCCGCGCGCCACCGGGGCGCAGGGCGACGACGTCTTCGGGAAGGTCGCCCGGCCCGGCGGCGGCGGGGGGCCGGGCGCGCGCGTGCAGGACGTCGAACTCTTCGACGGCGATCCGGCGCCGCCGGGGGGAGCCGGACAGGCCGGAGGGTCCCGGGAGCCCGCCGTGGCCGGGGCACGCGGACGCCATGGGGCGGGCAGGCGCGGGCGCAGAGCGCCCAGGGCGGCGCGGCGCCGCGCACGGACCTCCGGGCGCGACGAGCGGAGCGCCGGACTGTCGCTTCCGCTGCTGATCGCCGGGGCGCTGGCCGCCGGGATCGGGCTGACGGTCGGACTCACCTCCCGCCTCGACCACGCGGGACCCGACAGCCTGACCCTCACGATGCCCGATCTCCCGCCGCCCTCGTCGGCCCCGGACGCCGAGCCGCCGGACCCCGGCCCGTCGCGTACGAGCTCCGCTCCGCCGGCGCCCGTCGCCGCACCGTCGACGGGCACGGGAGCCCCGTCCGCGGCCGCCGGCACGCCGTCGGCCGGGACCTCCGCCGGCCCGGCCGCCTCGTCCGCGCCCGCCCGCCCCCGTGACCGCGGCGCGGCGCCGACCTCCGCGCCCCCGGTCACGGCGGCGCCCGAGCCGTCCGCGACCCGGAGCGCCCGGCCCACCGGGAAGCCGGGAACGGAAGGGCTCCGGGTCGGCAGCACCGGCCCCGAGGTCGAGGACCTCCAGCGGCGCCTCCAGCGGCTCTTCCTGTACCTGGGGTCCGTCGACGGGACGTTCAGCCCGTTCCTGGAGGCGGCCCTGATCCGTTTCCAGGGCGCCCGTGACATTCCGGAGGAGCGGGGCGTGTACGGGCCGCTGACCCGCGCGGCCCTGCACGCCGAGACCGGCCTGGACGAGGACGGGCCGGACGGGGGCGGCCGGGGCGACGGCGACGACAGCGACGACAGGGACGACAGCGACGACGACAGGGACGACGACCGGGACGGTTGGGGCGGCTGGGGCGGCGCGGGCGGGGACGGCCGCGACGGCGGCGGCGGCCGTGAGGAGTGGGGCGGCTGGGGCGGCTGACTCCGGTGGCGCCCGGCCGGCCCCGGACGGTCCCTCCCCGCCCTCCCGCGTCCACCCGACATGCGGGAGTTCCGCGCCGGTGATCGGATGGGTCGACAGGCCGTGCGAGAGACCGTGAGCGGAACGGAGCACCAGGCACATGACCGAGACCCTGCCCTCCTTCGGGGACACGACCGACTTCGAGAACGCCGACCGGGGGTTCCTCGGCGCGCTCGTGCCGGGTGTCGTGACGGCCGGTGACGGCCGGGTGATCTGGGACGGCGACGCGTACGGATTCCTCAAGGAGCCGTGTCCGGAGACCGCCCACCCGAGTCTGTGGCGGCAGGGGCAGCTCGCCGCGCGCCAAGGGCTGTACGAGGTCACCGCGGGGATCTACCAGGTCCGCGGCCTGGACATCTCGAACATGACGATCGTCGAGGGCGAGCGCGGGGTCGTGGTCGTCGATCCGCTGATCTCCGTCGAGACGGCCGCCGCCGCCCTCGCGCTCTACCGGGAGCACCGCGGGGACCGGCCGGTCACCGGAGTCGTCTACACGCACTCGCACGGCGACCACTTCGGCGGCGTCCGCGGTGTCCTTCCGCACGGGACGGAGGAGGGCGTGCCGATCCTCGCGCCGGCCGGCTTCCTGGAGCACGCGGTCAGCGAGAACGTGTACGCCGGGACCGCGATGACCCGCAGGGCCAGCTACATGTACGGCGTCGGCCTGCCGAAGGCGCCGGACGGGCAGATCGGCGTGGGGCTCGGACAGGCCACCTCGACCGGCACGATCAGCCTGATCCCGCCGACCGTGGACATCACGGAGACCGGGCAGGAGGAGACGGTCGACGGCGTGCGCATCGTCTTCCAGCTGACACCGGGCACCGAGGCCCCGGCGGAGATGAACTTCCTCTTCCCCGACCACCGCGCCCTGTGCCTGGCCGAGAACGCCACCCACACCCTGCACAACGTGCTCACCCTGCGCGGCGCGGTCGTCCGGGACAGCCGCGTCTGGGCCCGCTACCTCGACGAGGCCATCGAGTACTTCCACGGGCGGTACGACGTCGGCTTCGCCTCCCACCACTGGCCGACCTGGGGCCACGACGCCGTGGTGCGGTTCCTGGAGGAACAGCGCGACCTCTACGCGTACATGCACGACCAGACCCTCCGCCTGCTGAACGAGGGGCACACCGGCGTCGAGATCGCCGAACGGATCGAGCTGCCGCCCGCCCTGCGGAAGGCGTGGCACGCCCGCGGCTACTACGGCTCGCTCAGCCACAACGTGAAGGCGATCTACCAGCGCTACCTCGGCTGGTACGACGGCAACCCGGCGCACCTGTGGGAGCACCCGCCCGTGGAACTGGCCCGGCGGTACGTGGACGTGGCCGGCGGGCCCGCCAACGCCCTGGCCAAGGCGCGTGCCTACGCCGAGGACGGCGACCTCCGCTTCGCCGCCACGCTCCTCGGCCACCTCGTCTTCGCCGACCCGGAGAACCAGGAGGCGAAGGAGGCGCTGACGGGGGTGTACCAGCGGCTCGGGCACGGCGCCGAGAACGCCACCTGGCGCAACGTCTACCTGCGCGGCGCCCAGGAGCTCCGGGAGGGCCTCACCGGGGACATGGTCGACATGACCAACCCCGAGATGGCGATGGCCCTGACGGTCCCGATGCTGATCGACTCGGTCGCCATCGCGATCGACGGCCCGCGCGCCTGGGACGACACGCTCGTCATCGACCTCGTCGTGACGGACGGGCCGGCGGCGGCGGGCACCCGGCACCGGCTCACCCTGCGCCACGGCGCCCTCACCCACCGGGAGTCCGCGGCCCCGCCCCGCACCCCCGCCGGGCTCACCCTCACCCTCGCCAAGGCCCAGCTCCTCGGGCTGCTCGCCGGGCGGACGACCGAGGAGCTGGGGATCGGGACCGAGGGCGACCCGGCGCTGCTGGCCCGGCTCCTGTCGTACCGCACGGTGCCCGACCCCGCGTTCCCGATCGTCACGCCCTGAGGGGGCGCCGGGGGTCAGCCGGCGGTCTCGCGGACCGCGTCCTCGATCAGGTCGGCCACCGCCCGGGGCTGCGAGGCCAGGGAGGCGTGGCTCGCGGCCAGTTCGACGGTCCTGCGGGGGTCCATGCGCGCGGCCATGCGGCGCTCGTTGTCGGGGTGGATCATGCGGTCCCCGGTGGAGACCTGGTACCAGACGGGCTTGTTCCGCCAGGCCGGCGCCGTCACGGCGTCGCCGAACGTGGAGGCGAGCGGGGCCTTCTGGGTGACGGCCATGACGAGGGCGTCGTCCCCGGACAGGTCCTGGGCGAAGCTCTCGTGGAACTTCTCCCGCTTGATCCAGAGGTAGCCGTCGGAGTCGGGCGCGATGTTCTCGAACGCGGCCGGCGGCATCTCCTGGCTGAGCCCGCCGGGGCTCTCGCCGGCGTCGGGCGCGAAGGCGGCGACGTAGACGAGCGCGGCGACGTTCGGCAGGTCGCCGGCCTCCGTGATGACGGCGCCGCCGTAGGAGTGGCCGACGAGGACGACGGGGCCGTCCACCTGACGGAGCATCTTGCGCGTGCGCTCGGCGTCGTCGGCGAGGGAGGTGAGGGGGTTCTCGACCGCGCGGATCCTGTCGTACCCGCGCTTGTCCAGCTCGACGATGACGTTCGCCCAGTGGGCGGCGCCGCCCCAGAAGCCGTGGACCAGGACGATGGTGGGCTTGTCGCTCATGGTGCTTCTTCCCTGCCTTGGCGATCCCGTGACGGAATCGGTACGGGCCATCACTGAGAGTGATTGTCGCGTCTCGCGGCCCGTGCGGCGCGGTACGGCATCCAAAAGGGTGTCGGCCGCGCCGGTGCTCCGCCGCGGCCGGTCCCTCCCCGGGAGGAAGGGCCGGCCGCGGCGGGGCGGGTCAGGCGGGGTCGGGCTCGACGGTCAGCTCGACCCGGTCGGTGTAGGCGCGGACCTCGGCGACCGGGTCGGCGTCCCAGGGGAGGTCGGCGACGACGTAGGCCGAGCGGCCGGAGGAGTCGGCGAGGGTGCCCAGGCGGGCGTTCCGGGGAAGCGCGACCATGACCGAGGCGCAGCGGGCCGGCGCGTCGGGGGTGGTGGCCTCGACGCTGGGCCAGAAGGCGTCGTCGACGATCCAGGACACCGGCTCGCCCTCGTAGCGGACGTCCGTGAGGCGGCCGGGGGTGTGCTCGACGAAGCGCTGGACGGCCCGGCGGGTCGGCGTCGGGTAGTCGGGGCGCACGCCGAGGGCGAGGTCGACGATGGCCGGTTCGATGGGGCGGCCGGTGGCGAGGTGCCACATCATGGTGATCGCGTCGCCGGGGAGGCGGGCGGCGATCTCCATGAGGACCGGCTGGCCGTCGCGCAGCCGGAACTCGGCGTGGGTGATCCCGCTGTCGAAGCGCAGCGCCTTGAGGATCGCGGCGTTGGCCGCGACGAGCGCGTCCGTGTGGGCGAGCGGGAGGTCGGCGGGGCTGGTGTGGCCGATCTCGGTGAAGAAGCGGCTGTCGTCCTCGTTGGTGAGCTTGGCGGTGACGCCGCTCCAGATCAGCTCGCCGTGGTGGACGAGGGCCTCGACGGAGAACTCCGGTCCGGTGACGAGCTCCTCCACCAGGATCGTCTCGTCCGGCTCGTACGCGGTGAGCGCGGCGCGCAGCTCCTCGTCGTTCTCGACGCGGACGACGCCCGAGCTGAACATCCGGCCGGCCGGCTTGACGACGGCGGGGTACGCGTCGGCGGCGGCGGACTCCCGCTGGTGCGGGGCGAAGGCCCGCCAGGTGGGGCCGTGGTCGCGGAGGATGACGCGCTGCATGACCTTGTCGCGGCAGACGCGGGCCGCCCAGGAGCCGGGGCCCGGCAGGGCGAGCGCCTCGGAGAGGACGCCGCACGGGTCGACGAAGACCTCGCCGCTGCAGATCACGCCGCGGATGTCGTAGTCGGCGATCCAGTCCTGCACGGACGCGAGGACGCCGGCGATGACGGCGTCCGGGAACTGGCGGACGGCCCGGATCCGGGAGAGCGGGTGGGCCGGGTCGTCGATGTGCCCGGTCAGCTTCGCCAGGTCGGTGGTGGGACCGACGACGACCAGCGGCGCCAGCCCGCGCTCCGCGATGTCGGTGATCAGGCGGTGCTGGCGGGCGAGGGCCGCCAGGTCGCTCATGACGATCACGGCGGGCGGGCGTTGGCTCTGACGGTTCAACGGAGCTCCTCCGGTGGGATGCACCACGGGTGTCGGGTGCGAGGAACGGTCACTTCATGATCCAGCTTGCCCGCCCGTGGCGTCCACGGTCCGGCGATACGTCAATTGCCGGTTCCGGCAGCGGAATTGGCTGGAACCGGACGCCCTTCCGGCCCGCTACTGGCGGTAGGTGGAGAGGAAGCGGCCGATGCGGTTGATCGCGGTCTCCAGGTCGTCGGCGCGCGGCAGCGTGACGAAGCGGAAGTGGTCCGGGCGGGGCCAGTTGAAGCCGGTGCCCTGGACCAGGTGGATCTTCTCGCGCAGCAGCAGGTCGAGGACGAGCCGCTCGTCGTCGACGATCTTGTGGACGTCCGGGTCGAGCCTGGCGAAGGCGTACAGGGCGCCCTTCGGCTTGACGCAGCTGACGCCGGGGATCTCGTTCAGCGCCCGCCAGGCCACGTCCCGCTGCTCGGTGAGCCGGCCGTTCGGCAGGGTGAGGTCGTGGATCGACTGGCGGCCGCCGAGCGCGGCCTGGACGGCGTACTGGGCGGGCACGTTCGGGCAGAGCCGCATGCCGGCCAGCATGGTCAGGCCCTCCAGGTAGTCGCCGGCCTGCTCCTTCGGTCCGGAGACGACCAGCCATCCGCTGCGGAATCCGGCCACGCGGTAGGACTTGGAGAGGCCGTTGAAGGTGAGGGTCACGACGTCGTCGGCGAGCGCGGCCAGGCAGTGGTGCTCGGTGCCGTCGTAGAGGATCTTGTCGTAGATCTCGTCGGCCAGCACCATCAGGCCGTGGCGGCGGGCGAGGTCGAGGACGCCCTCCAGGAGCTCCTTCGAATAGACCGCGCCCGTGGGGTTGTTGGGGTTGATGACGACGATGGCCTTGGTGCGGTCGGTGATCTTCGACGCGATGTCGTCGAGGTCGGGGAACCAGTCCGCCTCCTCGTCGCACATGTAGTGCACGGCCCGGCCGCCGGCGAACCGCACCACGGCGGTCCACAGCGGGTAGTCGGGCATCGGCACGAGCACCTCGTCGCCGTCGTCGACCAGCGCCTGGACGGCCATCTGGATCAGTTCCGAGGCGCCGTTGCCGAGGTAGACGTCGTCGACGGTCACGCCCGTGACACCGCGCTGCTGGTAGTACTGCATCACCGCGCGCCGGGCCGGCAGGATGCCCCGGGCGTCGCTGTAGCCGTGCGCGTTGGGCAGGTTGCGGATGATGTCCTGGAGGATCTCCTCCGGCACCTCGAAGCCGAACGGCGCCGGGTTGCCCGTGTTCAGCCGCAGGACGCTGTGACCCGCCTCCTCCAGGGCGTTGGCCTGGTCGACGACCGGGCCACGGATCTCGTAGCACACGTCCTTCAACTTGCTGGACTGTCGAAAATTCATCTGCGGCCTCCCGACCGTGACCGTCATCCGCGCCGCCGTGGCTGCTTCGTTCTACCAAGTTCCTACTTGGAAAGTCCAACCCTTTGGCTATGCTGGCCACCATGCCACGCCGAAGCTACGACCAGTACTGCGCCGTCGCCCGAACCCTGGACGCGGTGGGGGAGCGCTGGAGCCTGCTGATCGTCCGGGAACTCCTGAACGGCCCCCGGCGGTACACCGACCTCCACGCCGACCTCCCCGGCGTCTCCACCGACATCCTCGCCAGCCGGCTCAAGCAGCTGGAGAGCGAGGAGCTGATCGAGCGCCGCCGCCTGGAGCGGCCCGCCAGCGCGACCGTGTACCAGCTCACCCCGCGCGGGGCCGAACTGCGTCCGGTCGTCGAGGCCCTGGCGGTCTGGGGCCTCGACGCGCTCGGTGAACCGCGCCCCACCGACGCCGTCCGCACCCACTGGTTCACCGGCGGCGGACCGGTCGGCGGGACCGCCGCCGCCCCCGAGGAGACGGCCGCCGCGGCACGGACGTGAGACGGGTACGGCACGGGACCGGGGCACCGCCCCGCCCCCCCGCCGCCTCCTTCCGCCGCGCCCCGGCGTCAGCCGTCGACGGTCGCGGCCACCGACTCCCGCAGGACGTCGAGCCCTTCGGCCAGCTCCTCGTCGGAGGCGGTGAGCGGCGGCAGCAGCTTCACCACCTCGTCCTCGGAGCCCGAGGTCTCCACCAGGAGCCCGCGGGCGAAGGCCGCGTCGGCGACCCGCCGGGCGAGCGGCGCCTCCCGGAAGGCCAGGCCCCACGCCAGGCCGCGCCCGCGCCGGGTGGCCACCTGCGCCGCGTACCGCCCCGCCAGTTCGCCCAGCCGCTCCTCGAAGAGCGCCCCCCGCACCTCGGTCTGCTTCTCCAGGGCGCTGTCCGCCCAGAACTCCCGCAGCGCCGCGGCGGCCGTCACGAACGCCGGGTTGTTGCCCCGGAACGTGCCGTTGTGCTCGCCCGGCCGCCAGACGTCCAGCTCGGAGCGGAAGAGCGTCAGGGCCATCGGCAGCCCGTACCCGCTCAGGGACTTGGACAGGCAGACGATGTCCGGGGTGATCCCGGCGCCCTCGAAGCTGAAGAACGGGCCGGTACGCCCGCAGCCCATCTGGATGTCGTCCACGATCAGCAGGATCCCCCGGCGGTGGCACAGCTCCGCCAGGTCCGCCAGCCAGGCCGGCCCGGCCGGGTTCACCCCGCCCTCGCCCTGCACGGTCTCCACGATGACGGCGGCCGGGAGGTCCATTCCGCTGCTGCTGTCGTCGAGCATGCTGTCGAGCAGCCTCAGGCCCGAGACCTCGCCGCCGGCGAAGCCGTCGTACGGGAGCCGCCAGGTGTGCCCGAGCGGCACACCCGCGCCGCCCCGCTTGGACGCGTTCCCGGTGACCGCGAGGGAGCCCAGCGACATGCCGTGGAAGGCGCCCGTGAAGGCGACGACCGTCTGCCGGCCGGTCACCTTCCGGGCCAGCTTCAGCGCCGCCTCCACGCTGTTGGTGCCGGTCGGGCCGGGGAACTGGACCTTGTAGTCCAGCCGCCGGGGGGCGAGCACCCGCGCCCCGAACTCGGCGAGGAACTCCTCCTTCGCCACCGTCAGCATGTCCAGGCTGTGCGTGATCCCGTCCCGCTCCAGGTGGCCGAGGAGCGCCCGCTTCAGCGCCGGGGGGTTGTGCCCGTAGTTGAGGGCGCCCGCGCCGGCGAAGAAGTCCAGGTACGAGCGGCCGTCACGATCGGTCAGCCGGCTGCCGCGGGCCTGGTCGAAGACCACCGGCCAGTTCCGGCTGTAACTGCGGACCTCGGATTCGAGGGGGGAGGCGTTCATGAGGGGTCTCCTCGGAGAGGGGGGTGGAAAGGGAGCCGTAGGAACGGGAGGAGGCGCCCGGCGGTCTCACGCGCCGGACAGGAACGGGACGGCGGGCACCGCGAGACCCACCAGCACGGCCAGCAGCAGCGCCCCGGCCGGCCGCAGGAGCGGCCCGCCGTGACGTACGGCCGCCGCGGCGGCCAGCGCGTACCCGGCCAGCGCGGCGGCGGCGGGCCCGAGCAGCAGCAGGGGTACGCCGCCGTCCCGCGCCCCCGCCCAGGCGAAGGCGCAGCAGGCCGCGCCGACGGCCACGAGCAGCGCCGGGGCGGGCCCCCGCGCCGCGGACCGCCGCCCGGCCGGGTACAGCCGCGCCGCGATCCGGGCGGCGGTACGGACGTTGGTGAGGACGTACGACGTCAGGACGACGGCCGTCGCCACGGCGAGTGTCCAGCGCAGCGGCGCGCCCGCCGGAGCGCGGGCGCCGTGCTCCTGGACCGCCGCGAGACCCAGGTAGACGACGCCCACGAGGACCGCCCCCAGAGCCACGCCCGTGGCGGTGCGCCGGGGGCCGGCGCCGACCGCGGGGACGGCCCCGGTGACGGTCTCCCAGCCGACACCGGCGAAGAACAGCGCCGTCAGCGCCAGCCACAGCGCACCCGGCGCCGAGAACCCCGACGGCGCCAGCGCCGTGCCCGCCCCCGGATCCGCCGGCCAGAACAGGGCGGCGCACGCCAGGGCCAGGGCACCGGTCACCCACGGACGCCACCGGAGCAGCACGGCCGGCGGCGCCACGGGAGCCAGCGCCCCCGCCACGCCCACGGCGAGCACGCCGAGGGCGACCGGCAGGCCGTCCGGCCCCGCCCGGGGCGGCGAGCCGTCGCCGGCCGTCAGCAGCGCCGTCGCGGCGAACCAGGCGATCGCCGCCTGCCCGGCCGTGAAGGCGACCGCGAAGACACCGTCCACCGCCCGCTCCGCCCAGGTGCCCAGCAGCGCCCCGACCGCCCCCGCCAGGGAGGACGGGCCGAGCCGCGCCCGGACGAGCCCGGCCAGCACCAGGCTGACCGAGCCGCCCAGCAGGACGTGGGCCGCCCACACGAGGAGGGCGTCGCCGGCCGCGAGGGCCGCCACGACGGGCGGCATGACCAGCATCCCCGCGCCGAGGACCCCGCCGGCGACCTGCCCGGCGATCGCGAGCCCGGGCCGCCGCGCCGCCCGCTCGGAGGCGGCCGCCCCGGAGCCGTCCGGAGGCTCCCTCACGAGAGGCGCTTGCGGAGGCTCTCCGCGATCACCTTGGCCCGCAGCGACAGCAGGCTGAACGAACCGGCGTCGCCGATGCCGTGGCTGGACTCGCACAGGCCGTTGAGGAAGAGCGCCGGCGTCTCGGGCGCCACCGGCCGCACCTCGTAGTCCGGGCCGACGGCCAGATGGCCGTGCGTGTCGAAGGCGAACTCCTCCGCCATCCCGCGCATCAGCGCCGGGACCCGCTCCTGGTGGGCGGCCGGGCCGAGATCGCGGAACCCGGTGGCCAGGACGACGAAGTCGGCCTCGTGCTCCTCGGACTCCCCGGTGTTCAGCTCGTCCACGCTCATCCGGACGCCGGCCTCGCCCACCTCCAGCGCGCGCACCTGCCGGCTGCCGCTGACGAACACCCGCTGCTCGCCGTCGAGCCGCTGCTCGTAGATCAGCCGGTACAGCTCGCGCAGCACGTCGCCGTCGGCGGACGAGTAGTTCGTCAGCCGCATGAACTGGTCGATGGCGTCCTTCCGTTCGCGCGAGGCCCCGTAGTAGTAGTCGGTGAAGCCGGGGAAGTACCCCTCCTCGCTGAACGGGCTGGTGTCCTTCTCACGGAGCGTCAGTGACCGTACGAGTGTGGTCACTTCCGCCGCCGGATAGCGCCGGGCGAGGTCGAGGGTGAGCTCGACCGCGCTCTGGCTGCCGCCGACGACCGTCACCCGGCGCGGCACCACGCCCGCCTCCTCCAGCTCCCGCAGCGCCGGAAGATAGCGCGTCAGGTGGAAGACGCGCGGCGAGTCCACCGCGTCGAACGGCTCCGGCACGAACGGGGCCCGCCCCGTGCCGACGACCAGCGCCCGCGCCTGGAGCGTCTCGCCCGCGGAGGTGACGACCGTGTACCGCGGCCGGCCCTCGGCGTCCGGGCCGACCGTGACGCCGGTGACGCGCACGCCGTAGTCGACGAGCCGGTCGAAGTGACCGGCGGCCCAGGTCACGTACTGCGCGTACTCCTTGCGCAGCGGGAACTCCATCGGGAGGTTGAGGTGGTCGAGCAGCCGCCCGTTCTCGAAGAGGTAGTTGATGAAGCTGTAGCGGCTGCGCGGATTGCGCAGCGACACCAGGTCGCGCACCGGATGGTTCTGGATGTCCGAGCCGTCGAGCATCATCGCGCTCTGCCAGGACGGCCCCGGACGGGCCTCCAGGAAGCGGATGTCGAGATCGTGCCCCTCTTCTTCCAGGGCGATGGCCAGAGCCAGGTTGGCCGGACCGAAACCTATGCCGAGCACATCATGGCAGCGGGTCACTGTTCCCCCTTGACGAGAGCGAATGGGAGTGGTGCAGCCCGGGGCGAGGGCGCGCCGTGCGCGGCCCGCGGGCGGTCGAGCCGGAGCGCGCCGTCAGGCGGAGCCGGGACAGGAGCCGGCCAGGACGGCCTCGGCGATGCGGCGGCCGGCCTCCGGTGCCGTCTTCACCCCGCCGCCGTTCCAGCCCCGCACCGCCCAGGCGCGCGGCACGGCCGTCTCCGTGAGCAGTCCGGACGCCGGCCCGTCGGGGTCCGGCGCGCCATAGGCGTCGGCGGCCCGGATCGTGTCGAGGCACGGGGCCGTGGCGAGCCACGGGAAGTGCGCGGCGAGCGCGGCGACGGTCGCCCGCGCGTGGTCCGGGTCCGGCGGCGCGCCGACCGGCGAGCCCCAGACCAGGTGCGGCATCCCGACCAGCGTCCGGTCGGCGCCGACCGGCTTGGCGTACAGGCCGGTCCGCAGGTCGACGAAGGTCGCGTGATCCGGCACCGACGGGCCGCGCCCCACGATGCTCACCTGGATCGACCGCGAGCGGACCGGCACGGCGGGCCGCAGCCCGGGCACCGGATCGGCGGCCCACGGCCCGACCGCGGCCACGACGGCCCCGGCCAGGACGGTGCCCGCGTCGGTGACCACGACCGGGCGGCCGCCGCGCGCCTCCACCGCCCGCACGCGCACCCCGCAGCGGACGGCGGCGCCGTCGGCGCGCGCCTGCGCCAGCCAGTCCGCCGTGACCTCCGCCGGGGCCACCCATCCCGCCTGCGGCTCGACCAGGGCGATCCCCCCGGCCAGCCGGACGCCCGCCGCCTCCGCGGGCCCGGCCACCACGTGCGCCGAGGTGCCCAGGGCGGCGTTGATCCGTCCCGCGGCCGCCCGTAAGGCGGCCTCCTCGCCGGGGTCGGCGGCGGTCACCGCGCCGACCGTACGCAGCGGGGCCCGCCCCGACGCCCAGCGCCCCGGATCCCGGTAGGCGGCCAGGCCGGCCAGGGCCAGCGGGGCGATCGCCGGGTCGGGGTCGTAGGCGCGCACCATGCCGCCGGAGAAGCCGGTCGCGCCCGCGGCGCCCGGGCGGGGCGCCTGTTCCAGGACGACGACGGACGCGCCCCGGCGGGCCAGGTGGTGGGCGACGGCGGCGCCGGTGATCCCGGCGCCCACCACCACGACGTCCGCCGTGGCGGGCGGCCCCGCGCCGCCGGCGGGGCCGGCCGGACCGGCGTCGCTCACGATCGCCCGCTCGCGGCGGGGCCGTCCGCCGCCGCGCGGGCGGGCGCGGGCGACGCGACCCGGGTGCCGGAGGGCAGGAAGGACCAGTCGGCCTCGCGCACCGGCTCGCCGGGCAGGCCCAGCCAGGCCCAGACCCGCTCGGCCAGTCCGGGGGTGACCGGCCAGGCCAGCGCGGCGAACACCTTGGCCGCCAGGTGTTCGAGCGCCAGGCTGGTGCGGGCCTCCTCCGCCAGCGACGGGACCCTGCGGGCCACCTCCTCCGTCGCCCGGAACTCGGCGCAGCGCTTCACGAAGGAGTCGAGGAGGTCGACGTAGCCGCGGGCGCTGAACGACTCCGGCAGGACCAGGCCGTCGAACTGCCGCGTGGTCAGGTTCAGGTGGCGGTAGAACTCGCGGTGCGCGTCCGTCCAGGCGCCCGTTCCCGGCACCACGCCGTCGCCCGTCCCGTCCAGCGCCGCGAAGCCGTCGAGCCACGCGTGCGCCGCGACGTACAGCGGGTCCTCGGTCAGCCGGCCGGCGCGCTCCTCGGTGATCCGGGTGACCCGGCCCTCCGGGGCGTCGCGCAGCAGCGCCAGCCGGACCGCGTCCGGGCCCGCCTCGGCGAGCGCGTCGTCGGCCCAGACGGCGTGGCCGCGGCTGGTGGAGAACTTCTCGTCGCCCAGGTGCAGGAACTGGTTGGTGACGAACGCGGCGGGCAGGTGCTCGCCGAGACCGGCCGCGAAGGCCAGCACCGGGAGCAGCACCGCGTAGTAGAAGCTGTTGTCGTAGCCGAGGAAGAGCGCGATCCGCGCCGGACCGCCGTCCTCGGACTCCGCCCGGGCGGCGTCCAGGAAGGTGAGCGCGAGGTCCGCCCAGGCGTCGAGGGCCGTGCCGTCGCCCAGGTCGACGCCCCACCCGGTGGTCCGCGCGAGCCGGTACGGGGGCAGCCCCTCGTCGAGCAGGCGCTCCACCAGGATCTGCAGGTCGGGCGCGGTGGCCGACACCCGCAGGTACTCCCGCAGTTCGTCCGCGTAGGCGTTCAGGTCCAGCCAGAGCGCCCGCTCCGGGCGGGTGACGGCGGCCGTGCCGCAGATCCGGCACTGGACGCCGGCCAGTTCCCGCGCCTCGTTGGGCCGGCCGCACGCCTCGCAGATCTCGCCGTCGCTGGACGCCGCGCAGTGCGCGCAGGCCCCGCGCGCGAACGCCTGGTGCAGCGAGAGGTCGCAGCTCGGGCAGTACGCCGTCTCCCGCTCCTCCTCCCGCACCGCGGGCGAGGCGGCGACCCGGTCGAGCAGCTTCCGGATCCGGTCGGCGTGCCCCGGGTCCCCGGCGGGGCGGGTGAGCCGGTCGACGCCGACGGCGGCCGCGCGCAGGGTCGCCACGATGGCGTCGCCCTCGGCCGTGGCCACGGCCTCCGGCGTCGTGCCGTCCAGGAGGGCGGCGGTGGCGACGTACGACTGGTGGTCGTCGGTGCCCGTGACGTACCGGGCGTCGCGGCCCATGCTGCGCAGCGCGCGCACCAGCATGTCGGCGCGGACGTACGGGCCGGCGAGGTGGCCCAGGTGGAGGCCGCCGTTGGGCGTGGGCGGCGGGCAGAACACCAGGGTGCGGTCGGCGAGCCGGTCGCGCGGCGGCGACTGCTCCAGGACGGCGACGGCGCTCGGGATGTGCTCCCAGTACACCGAGACGATGTCGAAGGGCTCGTCGTGGTCGTTGCGGATCTCGTGGAAGCCGAACGGCGACAGGTAGCAGACGTGCCCCGGCCCCAGCTCGCGCTCCTCGTCCCCGAGCACGACGACCGCCCGGCCGGCCAGGACGATGAACATCTCGCCGTCCTGGTGGGCGTGGCGCTTCGAGACGGTGTGCCCGGGGACGCTGCCGAAGACGGAGCCGAACGGCAGCCCCTCGATGTCGGTGGCGGACAGCATGGGTTGCAGGTGCATCTCGTACGACCAGCTCATCGCCGACCGGTCGAAGGCACGCGTGATCAAGGGGACCCCCTGGTGGAGTGGAAGGGACGGGCCGGACGGCGTCAGGAGCCGGACGCGGAGGCGGTGCCCGGCCGCCCGGCCGCGCCGCCCAGCCGCGTGGGGGCGCCGTCGGCGTCGAACGGGTGGCGGAACGAGAACGAGAACGCCGAGGAGCCGTGGTCGTGCAGGTGCTCCAGCCGGGCGCAGGCGTCCGCCCAGGTGGGGACGGCGTCGTCGGGCACCCACCAGGCCGCGTACGTGGGCCACTCCGGCTTCAGGAACCACTCGTGCCGCCGGCTCAGCGTGGAGCGGTGCAGCCCGGCGTAGACGAAGGCGAAGACGGAGTCCAGGTCGGTCCAGAGGGACAGGGTGGAGGCCCGGCTGTCGGTCTCGTCGGTCCGGCCGCCCGTGTAGAACCGCGGCACCTCGAACTTCCCCCAGTCGCCCCAGTCCCGCTGGAAATTGGTGAGATGGCTCTGGCCGGGGTCCTCCTTCGCCCGCGCGACGAATCCCGGGCTGCGCTCCGCCTGCTCGAAGGTCGGCGGCGTCAGGTCGTCGAACTCCTGGACCTCGGGATTCCCGTACGGCTTCTTGAGGATCGCGAACGTCGTGAACGCGACACGCGGCATCGGTGTCTTTTCCTTCCCTGGTGGAATGACCGGACGGCCGGAACGGCCGGCGGGAACGGATCGCTTTCCGGACAGCGGGGCCTATTTCTTCGCCGCGCCCGAACCGCGGGCCATCAGGCCGCGCATGAAAGCGCGCTGGAATTCGGCCGGCATGATCATGCGGCCGGTCAGGGCCAGGTATTTCTGGCTCAGTTCCGGATTTCCGCAGATGGTGTCGAACATCCGCTTGCGGGTGGCTTCGTCCTTGTCGACGAGGGAATCCCCGCAGATTCCCTCGGCGTGCGGCAGGAGCGTCTTCTCGAACCGCTCCCGGTAGGCGTCGAGCCCGTCCCGGACGCCCTCGGCGTCCAGGGTCCGGCCGGCGAAGGAGTGGGCCAGCAGCTGGGCCGTGAGAAGCGCGAAACCGCAGCCGACGCCGCTCATGGCGTCCAGCGACAGGGCCGCGTCGCCGACGAAGGGGACGGAGCCGGCCACCGGCCGCCGGATGAGGCTCGGGTAGTCGCCGTAGCCGAGCAGCGGTCCCTCCGGGATCGCGTCGGCCACCGACGGCGCGTCCGCCAGGCCGTCGAAGTACTTGAGGAACTCCTGCATCCGGCCGTCCGTGCCCCGCCACCCCTCGACCCGCGACTTCTCGGCGAAGAGGACCAGCTCGGTCCTGCCGTCGACGAGCGGGTAGCTGCACGCCAGGTCGCGCTCGTTCATCACGAAGACCGAGCGGTTGTCGGCCGGCGCCTCGATGCCCCTGAAGTAGCCGAAGAGCGCCGCCCGTTCGTTGGGCCGGCTCTCCGCCTCGTTGCCGAGCAGCCCGGCCAGCCGCGAGCGCCGTCCGTCCGCCGCCACCACCAGCCGGGCCCAGTACCGCCGCGCCCCGGCCTCGCCCGCGGTGCGCAGGCTCCAGCCGTCGGCGTCCCGCTCGACGCCCTCGACGCCGGTGGCCTCGACGAACCGGACGCCGTGCCGTCGCGCGGACTCGCGGATCGCCGGGTCGAGGACCCGCCGCTCCAGGTTGAGCGCGTACGAGTCCGGGCGGTCGGGGTCGTATCCGGTCCCCGGGGTCTCGACCACCCCGCCGGGGGTGACGAAGACGGCCTTCGTCGCCACCGACGAGGACGGCTCGCGGAGGTGCGCCAGTCCGAGGGCGTTGAGCAGCGGCACCGTGTGCGGCTGCACGAAGTGGGTGCAGAGCTGCTTGTGGTACGTCTCGGGCGTCGCCCTCTTCTCGAACACCGCCACCCGGTGTCCCAGGGTGGCGAAGTGGACGGCGGTGGCGCAGCCGGCCAGGCTGCCGCCCACCACCGCCACGTCCAGCGGCGCGTCCTCGTGCTCCTCGGTGCTCACAGCTCGGCTCTCCACTCTCTCCGGTCCGGCGGACGGTCGTTCCTGGCGCGGCTCTGGTCCGGGTCGCCCCGGTCAGCACCCGCAGGCGGCGTGATGGGTGTGGTCCGGGGCGGCGTGGCCGTCCGTCGGGTGGCCGTCCCGCTTCCACCAGTCGAGGCCGCCGATCAGCTCCTTGACCCGGAAACCCGCCGTCGCGAGCTTGATCGCCGTCTTGGTGGAGGCGTTGCAGCCGATGCCGTCGCAGTAGGTCACGTACAGCGGAGCCCTGGAGAGGCCGGCCAGCGAGTCCTGGGAGATCGAGCGGTGCGGGATGCTGAGGGCGCCGGGGATGTGCTCCGCCGCGTACGACTCGCTGCTGCGTCCGTCGACGACGACGAGGTCCTGCCCGGCGGCGAGTGCGTCCCTGAGGTCCGCCGAGTCGATCTCGTAGGCCAGTTTCGCCTGGTAGTAGGCGAGCTGGCCGTGGTGCTCGCGGGGCTCGGCCGCGCTCTCGGCGACCGGTGCCTGCTCCTCCGGCTCGCCGAGGAACCGGTCGGCGAGGGCGTACAGGTCGCCGAGGGTGCTGGGCGTGACGAGCGAGTCCGCGTGCTCGCCCAGGTCGACGCCGGCGTCCTCCAGGAGGGTGACGAGGACGCTGATGGTCAGGAGCGAGTCCAGACCGAGGGTGTTGAGAGGGGTGCTGTCGGGGAGAGGGGAGAGGTCCACCGGCTTGCCGAGGGCCGTCTCCAGGTAGGCGCCGACCTTCTCCTTGACCGTGTCGTTCACCGCTGTGCTCATATCTCCACCTCGTCATCGAAGGGTTCGACGGCGCCGTCGGCCGACATTGCGAAGTACGTCGCGTGCGACCGCCGTTCGGCCGCCGCGGTGAGTCGTCCGGCCAGGTCGGCTCCGCCGTGCTCCGGTGCCCAGGGGGCCGGTGCGGGGCGGTTCCAGGCGAGCAGGGCCGGGCGCAGGGGTTCGGGCAGCAGCTCGCGCAGCTGCTCGGTGAGGCCGGGGAGGTCGCGCCGTTCCTTCGCGGCGACCACGAGCGCGACGACGTCGCGGCCGGAGCGCCGGACCACGGTGGCGGCCGCCCGCTCGACCCCGGGGCAGCTCAGGGCGGCCCGTTCGATCTCGTGCAGGTGGGTGCGGCGGCCGGCGAGCCATGTGATCCGCTCGTCGGCGTGGCGGCGCAGCACGAGGGCGCCGTCGGCGTCGTACCCGCAGAGGTCGCCGGTACGGAACCAGCGGGTCCCGTCGGCGTCGACGACCAGCCGGGCGGTCTCCTCGGGCTGGTCGAAGTAGCCGCGCATGACCTGCGGGCCGCCGATCCAGAGCTCTCCCTCCGCGCCGGGCCCGTGGACCTCGGCCCCGTCCCGGACGAGCTTCGCGAGGGTGCCGCGCAGGGGCCGGCCGACGGGGCAGGGGTCGGCGCTCCCGGTGTCCGCGGCCCCGACGGTGTGGGTGAGGCCGAAGATCGTGGCCTCGGGCGGGCCGAACGCCTGTACGAGCCGGATCCCGGGGAGCTGCTCGGCCCAGACGCGCAGGACGGGGGAGGGGCAGACCTGGGCGCCCGTCATCACCACCTCCAGGGTGGGCAGCTTCTCCGGGGTGATCTGGCGCGCGTCCCGGGTGAACAGGTCCAGCAGCACGGTGACGGCGACGAGGTGCGTGACGCGGTGGCGGGCGACCGCGGACCGCAGCAGGGCGCCGACGGGGAGGCTGCGGTACTGGTGGACGAAGGCGCCCACCGACAGGGGGAGCAGGGTGTCCAGGAGGGACACGTCGAAGTGGAACGGGGAGAGGCTCAGCACGCGCGCGTCGGGTGTGAGGCGCAGCACCTCGTTGTGGCCCGTGAAGTGGGCGAGGAGTCCGGCGGCGGTGATCTCGGCGCCCTGCGGCACCCCCGTGGCGCCGGAGGCGAAGACGATGTAGGCGGTGTCCTGCGGGCCGTGGGCGACGGTGGTGTGCGGGGCGGCGGGTCCGGAGAGGACCGCGGCCAGGTCCTCCCCGTCGAGCATCGGGGTGCCGGGGAGCATGTTCCTCCGGGCCGGCGGTGCGATCACGGCGGCCGGCCGGATCCGGCCGAGGAGCGCGCGGGTCCGGTGCGCGGGGTCGTCGGAGTCGACGGGCACGTGGACGGCGCCGCGCTTCCAGATGCCCAGGATGATCATGGGCATGACAGGTCGTGTCTCGGTGAGGACCGCGACCCGGTCGCCCGGGCCCACCCCCTGGCCGGCCAGCCACGCCGCGATCCTCAGGGCACCCTCCTCCAGCTCGGCGAAGGTGTGCCGCGTCGCCCCGTCGTCGATGGCGACGCGATCCGGCCACTTGCGGGCCGGAGCCGCCAGCAGATCGCCGAGGGCGGGCGGCGGGCCGGCCGCGCCGGCGGGATCGGTGGACCACGGCGGCAGCGTCACCGGGCCGGTTCGGGCGGTCATGAGCGGCCCCGTTCTGTGAGGGGGAAGGCGGTCCTGGCGATCTCGGCGACGGCGCTCCCGGCCGAGGCCAGCCGCCCCGAGTACAGGCAGAAGTCGTGCGGGAGGTCCGGGAAGTGCCGGTGCCGCAGTCCGGGCGACCGGCCGGCCATCAGCTCCGCCCAGGCGAGGCCCTCGTCGCGGAGGACGTCGCACCCCGCGGTCACGATCGAGCAGTCCGGCAGCCGTTCCAGATCGCTCCCGGACAGGCGCATCGGGTCGAAGTCGCGGGCCGAGAAGAAGGGTTCGAGGAACGAGGTGAAGAGCCGCATGGCGTCCCGGTCGAGGAAGTGGCCCTCGCCGAAGGCCCCGTAGGACGCCCGCTCCGTCCGCAGGTCGAGGACGGGATAGAGGAGCACGATCCGGGCGAAGGCCCGGGGCAGGACCCGCAGGCTCAGATAGAGCGCCAGCAGCCCGCCGACGCTGTCGCCGGCCAGCACCACCGGGCGGTCCGGCAGCGTCCGGCAGCGGGCGGCGATCCGGTCCGCCAGCAGCTCCACCGACTCCTCGACGGTGTGCTCCGGCGCCTTCGGATAGTCGAACGCCTCCACGGGCGCCCTGAGGGTTCCCGCCAGCGTGCGTAAGAAGGGCTGGAAGACGGCGGTCGAGTAGTAGACCATCCCGCCGCCGTGGATGTACACGACCCACGGGCTGTCCGGATCCTCGCGCGCCGGCCGGACGGTGACCGCGTGCGGTCCCGCCTCGACCGCGGCGCCGTCCGCCGGGTCGACGGCGCCGCCGAAACGGGCGATCCAGCGTTCGGCGTTGGCCCGGTCCTCCGTGAGCGACCCGGTGGAGCCCCGGACCGCCATGATCCGGCGGGCCGTGGCGAGCCGGGCGAACTCGGGGTGCAGCGCCGCCGTCTCCGCGTCAGGCATGACCGTCCCCGTCGACCGGCGCCACGTCCCCCGCGGGGCCGAACGCGAAGCGGGTCGCGCTCGCGTCCCGGACGGCCTCGGCGAGCCGCCGCATGAGCAGCTTCTCGTCCGTCTTGCCCGTCGAGGAGACGGTGAGCTCCGGCGACCAGGCGACGACGGTCGGCAGCATGTACGCGGGCAGCAGCTCCGCGAGCCGTTTCTCCACGTCCGTGACGACCGCCCGGTCCGGTGCCATCACCACCAGCGCGATCACGTCGTGGCCCAGGCGCGGGACGAGGGCGACGGCCGCCCGCTCGACACCGGGGCAGCTGAGCACGGTCTGCCGGATCTCGCCCAGGTGGATCCGGCGGCCGGCCAGTTTGACCTCGTCGTCGTCGCGGCCGCGGAAGACGATGTCGCCGTTCCCGTCGTAGCTGCACAGGTCGCCGGTGCGGTAGTAGCGGACGCCGTCCACCTCGACCACCCGCCGGGCCGTCTCCTCCGGCTGCCCGTAGTAGCCGCGCATCACCTGCTCGCCGCCGATCCACAACTCGCCGACGCGGCCGGCCTCGTGGACCTCGGTCCCGTCGTCGACGATCCGTGCCGCCACGCCGCGCAGGGGCCGGCCGATCGGGTACGAGCCGACGCGTTCCCGGTCGACGCTCTCGATCTCGTGGGCGACGCAGACGATCGTCGCCTCGGTCGGCCCGTACACGTTGATGACCCGGACCTCGGGGAGGCCGTCCTTCCAGACGTTGATGACGCCGGGGTCGCAGACCTCCGCGCCCGTCATCACCATCTCCAGGTTCGGGAAGTTCTCCCGGGTGACGTGCCGCCCGCCCTCGGTGATCATCGTCAGCAGGGTGGAGACCGCGATCAGATGGGTGATCCGCTCGCGCGTGATGACCGCCCGCATCACCGCGCCCGCGTGCATCCCGCGGAACTGGTGGACGAACGCGCCCAGCGACAGCGGCAGCAGCGTGTCCTCGATCGACACGTCGAAGTGGAACGGGGAGAGGCTGAACACCCGCGACTCCGGCGTGAACCGGAGCACCTCGTTGTGGTTCCCGAAGTACGCGACCAGGTTGGCGACGGTGATCTCCACGCCCTTGGGCTCGCCCGTGGAGCCCGAGGTGAAGATGATGTACGCCGTGGACTCCGGCCGGTGCGGCACGGTCGGCCACTCCCGCGCCGGACCCGACAGGATCTCGTCCAGCTCCGTCCGGCCCGCCCAGACCTCCCCGCCGGCCACCGGCTCCCGGTCGTCGAGGGCGAGCACGACCCGCGGTTCCAGCCGCCCGAGCAGCCCGCGCAGGCGGGGCTCCGGGGCCGTGCCGTCGAGCGGTACGTAGACGGCGCCGCACTTCCAGATCGCGACGGCCAGCACCGGCATCAGCGCGCTCTTCTCGGCGAGGACCGCCACCCGGTCGTCCGGGCCGACCCCCCGCCCGGCCAGCCAGGCCGCGAGCGTCGTGGCCCGCCGCTCCAGCTCGGCGAAGGTGAGGCCGAGCCGTCCGTCGTGGAGGGCCGGACGGTCCGGCCAGTTGACCGCGGGGACGCGGACCAGGTCGCCGAGCGCGGGCACCGGGCCGGCCCGTCCGGCCGGGTCGATCGACCACGGCGGCAGCGCGGCGGGCGGTGACGCCGGCGCCGCGTGCGCGGAGCCGGCGGTCGGGGCGTCGGCGGTCGGGGCGTCGGGCGTCGGTCCGGACGCCGGTCCGGGGGTCGTCGTCACGAGGCGTCACGCACCCCGGCGTCGTAGTGGAAGCGGACCTTGTACTTCGACCGGGCGCCCATGCGCTCGTAGAAGCCGATGCCCGACTCGTTGTCCGGCGGGGTCTGCCACTCGGCCCAGCCGCATCCCTCGGCGAGCGCGAACTCCCGCAGCCGCTCCAGGAAGACCCTGCCGAGCCCCAGTCCGCGGTACTCCTCCTGGAGGTACAGGCAGTCCATGTAGGCGAAGCGCTCGGCGCTCCAGGTGGCGAAGTCGGTGGTCACGGTCATGAAGCCGCAGGGCTCCCCGCCGTCCAGCGCGACCCAGCCGTACAGCGCCGGCGGCTCCCCGAAGAACGCCGAACGCCAGCGCTCCACCTGGCCGTTCTCGTGGAACTCCGCCTTCTCGTACTCCGCGTGCTCGACGCACAGTGCGAGCAGCGCGTCCAAGTGGTCCGGCTCGATCGGCCGGACCTCGATGTCGTGGTTCACACCCACCCCGAGAAGGTCGTGTCCAGGTACGCGTCGATGGCCGCCCGGTCGTCGCTGCCGCGCGCCAGCACGGTGTTGACCCAGGCGTCGCGCTCGAACTTCACCACTTCGAGCTCCCAGACGCAGGCGATCAGGTCCCGCTGGGCGAGGGGGGCGAAGGACGTGGTCCCCCCGGCGTCGACGACCGCGCCGCGCACCCAGTGCTTCAGCATGTCGGCGTCGTACCACTGGCTCACCAGCAGATACGTTCCTTCCGCACCGCGGTGCAGGATCAGGAAGCCGGCGGGGTGGTCGCCCTCGGCCGGGGGCTCGCTCAGCACCGTGGCCGCGTGGTGCTCCAGCCACTCCGGCTTCGGGAGCTCGCCGGCCCGCTCCGGCTCCGCGAACATCGCGTACGCCTTCAGCGTCCGGCCGTTCACGTGCACCGGGGGGAGCGCCTTCACCAGGCGCGGTGTGTAGGTCAGAGGGTTCATCCGGCGGTGTTCCCCGCCCGTGGTTCGCGTTCCATGTCGGTCATGTGCTCTTCGCCTCCGAGCTGTCGTGGATCAGCGGTGCGGAAGTGCTGTGAAGAACGGGAAGAACTCGTGCGATCCGCATCCACCGGGCCCGTGCCGGCGCTGCGGGCCCAAAAGTCTGACTGATCCTCATATATCGCGGTACATCAGTGCATGGGGCCGGTGCGCGAGTAAGATCATAGGGATGGAGAGCGTCACGCGAAAGACCCCGCTGACCTCGCCGTTTGCGGAAAACTCCGTCAACTCCGAAGAATCGGCGGGCATGTGCGGGCTCTTTCGCGGACCACGGTAGCGTCCGGCGGGGAACACCGTCACTCTTCCGCCGAAAGGTTCCCTATCTCCCCGGTGAACCACATTCACGGGCGGTTCACCCACCTGTCCGAGAGGCGCGTGGCGCGTTCCCGCCTTTCGCGGAACCGCTCCGGCCGGTATTCATTCGGTGTTCGGCCCGGCGGAACTCCGGTCTCGTACCGTCCGCCCCGTCCGACACCGTCACGACGAAGGGGCACGCATGCGATTCCGGCCACTGACGAAGGCGCGCACGTCCTTCGCCGCGACCTTCGGCGGGCTCCCGTCCGGCTTCTGGTGGCTCTGGACCGCTCAACTCATCAACCGCGCCTGCGGCTTCGTGATGCCCCTGCTCGCCTTCTACATCACCGAAGAGCTGGACCGCAGCGCCGCCTTCGCCGGCACGGTCGTCGCCGGCATCGGCGTCGGCTCCCTCGTCGCGGGGCCGTTCGGCGGTGCCCTCGGCGACCGGTTCGGCCACAAGCCGACGCTCGTCGGCGCCCTGGGCGCCACCGCGGCCAGCATGATCGCCCTCGCCTACGCCCGCTCCCCGTGGACCCTGCTCATCGGCGCCTTCGTCGTCGGCGTCACGAACAACGCGACCCGCCCCGCCCACAACGCGCTCATCGCCGACGTCATCCCCGGCAAGGACCAGGTCCGCGCCTACTCGCTCAACTTCTGGGCCATCAACGTCGGTTACTCCATCGCGATGCTCTCCGTCGGCCTCGTCTCCCTCACCGGATACACCGCCCTCTTCTGGCTCAACGGCGCCACCACCCTGATCGGCGCCGTGATGATCGCGACCCGCGTCCCCGGCCGCTCCCGGACCACCGCACCCACCGAGGCCGAGGAGGCCGAGGGATTCGGCGCCGTCCTGCGCGACCGGTCCTTCGTCGCGTTCGTCGCCGCCCAGTTCCTCGTCCTCACCATCCTGCTCCAGTCGGAGAGCGGACTGCCCATCGCGATGGGCCAGGACGGGTTCTCGCCGAGCACCTTCGGACAGGTCGCCGCGCTCAACGGCATCGTGATCGTCCTCGTGCAACTGCCGCTCACCCGGCTCTACAAACGCTTCCCCGAATCCTGGGTGCTCGCCGGCTCCTCGGCGCTGATCGGCGTCGGCTACTCCGTCCTCCTCTTCGGCCACACGGCCTGGATCTACGGAGCCTCCATCATCGTGTGGACCCTCGGCGAGATCGGCAACACCCCCACCAGCTTCGCGCTCGTCGCCCGCATCTCCCCGGACCACCTGCGCGGCCGCTACCAGGGCCTCTACCAGGTCGCCTGGACCGGCTCCGCCGTCGTCGCGCCGCTGGTCGGCGGCTGGGTGATCCACACCTGGGGCGCCGCCCCGCTCTGGATCGGCTGCCTCGTCGTCGCCCTCGCCGCCGCGGCCGCCCAGCTCGGCATCGGCACCCGCCTCACCCGCCGGGTCGCCGCCACCGAGACACCGGACGACCGCCCGGAACCCGCCACGTCGTCCCCCGCCCCCGAGGCGGGCTGAACCGCGCCGAAGCGGGCTGACCCGCCCCTGAACCCGGAGGGAACCCCTCCGCCCGCCCGTCCGTCCTTACCGGTGGAACGGTGATCCATCGTGTGCGACCCGAGCGAGGTGCCATGCGGACGAACGACCCGAACACGCTGGAGACGACCCTGGCCGACGGCCGGCGGATGACGCTCTCCCTCCGCGCCGACCGCGCGGACCAAGCCGCGGACGGCCTCGCCGCGCTGCGCCCGGTGCGCCCGACCCACACCGGCCGGGGCCAGGAACCGCCCGCCCTGCCCGACCGCCCCGCCCTCCCGCTGGAGGTGGCCCTCCTGGGCCTGGGCTTCTAGATCCGGCCCGACGGAGCGGGACGGAGCGGGGACAGGACGGGACGGACGGGACGGTCAGAACGTGACGTCGGCGGCGTCGACGATCCGGCCGTCCATGTTCCGCTCGATCATGCGCAGCGCCGCCCGCGCCAGGTCCGCGTGGATGTGGGCGACCGCGTCCCGGGGCACCGTCACGCCCAGGTGCCGGATGTGGGCGTCCAGCGCCGAGTACAGCACGCACTGCTCGGTGACCTGGCCGGTGAGGACGAGGTCGGTCACCCCGAGGGAGCGGAGCAGGTACGCGAGCGGCGTCTCGTAGAACGCCGAGTGCCGCGCCTTGACGACGAAGAGCGCGTCGTCGTCGGGCCGCACCGGCTCCACCAGGTCCGGGTGCCGGCCCGCGAGGGCCAGGTCGAGGATCTCCCCGTGGTGGGAGCGCCACTGGCCGAAGTTGTCGTTGGCGTAGACGACCGGGGCCCCGGCGGCCCGCGCGCGCCGCAGCAGGTCCACGAGCGCGGGCAGCGCCGCCGTCACGGACGGCACGAGCCGATCCGCGTCCTCGTGCGCGTACGTGTTCAGCATGTCGATCACGACGAGCGCCGAGCGTGTCATGGCGGGCCGCCCTCCTCCGCGTACCGGTACCTCCGGCATACCGGCACGGTCCGGGGCGCGCACCCGGAGCGGGTGCCGTCCCCGGCCCGGCGTGGTGTGCTGGGGGTGAGGGGGTGGAGCGTCGCCTCACGAGGAGGAAGGGTCATGGCGATCCTCGTCCACGCCGTCCTCGGCGGAGTCAGCACGGACCAGTACGACACGCTCAACGCCAAGCTCCAGTCCACGCCCGGGATCTTCGACGGCTGCCTCTCCCACGCCTGCGTGAGCACCGACAGCGGTCTGGAGATCTTCGACGTCTGGGCGAGCGAGGAGCAGATGAAGGCGTTCGCCGACAGGATGATGCCGATCGCGGCCGACCTCGGCTGGAAGGACCAGCCGATGCCCCGCGTGGTCAGCGTGCACAACCACTGGGTGCCGGGCGCCGGCGGCTGACCGGGGGCCGGCGCGGCCGGGGCGGGAGCCGGGGACCGGCCAGGAACCGATGGTGTGCGCCCAGCGGTGTGGCCGGCCCGCCGTGCTGCCGGGGAGCGGGGCGAGGCGCGGGTTACGGTCGCCGGTATGGCCGGAGATCGACGCGGGTGGCTGCCCTGTCTGCTCGGCGGAGCGGTGTTCGTGGTGTGCATGGCGGGCACCACGCTCCCGACCCCGCTCTACCCCCTCTATCAGGAGAAGTTCGGCTTCTCCGAACTCACCGTCACGGTGGTGTACGCCGTCTACGCGTTCGGGGTCATCGGCGTGCTGCTCCTCGCCGGCAACGCCTCCGACACCATCGGCAGGCGCCCCACCTTGCGGTGGGGACTCGCGTTCGCGGCCGCCAGCGCCGTCTGCTTCCTCTGCGCCGACGCACTCGGCTGGCTGTACGCGGGCCGGCTGCTGTCCGGGCTCTCGGCGGGCCTCTTCACCGGCGCCGCCACCGCGTACGTCATGGAACTCGCCCCGCCCGGCGGCACCGCCCGCGCCACCCTCGTCGCGACCGCCGCGAACATGGGCGGCCTCGGCTGCGGGCCCCTCCTCGCCGGTCTCCTCGCCGAGTACGCCCCCGAGCCGCTGCTGCTGCCCTTCGCCGTCCACCTCGTCCTCGTCGGGGTCTCGGCCCTCGTCCTCCAGTGGCTGCCCGAGACGGTGGCGGAACGCCGCCCCCTCAGCGCCGTACGGCCGCGGAAACCGGCCCTCCCCGCGCGCGTGCGGGCGGTGTTCGTGCCGGCGGCCGTCGCCTCCTTCGCCGGCTTCGCGCTCTTCGGGGTCTTCACCTCCGTCAGCCCCGCCTTCCTCGCCCGCTACCTGCACGTCGACAACCACGCCGTCAGCGGCCTCGTCGTCGCCCTCGCCTTCTTCGCCTCCACCGCCGGGCAGGTCGCCGCCGGTCATTTCGGAGCCACCCGCTCGCTGCCGCTCGGCTGCGCCGTCCTCTTCGGCGGTCTCGTCCTGCTCGCCTGCGCCCTGTACACCGACCAGCTCGTCTTCATCGTCCTCGCCGCGCTCGTCGGCGGCACCGGCCAGGGCCTCGCCTTCCGCGCGGCGCTCTCCGCCGTCGCCGCGGCCTCGCCCCCCGACCGGAGGGCCGCCGTCATCTCGTCCCTCTTCGTGGTGGCGTACACCGGCATCTCGATCCCGGTGATCGGCGTCGGCCTGCTCGCCGACCCCCTCGGTCTGGAGGGCGCGGGCCTGGTCTTCATCGCCTGCATGCTCGTCCTGGTCGCCTCGGCCGCCGCCTACCTGCTGCGGCGGACCGGGCAGCGCGCTAGCGCCGGCCCCACGCCGTGAGCATCCCGGCCGACAGCGCCGCGCACTGCGCCGACTCCAGGTAGCGCACCGCCCCGTCGAGGCCGGCGTCGTCCACCAGCCCCGTGGCGACCATCGCCGTCCGGCTCCGCTCCCAGGTGTCCGCCCAGAACCGGCTGATCGGGCTGCCCGGCACCAGCGGCGGCACGTGGATCTCGGCGGCCACGCCGCTCAGCCCGGACGCGCGCAGCAGGGCCGGGTACGACGGGACCCAGGAGACGTCGGTGCCGATGGTGTCCCGCAGTCCCCGCCACATCGCCCGCATCGCCCGCGTGTACGGCGTCGCGGGCGCCCCGTCGCTCGTCAGGTCCACGGCGTCGCTCAGCACCAGCACCCCGCCGGGTTCCACCAGCTCGGCCAGCCGGGCCACCACGCGCTCCCGCTCCGGGAGGTGCATCAGCACGAACCGCGCGTGGACGAGCCGGAACCGGCCCGGGGAGAAGTCCGGCGCGGTGACGTCGGCCTCCAGCAGGTCGAGCCCGGGCACGGGCCGCTCGGCGAGGAACCGCACGTCCCGGTCGACGGCCAGCACGCTCTCGACCCCGGCCTCCTCCAGGAGGCGGCGGGAGACCGTGCCCGTACCGGCGCCGACGTCGAGGCAGCGCCACCCCGGCCCTGCGCCGAGCGCCGTCAGCCGGGCCAGGGTGACGTCGTCGTAGGCGAGCGCGCCGAAGTCGATCCGCTCCCCCTCGCCGGCCTGCTCGGGCCGGAACACGGCCTCGCCGTACCGGCGGCGGTTGCTGTCGTGCGGGTGCATGGGCGGACGGCCCCTTCACGAGGAGGACGGCGGACGGCGGGGGAGGGAGAGCACGACGGGGGAGGTGGAGGGAGGTGGAGGGGGGTGGAGGGAGGCGTACGGCGCCGGGCCGCCGCCCCACTGATCCTCCGCCCGTCCGAGCCTCCGAGCCTCTGCTTCTTCCGATCCTCCGCCCCGGCCGCGCCCGCCGCACCATCGAGGACGGCCGTTCGGCCGAGGCCCCGTCCCGCCCCTCAGGCGGGCGCCGCGGGCCGGCCCGCGGCCGACGCCGACGAGGCCCGGGCCGCCTCGGGCGAGTCCTGGGCCGCCTCGGTCGGGTCCTGGACCATCTCGGGCGAGTCCTGGGCCGCTCCGGACAGGCCCCGCGCCGCCTCGGTCGGGTCCTGGACCATCTCCGACGGTTCCTGGGCCGCCTCGGACGGCTCCTGGGCCGCCCCGGGCGCGGCCTTGGGCGTTCCGCTCAGGTGGACCAGGCGGACGTGGTGGTCCACCCGGGCCAGCTCCCGTCCGTGACCGTCCGTCAGACGCCCGGTCACCCGGTAGAGACCGCAGTGGGCCTTGCCGACGGGCATCCGCTGCGGCGGGAGCCGCACCTCGTACGGTCCCCCGCGGCGGAAGCCGCCGAGCGGCGTCCGGTGGGAGACCGGCGCCCGCCCGTCCCGGACGCGTTCCTCCTCGAAGACCAGCGCGTCCACGTCCAGGCCCAGCCGGAAGGTCAGCCCCACGCTCACCACCGTGCCCTCGCCGAGGACCAGCGGAGCGGCGTCCCTCGCCCCGGCACCCAGGGCCACCGCGATACGGCCCCGCTCCTCGGTGTGCAGGGAGACGTCGAGGAGACGGAAGCCGGAGCGGGGGCCGGAGCCGGGGGAGCGGGTGCCGTCCATGACTACATGGGTCCGTCGTACGGCGGGCCGGCCCGCCGCGGCACGGTCCCGGACGGGGGCGCGGGCATGCCGCCGGGGAGCATGTCCCCTTCGGGGGCGGCCGGGGCGGCGGGGGCGGGTTCGCCCGAGCTGTCGGCGGGGCGGAGGCGGCCGCGCCAGCCGCCGGTCGCGTGGTCGCGGTCCTCGATGTAGTCCTTGAACCGGTGGAGGTCGCCCTCGACCTGGCTCTCCACGACCCCGATCGCCTTCGCGGCCTTGTCGGCGATGCCCGAGGGCTCCACCTCCATGCTGAGCCGCACACGCGTGTGCGCGTCGTCCACCCGCTCGAAGGTGACGACACCCCTCTGCTTCACGTCCCCGCCGACCGTCCGCCAGGCGATGCGCTCGTCGGGGAGCTGGTCGATGATCTCGGTGTCGAACTCGCGGGTCGCCCCCGCGACCTTGGTCCGCCAGTGGCACAGCCGGTCGTCGAGCTGCCGGACCTCCTCGACACCGCTCATGAAGCGGGGGAACTCCTCGAACTGCGTCCACTGGTCGTAGACCTCGCGCAGCGGGGCCTCCACCTCGATCGTGTCGTGCACCATCTCGGTCATCTCCCTGTGTACGGCGGAGTACCTTTCGGCGCGCGGCTACCCGCCCGCACAGGCCCTAACCCCTCCGCCGCCCCGCAGGCCCTGCCCCTCCGCCGCCGCGGGTCCTACCTCCTCCACCCCGCCCGTCTCGCCCTCCACCGTCAGCCCCGTCCGCCGCCCGCCCTGTCCTCCACCGTCCGCCCGGTCCAGCCCCCGGCGGCCGTCACCGCCACCCGCCGCGACGCGCGCCCGCCCGGCTGCCGGGTCCGCGTCCTGCGCCGCGACCTCGCCGCACCGGTCGCGGGGGAGCGGTTCGAGCGGCGCGGCCTCGTCCCGCCGGGCACGCGGACCGAGCGGCTCGTCGTCATCCGCGCGGTCAGCGCCTTCGCCCCCGCATGGCCGGGCCGGGCGAGGGCAGGCGCACGGTGCCGGCGCCCGGGGACGGCACCGGCCCAGCGGCACCCTTCCGCCCCGGGAGACGCCATGACCCCGCACCCCGCGCCCCGCCCCCGCGGCGTCGCGCTGTTCGACGTCGACGGCACCCTCGTCGACACCACCTACCTCCACACCCTCACCTGGTGGATGGCCCTGCGGCAGCACGGCCACACCGTCCCGATGGCCCGGATCCACCGCGCCGTCGGCATGGGCGCCGACCGGCTCCTCGACGCCGTCCTCGGCGACGGCCGCAGGGCGGGCGAGGACGACGCGATCGCCGGCGCCCACAGCACGCTCTACGCCACCTGGTTCGACACCCTCGCCCCCTTCGACGGCGCCGCGGAACTGCTGCGCGCCACCGCCGCCCGCGGCTGGCGCATCGTGCTCGCCAGCTCGGCGTCGGAGGAGGAGGTGGCCGCCGTCCGCGCCCGGCTCGGCGCCGACGACGTGATCGACGCGGCCACCACCGGCGCCGACGTCACCGCCACCAAACCCGCCCCCGACCTGGTGCGGGCCGCCCTGGCCAAGGCGGGCGCCGACCCCGAGGACGCCGTCCTCGTCGGCGACACCGTCTGGGACGTCGAGGCCGCGGGACGCGCCGGGGTGCCCTGCGTCGGACTCCTCACCGGCGGCACCACCCGCCGCGAACTGGAGGACGCCGGAGCCGTCGTCGTCCACGAGGACGCCCTCACCCTCCTCCGGCACCTCGACACCGGCCCCCTGGCCCGCCCGCCACGCTGAGCGGCCGCGGCGGACGCCGCCGGCGCCCGGGCATGGACGGGCCGGGAAGGGGGCAGGCGCCAAGGCGTCCGTCCCGTGGGACCGGAGCCGTACACTCCTCCGCCCCACGGCCCGCCCCCGGAGGTACGCCGTGGACACCGCGCACGACCCGCCCGCAGCCCCGCGCCCCGAGGACCCCGCCGCACGGCCCGGCACCGCCCCGCCGCCGGCCCCCGGGTCCCGCCCCCGCGCCCCCGCCGTCCGGATCACCCCCCTCGCGGAGGGCCCCCTGCTCGTCGAGGGCCCCGTGGAGGTCGTGGCGGCCGACGGGACCGTACGCCGCAGCGACCGGCCCGTCGTCGCGCTGTGCCGGTGCCGGCGCAGCCTGCGGGACCCGTTCTGCGACACCAGCCACCGCCGCCGGGCCCGGTCCCGGCGGGCCGACCCCGCGCCGCCCGCCTGACGGCCCGGACGCCCGGACCCGGGCGCCCCGCACCGAGGAGACCGCGCCATGACGACCACCGCCCCGCACGCCGAGGGGACCCGGGCCCCCGCCCTGCCCCCGGACCGCGGGGACCTCTCCGCCGCCGTGACCGCCCGGCTGCGCGGCCGGTCCGGCGCGCTGCCCGGGCCCGGCGCCGTCGCGGCGGCCGACCCGTACGGCGAGGACGTCCAGCTGGCCCTGCACCTCGGCTACGAGCTCCACTACCGCGGCTTCGCGGACGTGCCCGACGCGGCCGAGTGGGACCTCGGCCTGCTGCGGCTGCGGGCCCTCCTGGAGGACCGCTTCGAGGAGGCGCTGCGGGAGGAGTGCGCCGGATCCGCGACGCCCGCCGAGGTCTTCGACGGCCTGCTGACCGAACCGCCCGACGGCGGCGGCGTCTCCCGCCACCTGATGCGCCACGGCACCCTGGAGCAGCTGCGCGAGCACGCGGTCCTGCGCTCCGCGCACCAGCTCCGCGAGTCGGACCCGCAGGCTTGGGTGCTGCCCCGGCTCCGGGGGCGCGCCAAGGCGGGCATGGCGACGGTGCTGTACGACGAGTTCGGCGCCGGCCGGGAGGAGCGCGTCCACGCCCGGCTCTACGCCGGCCTGATGCGCGCCCTGGGCCTCGACCCGGGCCACGGCCACTACCTGCCGGTCATCGGGGCGCCCGCCCTCGCCACCGCCAACGTGATGTCGCTGTTCGGTCTCCACCGCGCCCACCGGGGCGCCCTCGTCGGCCACTTCGCCGTCCTGGAGATCACCTCCCCGCCCGCCGCGTCCTGGCTCGCCGCCGCCCTGCGCCGGTGCGGGGCGGGCGAGGACGCGGCCCGCTACTACGACGAGCACGTCGAGGCCGACGCCGTCCACGAGCAGCTGGTCCGGCGCGAGGTCGTCGGCGGTCTGCTCGCCGAGGAACCCGGACTCGCCGCCGACGTCGCCTTCGGCGCGCGGGCCACCGTCCTTCTGGAGGACGTCCTCGCCGAAGCCGTCACCACCGCGTGGCGCTCCGGCGGCACGGCCCTGCGCGCCCCCATCGAGGAGGCATGAACCCATGGCACACGCCACCCACACCAGGGAGGACGCCGGGGGAGGCGGCCGCGGCACGGACCTGCTGCCGCCCGACCACACCCAGGCCATCCTGGAGGTCACCAAGGAGGTCGGCGCCGTCCTGAAGAACTCCGGCTGCCCGTTCGCCCTCGTCGGCAGCGTCGCCGCGTACGCGTACGGCATCCCGGTCCGGCTCCAGCACGACACCGACTTCGCGCTGCGCGCGGAGGACTCCGAGACGGTCGTCCGGCTGCTGCGCGAGCGCGGCGTCCGGATCGTCGATCCGCCCGAGGACTGGCTGGTCAAGGCCCGCAGCGGCGGCGAGCAGATCGACCTGATCTTCGCCCTCGCCGGACGGGCCGTCACCAGGGAGCTCCTCGACCGGGCCTGGACCCTCCCCGTCGACTCCGTCCACCTGCCGGTGATCGACCCCACCGACCTCATGACCGGCCGCCTCGCGGCGCTCTCCGAGCACCACTGCGACTACGGCGCCCTGCTGCCGGTCGCCCGCGGCCTGCGCGAGCGCGTCGACTGGGACCGGGTCCGCGAGGAGACCCGCGACCGTCCGATGGCGGTGGCCTTCCTCTACCTGCTCCGCCTTCTCGGCGTCCTCCCGCACACCCCGCCGGCGGAAGAGGAGGGGGCGGACGGCCGTGACTGACCGGACGGAGCCGTACGCGGACGACTACCGCATCGCCCTGCTGCGGGAGCGGCTCGCGGTCGACGGCCAGGCCGAGCTCGGCGTACGGGTGGAGCGGCGCGGCGGCGTCGTCCTGCTCAGCGGGACCGTGCCCAACGCCACCCGCCGCGACGAGATCCTGGAGCTCGCCCGCACCACCCTCAGCGGGTGCGTGGTGCGCACGGAGGTCGCCGTCGCCGGCCGTGACGCGCCGGACCACGGGGAGGAGCTGCCATGAACCTCCTCGGACCGGAACGCGCCGGCCGGCAGGCCGCCGTCCGTGTCGCCGCGGTCGGCGACATCCACCTCGGCGAGGACTGCGCGGGCCTCCTCCGCCCCGCCTTCGAGACCCTGCCCGACTGCGCCGACCTGCTGCTGCTCGCCGGCGACCTGACCCGGCACGGCTACGCGGCCGAGGCCCAGGTGGTGGCCGGCGAGGTCGCCTCCCTCGGCGTCCCCGTCGTCGCCGTCCTCGGCAACCACGACCACCACGCCGACGAGCCGGACGAGGTCACCCGGGTGCTCCGCGACGCCGGGGTGCAGGTCCTGGAGGGCGAGAGCACCGTCCTGCCCGTCGCCGGCCACAAGGTCGGCGTCGCCGGGACGAAGGGCTTCTGCGGCGGGTTCGTCGGGCGCAGCGCGGGCGAGTTCGGGGAGCCCGAGATGAAGGCGTTCGTCCGGACGACCCGGCGGAGCGCGGAACGACTGGCCCGCGCGCTCGCCGAACTGGCCGGGCACGGCTGCGCCGTCCGCATCGCCCTCACGCACTTCTCCCCGGTGCCCGACACCCTGGCGGGCGAACCCCTGGAGATCTACCCCTTCCTCGGCAGCTACCTCCTCGCCGAGGCCATCGACGCCCAGGGCGCCGACCTCGCGGTCCACGGCCACGCCCATCTGGGCACCGAGCACGGCATGACGGCGGGCGGGGTCCGCGTCAGGAACGTGGCCCAGCCCGTGATCGACCACGCCTTCGCCCTCTACCGCCTCCCCCTCGACGGCCACCGGGAGACCACCGCCCCCACGACTCCCGTGACGGCCCCGGCCCGCTACGGGACGCGCTGACGGCCGGGCGGGGGCGCCGCGGGAACGGGGCCGGCCGGCGTCGGCCTTCCGACGCCGGTGGACGCGGACGCCGGTGGACGCGTGGGCGGAGCCGGCCGGTGGTGATTCCGCCGGTGGTGATTCCGGAGGCGGGCGGGTCGGGCTCGGTGCTCACCGGAGCCGCCGGGGTCCGGCCGCTCAGTGGGCCGCGGCGCCGAACTCGGCGTGCTGGGCGCGGAACACGAGGTCGTTCTCGTCCGGCGGGGGCCGGCCCAGGAAGCCGCGCCGCGCCAGGGACCTGGCCTCCCGCATCAGCGTGCGGAACTCCTCGTCCGTGAGCCCGGACCGGCAGCCGGTACGCGGGTCGGCCGCCCCGTTCCGAAGGTGCTCGCGCATCGTCCTCGCCGCCTTCCGGCTCCCTGGATGTTCACGCACGGCGTCTACCCGGAACGGCCTCCTCCAGCCGTCGGGACCCGGGCGACGTAGGCTGGCACGCGGACGCGCGAGGGAGCGGGAGGGCCGGATGGGCGACACGACGGTGGACGAGGTGCTGGCCGAGCTGGCCGCGCTGGAGAACCCCCGGACGCGCGAGGTCAACGAGCGCCACGGCGACGACCACGGCGTCAACCTCTCCCAGCTGCGCGCGGTCGCCAAGCGGCTCAAGACCCAGCACGAGCCGGCCCGCCGGCTGTGGGCGAGCGGCGACACCGCCGCCCGGCTCCTCGCCACGCTGGTCTGCCGCCCCAGGTCGTTCGAGCGCGACGAACTCGACGCGATGCTCCGCGAGGCCCGCACCCCCAAGGTCCACGACTGGCTCGTCGCCTACGTGGTCAAGAAGAGCCCGCACGCCGAGGAGCTGCGCCGCGGCTGGCTCACGGACCCGGACCCCGTCGTGGCGAGCGCCGGCTGGGCCCTCACCACGGAGCGGGTCGCGAAGCGCCCCGACGGCCTGGACCTCGACGCCCTCCTCGACACCGTCGAGGCGGAGATGAAGGACGCCCCCGACCGGCTCCAGTGGGCGATGAACCACTGCCTCGCCCAGATCGGCATCGAGCACCCCGGCCATCGCGCCCGGGCCCTCGCGATCGGCGAACGCCTGGAGGTCCTCAAGGACTACCCGGCCTCCCCGGGCTGCACGTCCCCCTACGCCCCCGCCTGGATCACCGAGATGGTCCGGCGCCGCGAGGCGTAGCGGCCGCTTTGCTGAACGTTTGCTGAACCGGAGAGGCCGACTGGACAAGGTCGACAACGTTGTCAGAGGGTGTGTCCAGTGAAACCCGGCCGCACGGCCGTGAGGGAGAGGTGGGACGTGATGGTGTACGGCGCGCTCGACGTCGGAGGCACGAAGATCGCCGGGGCGCTCGTGGACGCGAGCGGGCGGCTCGTCGCGCGCGCCCAGCGGCCGACACCGGCCCGGGACACGGCGGAGGTCCTGATGGACGCCGTCGCCGAGGTCGTCGGCGAGCTGGCGGCGCACCCCGCCTGGGCCGGCCTCTCCTGCCTCGGCATCGGCAGCGCCGGACCCGTGGACACCGTCGCCGGCACCGTCAGCCCGGTCAACATCCCGGCCTGGCGCGCCTTCCCCCTCGTGGAGCGGGTACGGACCCACCCGGCGGTCCCGGCGGGCATCCGGCCCGTCCTCGTCGGCGACGCGGTCGCGATGACGGCCGCCGAGCACTGGCTGGGCGCGGCCCGGGGCGCCGCCAACGCCCTCTGCATGGTCGTCTCGACCGGCGTCGGCGGCGGTCTCGTCCTCGGCGGCGCGGTCCACCCGGGCACGACGGGGAACGCCGGCCACATCGGCCACATCACCGTCGACCAGAACGGTCCCCTCTGTCCCTGCGGCGCCCGCGGCTGCGTCGAGCGCTTCGCCAGCGGCACGGCGATCGCCGCCCACGCCCTGGAGTCCGGCTGGACGCCCCCGCCCGGTGCCCCCGCCACCGCCCGCGAGGTCGAGACCGCCGCCCGCGCCGGGGACCCCCGGGCCCTCGCCGCCTTCGACCGGGCCGCCCGCGCCCTCGCGGCGGCCGTCGCCGCGACCGCCGCCCTCGTCGAACTCGACCTCGTGGTCATCGGCGGAGGAGTGGCCCAGTCGGGCGACATCCTCCTCGCACCGCTCCGCCGGCACCTCGCCTCGTACGCCGTCCTCGACTTCACCCGGAACGTCCGCGTGCTCCCCGCCGCGCTCGCCCTGGACGCGGGCCTGATCGGCGCGGCGGCGATCGCCGCGGAGACCGGCGAGCACCCCGTCGCGCCCCTGCGCCACCGTCGCGCCTGACCCTCGCCCGGACCCGCTTCCCACCCTCCGTCCCCTCTCCCTCCCCTCTCCCTCCCCTCGCTTCCGTCTGTCCCCCTCAGCCCCCTCTCCCCTCCCGCCGTCCACCCGCATCCCGAAGAGGCACCGTGGATCCGCTCCTCAACACCGTCCAGCCCTACGCGTGGGGCTCCACCACGCTCCTCCCCGCCCTCAGGGGGGTGCCGCCCACCGGTGCGCCGCAGGCCGAGGTGTGGATGGGGGCGCACCCGGCGGCGCCCTCGCGGATCCGGCGGGGCGGGGACGTCGTACCGCTCGACCGGGTCGTCGCGGGCGACCCGGAGGGGGAGCTGGGGGCGGGAGTGCTGCGGCGGTTCGGGGCCCGGCTGCCGTTCCTGCTGAAACTGCTGGCCGCCGACGCGCCGTTGTCCCTCCAGGTGCATCCCGACCTCGCCCAGGCCCAGGCCGGGTACGCCCGGGAGGACGCGCTCGGCATCCCGGCGGACGCGCCGCACCGGACGTACCGCGACGACCAGCACAAGCCCGAGATGATCGTGGCGCTCACGGAGTTCCGGGGGCTCTGCGGCTTCCGGGACCCGGGGGAGTGCGCCGGGCTGCTCGACTCCCTCGGCGTGCCCGCGCTGCGGCCGCACGCCGCCACGCTGCGGACCGGGAGCGGGAGCGGGACCGGGGCGGAGGCGCTCGCCGCGGTGTTCGGCGCCTTCCTGCGCCCGCCCGCGGGGCTGCTCGACGCCGTCGTCGCCGCGCTCGGGACGCCCGGAGGGCCGTACGCCACCGACCTCGCCGCGTACCGGGACGTCGCCCGCGCCCACCCCGGTGACGCCGGCGTCCTCGCCGCACTCCTGCTGCGGTACGTCGAACTCGCCCCGGGCCAGGCGCTGTTCCTCGGCGCCGGCATCCCGCACGCGTACCTCTCCGGCCTCGGGGTCGAGATCATGGCGGGCTCGGACAACGTGCTGCGCTGCGGGCTCACCGGCAAGCACGTCGACGTGGACGAACTGCTGAGGGTCGTGCGGTTCGCCGCCCCTCCGGCCCGGATCGTCACCCCGTGCCCCGGCCCCGGCGGCGAGGAGGTGTACCCGGCCCCCGTCGACGACTTCCGGCTGTCGCGGCTGCGCCCGCACCCGGGTCTCCCGCCCTTCCCGCTCGCCCTCGACGCACCGCAGATCGTGCTCTGCACGGAGGGGCGGGTGGAGGTCCGCACGGGCGGCGGCACGTCCGGCGGCGCGACGGTCGTGCTCGGCCCGGGGGACTCCGGCTATCTGCCGGCCGGCGCCGACGCCGTCCTCGGCGGCGAGGGGACGGCCTTCCGCGCGACCGTCGGAATCGCGCGCGGGCGCGTGACGCTCACCCCTTAACCGGTTATGCGGCGCCTCTCGGGCGTGTTCGCGGCAGCCCTCCGCCCCCGGCCGCGCGGCCCGCGGCGAAATACGCCGAAGAATGCGTGACCCGGGCTCTCCTGACGCATCCTCACGCGCCTTCCGCGCCGGCCCGCCCGCGGGCCCCGATTCCCCCGCCGTCCGGCACGAGCCGCAGCAGTACGGGCCGGGCGGCGGGGTTCTCCCCGCACCCGCGGACGCCTCCGCCCCGCCGTCGGGACGGACGGAAGGCCGCACCCCGGCCCGGGGTGCGGCCTTCCGTCGTACGGCGATCCGTCAGGCCCGCCGCGGCGGGCCCGTCGAGCCGCGGGGCGTCAGGGACGGGGTCGGGACCTGGCGGGCTCCCTTGTGGGTGCCCTCGATCACGCCGAACAGGGTGCGGGCCACCTCCTCCCCGAAGTGGTGCACGTCATGGCTCATCGCCGATAGCGGCGGATGCGTCAGCCGGCACAACTGCGAGTCGTCCCAGGCCAGGAGCGAGACGTCGTCGGGGACGGACAGGCCCATCTCGGAGGCGACCGCCGCCCCCGCCACCGCCATGATGTCGTTGTCGTACACGATCGCCGTGGGCCGGTCGGGGGAGAGCAGCAGACGGCGCGTGGCCCGCGCGCCCTCCTCGCCCACGAAGCCGGTCGCCACCTGCCGGCGCCCGTTCAGGCCCAGTTCGGCCATGGTCGCCTCGAACGCGGCGGCCCGGATGGTGCTGTGGCCGAGCCCCGAGGGGCCGCCGACGCGGGCGATCCGCCGGTGCCCGAGCGCCGCCAGATACCGCACCGCCTCCGCGGCCGCCGAGGCGTCGTCGGTCCACACCGAGGGGAAGCCTCCCGTCAGCGACGGATGTCCGACGGCCACCGCCGGCATCCCGAGCGCCCGCAGCGGCCGGATCCGCGGGTCGTCCCGGTGGAAGTCCACCAGGATCGCCCCGCCGACCGTCCGGCTGCGCCACCACTCCTCGTACAGCGCCGTCTCCTCGTCCAGGTCGCGGACGAGCCGGAGCAACAGGGAGCACGAGCGCCCGGCGAGGACGTCCTCGATGCCCGAGATGAACTCCATGTAGAACGGTTCGAGGCCCAGCAGCCGGGCCGGCCGGCAGATCGCCAGGCCGACGATGCCGACCCGCCGGCTCGACAGGCTCCGCGCCGTCTGGTTCGGCGTCCAGCCCAGCTCCCGGGCGGCGGTGAAGATCCGCTCCCGGGTGGTCCGGGCGACCCCCGGCCGGTTGTTGAACGCCATCGACACGGCGCCCTTGGAGACCCCGGCCCGCGCCGCCACGTCGTTGATCGTGACGCGCGGCGCGGGCACCCGGGGCAGGGGACCGGCCCCCGGCGCCGGTCCCCGCCCCGCGTCCGGTCCGCCCCCCGCATCCCGTGTCAGGCCACGATCCGGCACCGCCCCGCGATCCGGCACCGCCCCGCGATCCGGCACCGGCCCGGGACCGGACACCACCTCGGGGCCCAATACCGGCCCGGGACCGGACACCACCTCGGGACCGGGCACCACCTCGGGGCCGGACGCCGGCCCGGGGCCGGACCCGGGCCGGCCTCCGCCCGGGGCCGGTACGCGCGGAACGGCGCTCACGCCGCTCCCACGCTGAACAGGGCCGCCCGTACGGCCTCCAGGTCGTCGCCGGTCCAGCCGCGCACCCCGATCCGGACCTCCTCGCCCGGCAGCAGCGTGACCAGCCCGTGGTCGGCGGTCGCCGCCGGGGCCAGCCGGTCGGCCTGGAGGAGGAGGTCCCGGATCAGGGTCCGGGCCGTGACCACGACGACCGAGGCGCCGTCCCCGGCCGGTTCGACGCGCAGGTCGTAGCGCGGAGCCGGATAGGCGAACTCCTTCTCGTACACCGGCAGATGGACCGCCCGCAGGCCGTCCGCGTCGGCGACCAGGAGCTCCTTCGCCGAGCCGGCGTCCGGGAGCAGCGAGGCCGGGACGACCAGCCGTACGACCGTCCGGGCCGCCGCCTCCAGGTCCAGCGCGGCCTCCCGCAGCACGCTGCCGTCCGCGCCGAGGCGGCGCAGGGTGACGGTGGTGCGCCACGTCGTGCCGGACTGGTTGTCGAGGGCGAGCACGGGGCCGTCCTCGGCGGGGACGAGGCTGAGGAGGCGGTCGGCGTAGACGCGGCGCAGCTCGTGGTAGAGCGGCTTGAGGTGGCCGTCGCCGTCGATGGCGGCCCAGGAGCTCACCGGCCAGCAGTCGTTGAGCTGCCACACGACCGTGCCCGCGCAGACCGGCCAGTGGGAGCGCCAGTGCTCGATGCCGGCCGCGACGGCGCGCGCCTGCACGACCTGCGCGAGGTAGTGCCAGCGGTCGAAGTCCCCGGAGGGCAGGCCGAAGTGGCGCTCGATGCCGCGGTCGAGCTTGCCGTTGCCGTCCTCGGCCTTCTGGTGGTGCAGCATGCCGGGGGAGTCGGGGGCCAGCTCCTCGCCGGGCAGGGCGCGCCGGAGCGTCGCGAGCGCGGGCGGTGCCTGCCAGCCGAACTCGGCGCAGAACCGGGGCACGTCGGCCCGGTATGCGGCGTAGTCCCGCCGGTTCCAGACCTCCCACGAATGGTGGGTGCCGTGCCGGGGGTCGTTCGGGTGGTGGTCCCAGGAGCCGGACCAGGGGCTGCCGGCGGTGTAGGGGCGGGTGGGGTCGAGTTCGGCGACGATCCGGGGCAGGACGCCGAGGTAGTAGCCCTCGCCCCAGGAGTCGCCGGCGAGGGGGGTCTCCCAGTCCCAGTCGCGGAAGCCCCACAGGTTCTCGTTGTTGCCGTTCCAGAGGACGAGGCTGGCGTGCGACATCAGGCGGACAACGTTGTCGCGCGCCTCTGCCTCCACTTCTCCGCGCAGCGGCTGCTCCTCGGGGTAGGCGGCGCAGGCGAAGAGGAAGTCCTGCCAGACCATCAGGCCCAGCTCGTCGCAGACGTCGTAGAAGGCGTCGTCCTCGTAGATCCCGCCGCCCCAGATCCTGACGAGGTCGACGTGGGCCTCGGCGGCCTGGGTGAGGCGGGTGCGGTAGCGCTCGGGCGTGACCCGGGACGGCAGGACGTCGTCGGGGATCCAGTTGACCCCGCGCGCGAAGATCCGCACGCCGTTGACGACGAACGTGAAGCCGGTGCCGTGCTCGTCCGCCGAGCGGTCCACGGTCACCGTGCGGAAGCCGATCCGCCGCGACCACGCGTCGAGCGGGGCCCCGTCCTCGTCGAGGAGCGCCACGTCGAGCCCGTACAGCGGCTGCGCGCCGTATCCGCGCGGCCACCACAGATCGGCGTCCGGCACGGAGAGCCGGAGCACCGCCTCCTCGCCCTCGAAGACCGTCTCGGCGGCGCCGCCCGCCATGGTGGCGCGGAGGAGGAGCCGCCGGCCCGCGCCGCCGGCGGTCCGCTCGGCGCGGACGCGCAGTTCGACCCGGCCGGTCGTGCCGTCCACGGTGACGAGCGGGCGCACCTCGGCGAGGCGGGCGGTGGACCAGCGCTCGATCCGGACCGGCCGCCACATGCCGGCGGTCACGACGGTCGGACCCCAGTCCCATCCGAAGGAGCAGGCCATCTTCCGTACGTACTGGAAGGGTTCGGGATACACGTTGGGCCGGTCGCCGGTGAGCGCGCGGACCCGCTCGGCCTCGTCGTACGCCGAGTCGAAGCGCACCTCCAGGGGGCCGGTCCTGCCCGTCACGTCGAAGCGGTGGACGCGGTGCATGTTCCGGGTCGTGCCGAGCGACTCCCCGCCGACGAGGACCTCGGCGGCGGTGTCGAGACCTTCGAAGACCAGGTCGGACCGTTCGTGTCCGCCGTCGTGGAGGGCGGGTGCGGCGACGTACGACCACGCCCGGCGGCCCACCCAGGCGATCCCGGTCTCGTTCAGGCCGAGGGAGGGGTCGGGGAGGACGCCGGCGTCGAGCAGGTCGGTGTGGACGCAGCCGGGGACGCGGGCGGGGAGCAGCGCGTCCCCGTGGCGCAGACTCCAGCCGTCGTGCAGCGGAAAGACTTCCTTCATGGTGTGCGGCTCCAATCGCCTGGCAGAGGGGCGGTGTGGGGAGGTGGGGTCGGCGTGGCCGGGTGCGGCCGGGCGCGGTGGGCGGCCGGTCCGGGGGCGGGCGCGGTGCGTCCGCCGCGCCGGGCGGCGCGGTCCCGGAGCGACAAGCTAGCCGTCCGGTCGCTGAACTGTCCATGAACCGGTGAAGTGACCTCGCCTTTCACGGAGTGTCGCCGACACGCTGCGCAGATCGCCTCGTTCGGGACTTTCGGCGGCCCGCGGTAACGATTGTGCATCGCGCTGGAAATCAGCACTTTACCGGTTCACCACAGCCTGACATAGTGCCGACATCCCACCGATGACCTGAGCCGTGACTTTGAAGGAGTTGGGCCATGGGGAACAAGAAGACGACGGCGCTCTCGGGAGCGCTGGTGGCCGCCGCGATGCTGGCCCTGTCGGCGTGCGGCGGCGGAGGGGGCGGCGCCACCGGCGAGGTGGCCGCTCCTCCGTCCGACCCGAAGGAGGTCTCGGGCAGGATCAAGGTCCTCACCCAGCGGACCGACCTGGTGCAGAACGGCGTGCTGAAGCAGTACGCGGCCGAGTTCAACAAGGTCTACCCCGAGGTGCAGGTGACCTTCGACGGCATCACCGACTACGAGGGGGAGGTGAAGATCCGCATGAACACCGAGGAGTACGGTGACGTGCTCTTCATCCCCGGCGCCGTGGCCAAGAACGACTACCCGAAGTTCTTCGCCCCCCTCGGCACCACCGCCGAGCTGTCGAAGTACCGCTTCGGCGACAAGACCGAGGTGGACGGCAAGGTCTACGGCATCGCCCAGTTCGGCACCGCCAACGGCTTCGTCTACAACAAGAAGCTGTGGAAGGAGGCGGGCGTCACCGCGTGGCCGAAGACCCCGGAGGAGTTCCTGGCCGGCCTGGAGGCGATCGGGGAGAAGACCGGCGCCGTCCCCTACTACACCAACTTCAAGGACGGCTGGCCGCTGGTCCAGTGGACCGGCAACCTCGGTGTCGTGGGCTGCGACGCCCAGGCCGGCAACGCGCTCGCGGGCCCGGTCTCGCCCTGGAAGGCCGGGAGCGAACTCCGTACCGTCGACACCCTGATCCACGACATCGTGAAGCGGGGCCTGTCGGAGAAGGACCCGGCGACCACCAACTGGGAGACGTCCAAGGCGCTCCTCGGCGAGGGCGAGATCGCCACGATGATGCTGGGCTCCTGGTCGATCACGCAGATGCAGGATGCGGCGAAGAAGGCCGGCGGCGATCCGTCCGACATCGGCTTCATGCCGTTCCCCGTGCAGAAGGGCGGGAAGCACTGCGCGGCCCTGGTCTCCGACTACCAGCAGGCCGTAAGCCTCCACTCCCACGACAAGCCCGCCGCGCGCGCCTGGATCGACTGGTTCACCGAGAAGTCCGGCTTCGCCGCGAAGGAGGGTGTCGTCTCCGCGGTCAAGTCCGCCCCCATGCCCGACACGCTCAAGGACTTCGTTGACAACGATGTCACGTTCTTCGACCGCTCCGAGGCGAAGACCGCGGCCGTCAACGACATCGACGAGGCCGCCGAGATCGGCCTCAACAAGCCCGACTACCGCCAGAAGCTGATCGACACCGCCCGGGGCGCCCAGAAGGGCAGCCTCGACGACTTCTTCGCCGACCTGGACAAGAGGTGGGACGAGGCGGCGAAGACCGCCGGCGGCTGACGCCCGGCGGAGGTGGCCCCGGCCGCACGACACCGGCCGGGGCCCCTGGACCCGCTCCCGCACCCAGCACCCCCCCACCCCGCACTGAGCACTCCCCACCTCCGCACCCCGCGCCCCGCACCCCGCGCCCCGCACCAGGAACCGGGACCGCGCCGGGATACGGCGGACGCGACAGGTACGCGGACACGACAGGTACGCGGACGCGAAACGTACGCGGACGCGACAGGTACGCGGACGGGACCGCCGTCGGCGCCGGCGGCCACGACAGGCCGGCGGCCACGACAGGCCGTGGCCACGACGGACACGGCAGGACGGCGGACACGCAGGACGGCGGACACGGCGGTCACGGCAGGCAGGCGGGCACGGCGACATGGCGACACGGCGGACACGAAAGGCCGACATGACCGAGACAGACACGACCCACACCGCACGGGGGAGCACCGCCGCCGGGCCGCGGACCCCCGCCCCGGAGAAGGCGCGGGGCGACGGGCCGCCGCGCTTCCGGCGCCGGCCCTCCGGCGCCACGGCCCCCCGGTCCTGGCGGAGTTCGCCGCTCCGCCGGGTCACCCCCTGGCTCTTCCTCGCCGGGCCCCTGGCGCTGCTGATCACGTTCACGTACGTCCCCGTCGCGAGCATGGTCTCGTACAGCTTCACCGACTGGGACGGCGTCAGCCCGGACCGGGAGTACGTCGGCCTCGACAACTACGTACGGATCTTCACCCGCCCCGAGCTGTTCCGGGTCTTCTTCGTCAGCGGGTACTACCTCGCCGCTTCCGTCGTGCAGATCGCCGTGGCCCTCTACTTCGCGGTGATCCTCAGCTTCGACGTGCGGTTCCGGAACTTCTTCAAGGGGATCCTCTTCTTCCCCTACCTCGTCAACGGCGTCGCGATCGGCTTCGTCTTCCTGTACTTCTTCCAGGACGGCGGCACCCTCGACGCGGTGCTGGCCTGGCTCGGCGTGACCACCGACCACGCGTGGCTCGGCGACCCGGCCTCCGCCAACGTCTCCCTCGCGGGCGTCTCCGTCTGGCGTTTCACCGGACTGAACTTCGTCCTCTTCCTCGGCGCCATCCAGTCCATCCCCGGCGAGCTGTACGAGGCGGCCGAACTGGACGGGGCCGGGAAGTGGCAGCGGTTCCGGCACATCATCGCCCCCAGCATCAAGCCCGTCATCAGCCTCAGCGTCATCCTGGCGGTCTCGGGGTCCCTCTCGGTCTTCGAGATCCCCTACATCATGACCGGCGGCGCGACCGGCACCTCGACCTTCGTCATCCAGACGATCAAGCTCGCCTTCCAGTTCAACAAGACCGGCCTCGCCTCGGCCGCGGCCGTGGTGCTGCTCCTGCTCATCCTGCTGATCACCTGGATCCAGCGCCGGCTCGTGCCCGACGACAAGGTGGACCTCGTATGACCTCCCCCGACCTCACCGCCACCCCGCGACGGCCCCGTGCCTCGCGCCGCCGCCCGACCGCCGGCGGCGTGCTGATCCATCTGTCGCTCCTCGTGGCGTCCGCGGTTGTGCTGCTCCCGCTCGCGGTCGTCCTCCTGACCTCGCTCAAGACCTCCGAGGAGGTGGGGAACGGCGGCGCGCTCTCGCTGCCGGGCAACTGGTTCAACCTCGACAACTACGTCACGGCGTTCGTCGACGGCAAGATGCTGACGGCGTTCGGGAACACCGGGTTCATCCTGGTCTTCTCGATCGGCGGGACGGTGGTCATCGGCTCGATGACCGCCTACGCCGTCGACCGCTTCGACTTCCGCGGCAGGAAGCTCGTCATGGCCGGCTTCCTGATCGCCACGCTCGTGCCCGGAGTGACCACCCAGGTCGCGACCTTCCAGGTGATCAACGGCTTCGGCCTGATCGACACCCGCTGGGCGCCGATCCTCCTCTACATGGGCACCGACATCGTCTCCGTCTACATCTTCCTGCAGTTCATCCGCGGCATCCCGGTCTCCCTCGACGAGGCCGCCCGCCTCGACGGCGCCAACGCCTTCACCATCTACCGGCGGATCATCTTCCCGCTGCTCAAGCCCGCGATCGCCACCGTCGTCATCATCAAGGGGATCACCACCTACAACGACTTCTACATCCCCTTCCTCTACCTGCACTCCGAGGACCTGGGGACGATCTCCACGGCACTCTTCCGCTTCAAGGGCCCCTTCGGGGCGCACTGGGAAGCCATCTCCGCCGGCGCGATCCTCGTCATCCTGCCGACGCTGGCGGTCTTCCTGCTGCTCCAGCGGTGGATCTACAACGGCTTCGCGCAGGGCGCCACCAAGTAGGGGAACGGCGCCGGGCCAGGGGGCGAGAAGGAGGGGGCGCCGGCGGCCCGGGTCAGCGCAACGCCCGCCGGCTCCCGGTGCCGTCCCCGGGCGGCGGCGGAGCGGTGCTGCCCCGGGGCACGAAGTGCGCGTAGCCCTCGCGGATGTCGGCGACCTCCTCGCCGTCGATCAGGGCGAGGAGCGCCTCCGCCGACCGTGCCCCGTACGCCGCGATGTCCCGGCTGACCGCCGACAGCATCGGGCGCACGACCTGGGTCAGCGGCGACTCGTCCCAGGCGACGACCGACAGGTCGGCGGGGATGGAGAGGTTCAGCTCCTGGGCGACGGAGAGGGCGGCCACGGCCATGATGTCGTTGTCGAAGACGATCGCCGTCGGCCGCCGCGGCCCGATCAGCAGCGCCCGCGCGGCCCGCGCGCCCTGGTCGCCGGTGTAGTCCGTGTGGACCACCGCCGCCTCGGGGATCCCGGCCTCCCGGCACGCCTCCGCGAGGGCGGCGTCGCGGACCGCCGTGTGCGCGAGCCCGACGGGGCCCGCCACCCGCGCGATCCGCCGGTGCCCGAGCGCCGCCAGGTACCGGACGATCTCGTGGACGCTGCCGCCGTCGTCGGACCAGACGGCCGGCAGGGCGCCCGAGACGTCCGGCGGGCCGATCGCCACGGCCGGAAGGCCGATCTCCTCGACGGCGGCGACCCGCCCGTCGCCCGCCTGGAGGTCCATGAGGAAGACGCCGTCCACGCGCCGCTCGCCCCACCAGCGCCGGCAGACCTCGATCTCCTGCCCCTGGTCCGCGACCATCTGGAGCATCAGCGCGTACGAACGCTCGGCGAGCACCGTCTCCACGCCGCTGATGAACTCCATGAAGAACGGTTCCACGCCGAGCGTCCTGGCCGGACGCCGCACGGTCAGGCCGACCGCCTGCGCCCGCCCGCCGGTCAGCGCCCGGGCCGCGCTGTTCGGGCGCCAGCCCAGCTCCTCGGCGATGGCCTTGATGGAGGCCCGGGTGGCTTCGGAGACTCCGGGCTGATCGTTGAGCGCGTACGAGACCGCCACCTTGGACACGCCTGCGCGGCGTGCGATGTCCGCCATGGTCGGCCGCTTCACGTGCCGCTCCCGTCCTCCTGAACCCTGCCCGACCCACCGACCCTACCCCCCTGCCGTCCACGGCCCGGCCGCACGCGGACCGGCGCGGACAGCGGGACGCACAGCCGCCGGACCGGACCCGGGAGTCGGGCCCCGGTCCGGCGACACTCGCGCGTGCGCCCCGCCGGGCCTGGCCTCCGCGGCCCCGCCCGCCGCATCCTCGTGGGGGAACGCGCCCGCCGTCGTACGCGAGAGATCCCGCCGTCGTATAGGAGCGGGCGCCCGCCCGCGCCCACGCGAACCCGGCGGCGCCTCCCCTTCCCTGCGTTCGCCGTCGTCGGCGGTTCGGGGGCCGGGGAATCGACCCTGCTGGACCTCGTCCTCGGATTCCACCAGCCGACGGAGGAGCACATTCTTCTCGACGGCCCGGAGATGGCGGAACTGGATCTGCGGAGCCATCGCGGATTCGTCTCCGTCGTGCCCCCAGGAATCCGTCCTGTTCGAGGCGGGCATTCGGGAGAACGTCGCCGACGGAATGCCGGAGACCGGCGAGGAGACCGTACGGAAAGCCCTGCGCGACGCGAATGCGGCGGAATTCCACCGGCTCTCCACGATCAGGAACGCGGACCGCGTCCTCGTGCTGGACCGCGGGCGCCTCGTGGAGTCGGCACCCACGAGGAACTCTCGCCCGGGGCTCGGCCTGCGCCCGCCTCCAGGCCGGCCGGCACGCCTGAGACCCCGGAGCCTCCCGGCCCGTGGGAACGGGCCGGGAGGACGGGGGCGCACAGCGGACCGGCGCGGTCCGCGTCAGCGGTCGGCCGCGCCGCCGCGCACGACGCAGGACCGCTGTCGTTCCCAGCCCCAGCCGTCGCCGTCGGGGTCGGAGGCGGCGCCGTCGACGCAGTACGGGTAGCCGTTGGGAGCGGTGCCGCCGTCGTTCCCGCCGCCCCCGTTCCCGCCGCCGTACACGGCGGCGCGCTTCGAGGTGGCGGCGATGCCGTCGGCGCCGCGGAGGAAGCGGTCGCCCCAGGCGGTCGGCCTGTTCGCGTCGAAGTCCTGGACCATGTCGAGGTACTCGACGCCGCTGCCGTTGCCGCTCCACGACCAGCCGAGGTAGCCGACGCGCAGCGCCCGGGCGGTCGCCATGATGGCGTTCTCGTCGGGGTCGCCGTCGCTGTGGTTGTCGCCGAACTCGCCCACGACGATGGGGAGTCCGGCGGACACGAAGTGGTTCAGGTAGTCCTGGACCTCGGTGGCCGTGTCGTACACGCCGTACATGTGGATCGAGAAGACGGTGTTGCGGCGCGGGTCGGCGGCGAAGACGGAGGCGGCGTTGTCGCGCATGGTGTGCGACCAGTCCTGGCCCCAGTTGGGGGCGTCCACCATCAGCGCGTTCTCGATGCCGGCGGCGCGGAGCTTCGCGACGGCGCTCTTGGTGGCGGCGGTCCAGGCGGAGTAACCGCTGTTGCCGAAGGGTTCGTTGCCGATGTTGACGACGACGTGGTCCTCCTGGCCCTGGAGGGCGCTCCTGACGCCCACCCAGTAGTCGGCGGCCTGGTCGAGGGAGGCGGCGGCGCCGTCCTCGCCGTACCCGGTGGTGTCGTGCACCTCCAGGACGCAGATGACCTTGTTGGCCTTGCAGTCGGCGATGATCGACGCCACCTCCGCGCCGCTCGTCCTCGTCCAGCGGTCGCCGCTGGAGAGGACGACCCGGACCGTGTTGGCGCCCGTGGCGGCGATGTCCGCGAGGGCGCCCGTCTCGGTCGGGTACCAGGTGTGCGCGTGGTTGACTCCGCGCATCACGAACTCGCTGCCGTCGGCCTCATGGAGGCGCCCGTCGCGGACGTGGAGTCCGCCGTCGGCGGCCTGGGCGGCTCCGGTGGGGCCGAAGACGGGCAGCAGCAGACCGGCGACACCGGCGAGGGCGCTGCCCGCGGCCGTGACCCACCTGCTTCTCGGCTTGTTCATGCCTCTCCTTAGAAAGGGGGTCCGGGAAAGGAGTCCCGGGAGGGAAGGGGTGAGATCCCGGAATGCTGACAACGTTGTCATGCCGTCGTCGCGCACCGAGCCGCTGATGCGCATTCCGGGGTTCCCCACCATGAGGCACCGGGCATTCCGCCGCTGTCAAGATCCGTAACGGGAAAAGCCCTTCGACCCGCTGAACGGAAAGGCCGGTTCAGATGAACGCGCACGGAACCCGCTGAATTCTCTTGGCCGAACGGGCCGATTCCGGGGGAGTGGGTGCGCGGGAGGGGGCCCCACGGAGTCTCCCCGCCCTCAGGCCGGGGTTTCGTGCCGCAGCCAGATGTACGCCACCGGCTGCGCCGCGTTCCACTCCTGTGCCGTTTCCGCGTCCACGCGCACGAAGCCCGCGCCCTCGTAGCAGCGCAACGCCACGGCGTTGTCGGGGTGGACGCGCAGGAAGACGTCCGTGAAGCCGGCCGCCAGCGCCTCCGCGAGCAGCCGCAGCGTCAGGACGCGGCCCAGGCCCCGCCCGCGCGTTCCGGGTGCGACGACGATCCGGGCCAGTTCGGCCTCGTGCTCTTCGGCGTCGTGCCAGACCTCGCCGTATCCGAGGAGGTCCGGCCCGTCCGTCAGGACGTACGCCCGGCTGTCCGGGTCCGTCCGCCAGTCGGTGACGGTCTCCGGCGGCACCGGGTGGCCACGGTGTCCGCACCAGTGCAGCGCCTCGGTCGGGGAGGTGGCCCAGCCGGCCACGGCGGCGGCGTGGCCGGGGGTGAAGGGGAGGAGGTCCATGCCGCTTCCTGCCGGTTCCGGGGGTGCTGTCGTCGCAGACCCTACGCGCCGGCGGTGGATCATGGACTTGCGGCGGCGGGAACCGTCACCGACAATGGTTGAATCTGAAACTAAAGCGAGGAGGGGTCGGAGATGGGCGACACGAAGGTCGAGATCCTCACACCCCGGGACGTCCCGCTGGGCGGCCCGCGCGCCATGACCGTACGGCGCACGCTGCCGCAGCGGGCCCGCACCCTGATCGGCGCCTGGTGCTTCGCCGACCACTACGGCCCCGACCCGGTCGCCGCGTCCGGCGGCATGGACGTCGCACCCCACCCCCACATCGGGCTCCAGACCGTGAGCTGGCTGTTCAGCGGCGAGATCGAGCACCGCGACAGCCTCGGCAGCCACGCCGCCGTCCGCCCCGGCGAGATCAACCTGATGACCGGCGGGCACGGCATCGCCCACTCCGAGGTCTCCACCCCCGACACCACCGTCCTGCACGGCGTCCAGCTCTGGGTCGCGCTCCCCGACGCCCACCGCGACACCCCGCGCGACTTCACCCACCACGCGCCCCGCCCGGTCCGCGTGGACGGTGCCGAACTCCGCGTCTTCCTCGGCACCCTCGCCGGCGACACCTCCCCCGTCCCCACCTTCACCCCCCTCCTCGGCGCCGAACTCCTCCTCGACCCCGGCGCCACCGTGACCCTCGCCGTGGACCCGGAGTTCGAGCACGGCCTCCTCGTCGACGAGGGCGACGTCACCCTGGACGGCACCGCGCTCCGCCCCGCCGAACTCGGCTACACGGCCCCCGGCCGCGCGAGCCTCACCCTCGCCAACACCTCCCCGCACCGGGCCCGCCTCGTCCTCCTCGGCGGGCCGCCCTTCGAGGAGGAGATCGTCATGTGGTGGAACTTCATCGCCCGCACCGACGCCGAGATCCGCCGGGCGAGGGAGGAATGGGCGCGGGCCACCGACCGCTTCGGCGCCGTCACGGGCTACCCCGGCGACCGCCTCCCGGCCCCCGAACTCCCCACCACCCCGCTCAAGCCCCGCCGCAACCCCCGCTGACGGGACGGCCGGACGCGGACACCGGCGCCACCACCACCGTCCGCTACCCCCGCTGACGGGACGGTCGGACGCGGACACCGGCGCCACCACCACCGTCCGCTGCCCCCGCCGACGGGACGGCCGGGCGCCCGGGCATCGTTCCGCCGCCCGGCCGCCCGGCCGCCCGCCGCCCCGCCGTCCCGCCGATATCCCGGCTCACGGGACGCCCGGACGCCGGAGACCGGCGCCACCACCCCACATGGTGACGCCGGTCCTGTCGTGCCCGGCCCTCAGCGGGCTGTCGTCACCTGCCGATCCACGCGTTGCGGATCGACAGCGTGGACGTGTTGCCCTGCTTGTCCGTGACCTCGGCGGCGAGCGAGATCCCCGCGCCCTTCGCCGGGTTCTTCACGACGATCCGGCCGCCGGCCACCGGCACGGCCTGCCAGCTCTTCCCCTCGTCGTAACTGGCCTTCACCGTCAGGGACGCGAGGTTGCCGCCGGCCGCCGAGCCCTGCACGGTCACCGGGACCGAGGTCCACGCCCGCTCCGGAGCCCGCGTCGCGAGGTCCACCGGCGCCGCGAAGCGGACCGTGGAGACCGGCAGCGCCGTCGTCGCCGCGACCTCCTTCGACCGGAAGGCGAACGAGGTCTCGACCCGGGTGGACACCCCGGCGACCTCCGCCGGACGCTCCGCCGAGGTGACCAGGCGGTACGCGGCGTCGGCGCCGTCGACCACGAAGGGCTCGGCACCGCTCAGCGGGTCCTCGTTCGACGCGACCTTCACGCCGTCGCGGTACAGCGTCGTCGTGGCCGAGGAGTACGGCGTGGAGCCCACGTGGCCCTTGCCGTCGGCCAGCAGCGGCACCGCGCCGACGAGCCGCTGCTCGCCCGTCGCCGGATCGGGCGCCGTACGGAAGACGCCCGTCCCCTCGCCCAGGAGCGGGCCGAAGACACCGGAGTTGAACCGCTCGCCGTACGTCCGGCCCGCCTCGTACCGCTTCGGCGCGGCCATCTCGTAGCTGCCCTCGAAGGCCGGGTAGCCCCACTCGTCGGGCGCGCCCAGCTGGTTGAACCGGGTCAGCCAGCGGACGCCGTCCGCCGTCGAGACGTGGAAGACGCGGGTGCCCGGCGCCGGCTGCGGGGCGGAGAAGCCGTTGCCCTCCGGGGCCCCCGGCAGGTGCGCGTACGGGGAGGCGAGCGCGGACTTGCCGGACGCGGAGGCGCCGAGGCCGACGTTCAGGGTGGCGAACTCGTCCGCCTTCACCCGGCGGTCGTAGCCGGTCGCGACCTTCTCCGTCCTGCCTCCGAAGGCCACCGCGTACTGGGTGGTGGCGTCCTTCAGGAAGTGCGCGTCCCAGGTCTGGAGCAGCGAGCCGTCGGTGACGGCCGGGCCCTGGTGGGCGGTGCGGAAGCCGGCGAAGCCCCGCAGGACCCAGCCGTTGCCGACCCGGCCGATCTCGGTGTCCCGCTCGTAGTACGTGCCCGCGTAGTTGGCCTGGTCGATCCCGGGCACGGTCAGCGCCACCGGCCGGGTCGTGCGCGCGTCGACCGTGACGGTCGTGTCGCCGGAGACGTCGAGCCTCGGCTGGGCGATCCAGTCGGTGCCCTTGGTGTAGTCCGAGGGGTCCTCGTAGACGGCCGTGCTGAGCGTGTACGCGCCCTTGGGCACGCGGAGGGTGTGGCTGCCCGGCTCGCTGTCGATCCGGGTCTGGAATCCGGCCGCCGGACCGGCGATGCCGATCAGCGTGTTGGCGAAGTCCGTGGCGTCGGCGCCGTCGCGGCCGAGCGTGCGGACCGTGAGGTCGTACGACTCCGCCTCCCGGACGGCCACCGCGGCGGTACGGACGGACAGGCCCGCGCCGGTGGCGGTGACGTATCCGGAGAAGGTGCCGTCGGTGTCGCCCACGCGGGTGTCGGCGGTGAGGTCGACCTCCGCCGTCCCGCCGGCCGGCACGGTGACCCGGGGGGCGCCGAGCGAGAAGAAGCCCGCCGGGGCCGGCTTGCCCGCCGGGTCCAGGCCGGAGACCGACAGGTCGAGCGTGACGTCGGCGGTCCCGAGGTTGCGGTAGCGGACCTTCTGGGTGACCGGCCGGTCGTCGGCGTGCGGCCACCGGGCCGTGCCGAAGTTCAGCGACACCGGCTCGGAGATCACGGTCCCGGCCAGGGCCCGGTCGACCTGGATCCGGCCCGTGCCCTGCTGGAAGGCGGTGAGGCCGTCGCCGCCCACGGCGGACCCCGTCAGCGCGCCCTTGAGCTCGGCGGCCGTCCAGTCGGGGTGGCGCTGTTTCAGGATCGCGGCCGCGCCCGCCACGTGCGGGGTCGCCATCGAGGTGCCGTCGATCTGGAGGTAGCCGGGCGCCGGGTGCGGGGTCCCGGGGCGCGTGTCGATCGCGCTGCCGGGCGCGGCGGCCGCCGTGATGCCGACACCGGGCGCGGTCACGTCCGGCTTGACGGCGCCGTCGCCGACCCGGGGGCCGGTGCCGGAGAACGGTGCGAGCCGGTCGTCGTGGTCGACGGCGCCGACGGTCAGCGCGGCGTCCGCGCTGCCGGGCGAGCCGACCGTCGAGGCGCCGGCCTCGCCGTCGTTGCCGGCCGCGACGGCGAAGAGGATCCCCTTCTCGGCGGAGAGCCGGTCGATCGCCGCCTCCAGCGGGTCCACTCCGGGGCTGTCGGGGCTGCCGAGGCTGAGGTTGACCACGTCGGCGCCCTCGGCGGCGGCCCATTCCATGCCGGCGAGGACGGCGGAGTCGTCGCCGAACCCGTCGTCGTCCAGGACCTTTCCGCTGATCACCTCGGCGCCGGGCGCGACGCCCTTGAACCGGCCGTCCGACCGGGCGCCGGTGCCGGCGGCGATCGAGGCGACGTGGGTGCCGTGGCCGACGCGGTCCACCGCGTCGGGGGAGGCGGAGAAGTTCTTCTCGCCGACGACCCTGCTGCTGAGGTCGGCGTGGGACCGGTCGACGCCGGTGTCGAGGACCGCGATCTTCACGCCGGTGCCGTCGAAGCCGGCCGCCTGGGCCCGGTCGGCACCGATCTGCCGGACGCTGCGGTCGAGGCTCGCGCCCCGCACCCCGTCCAGCCACACCGTGCCGATGCCGGCCGCGGTGGCCCGCGCGCCGCTCGGCCGGCGGTCGGTCAGCGCCTCCCACACCCGGGCCAGGTCGTCCTGGGAGGCGAGCAGGGCGTCGGCGCCGATCGTCGGGAAGGTGCGGCGCAGTTCGGTGTCCCCGGCGGTGCGGAGCTGGGTCCGGGCGGTGCCGGCGTTCCCCTCGTACCGGACGATCAGCTTGAGGCCGGAGCGGTGGCTCGCCCGCAGCCGCGGGTCGGTGAGCACGGAGAGATCGAAGAGCCGCTGGTCGAGGCGGCCGTCCGCGATCAGGGACCGCGCGTCGGCGGGCACGACGAGCGTGCGGTCGCCGACGCGCCGCACCTCGACGGGTATGCGCTCGCGGCCGGGGGCGGCCTCGAACCGCACCATCCGGCCCTCGGCGTCCACCACGACGCGGTCGCCGGTGACGAGCGGGATCCGCTGGTCGCCGCCGAACCGCGCGAGGGGCGGTGCGGCCGCGTCCGTGGCCAGGGTGTTCTTCGTGCTGTGCGGGGTGGTCAGGGTGATCGCCGTCGCCGGGCCGGTCATGCCCGCCACGAGGGCCACCGAGGTGGCCGCCGCGATCGTGAAGGCGCGTGCTTTCTGCACGGGTGCGCGCAAGTCTCCCCCAGGAGCTTTGGGATGAGGTCGAGTGGTCGGATCCGGCCAGCGGCGCGAACGGCGCCCGCGGTCGGTCAGCGCAGTATCCGAGGTCACAGAGGCGTGATCAACGGCGGTGGGGGAGTGGGGCGTTGGAGCGCATGGTTTCCGGCCACGCGGAAGGACGCCAGTTCGATGGGGCGACGACGGAGGTGTGACGAGCGTGTGACACCCGTGCGATGCCTGTGCGACAGCCGCGCCCGCCGGCGGCTCCGCGCCCCAGGTGTCACGGGGTTTTCCGGGGGTGCCGCCGCCATGATCGGAGCGTCCCTCTCCGATTGGCCGTAACCGGGCCGCGGGAGCCTGGTCCTGTCCGGGCCGTTGACGTCCCCGTGTTCCGGCCACAAGGATGTCCACCGCCTGTTTGGGAGCGCTCCCACTCCCGGTGTGCTCCACCACCCCCCTCGGAGGAGTCCGGACGTGAACCGACGCAGAACCGCCCTGCTGTCCCTGACGGCCCTGCTGGCGGCCGGCCTCACCGCCGTGCCCGCCGGACCGGCGGGAGCCGACGAGGTCGAGCGGATCAGGAACGGCACCTTCGACACCGGCACCGACTCCTGGTGGACCAGCGGAGTCACCGCCGCCACCACGGGCGGCACGCTCTGCGCCGACGTGCCCGGCTCCACCGCGAACACCTGGGACGCCGCCGTCGGCCAGAACGACCTCACGCTCGTCAAGGGCGAGTCGTACCGCATCGCGTTCCGCGCGACCGGCACCCCCGCCGGCCACTCCGTCCGGGCCGTCGTCGGCCTCCAGGTCGCCCCGTACGACGCCTACCACGAGGTCGTCCCGCAGCTCAGCGTCTCCGGCGACACCTACACGTACACCTTCGCCTCCCCGGTGGACACCGCCCAGGGCCAGGTCGCCTTCCAGCTCGGCGGCGCCGCCGACCCCTGGCGGTTCTGCCTCGACGACGTCTCCCTGCTCGGCGGGGTGCCGCCGGAGACGTACGAACCCGACACCGGCCCCCGCGTCCGGGTCAACCAGGTCGCCTACCTGCCCCACGGCCCCAAGAACGCCACCCTGGTCACCGAGGCCACCGGCGCGCTCCCCTGGCAGCTGAAGGACGCGCGCGGCACCGTCGTCGCCCGCGGCCGGACCGTCCCGCGCGGAGTGGACCCCTCGTCCGGGCAGAACGTCCACTCCCTCGACTTCGGCGGACACCGCCGGTCCGGCGAGGGCTTCACCCTCGTCGCCGACGGCGAGACCAGCCGCCCCTTCGACATCGGCACCGACGCCTACGACCGACTCCGCCTGGACGCCGCGAAGTTCTACTACACCCAGCGCAGCGGCACCCCGATCCGCGACGACCTGCGCCCCGGCTACGGCCGCGCCGCCGGCCACGTCGACGTCGCCCCCAACCGGGGCGACGGCGACGTCCCCTGCCGGCCCGGCGTCTGCGACTACACGCTGGACGTCACCGGCGGCTGGTACGACGCCGGCGACCACGGCAAGTACGTCGTCAACGGCGGCATCTCCGTCTGGCAGCTCCTCGCCACCCACGAGCGGGCCCTGCACGCCCGCACCGGAGACCCCGAGGCCCTCGGAGACGGCACCCTGGCCCTCCCCGAGAGCGGCAACGGAGTCCCCGACATCCTCGACGAGGCCCGCTGGGAACTGGAGTTCCTCCTGAAGATGCAGGTCCCGGAGGGCCGACCCCTCGCCGGCATGGCCCACCACAAGATCCACGACGAGCAGTGGACCGGCCTGCCGCTGATGCCCTCCGACGACCCGCAGAAGCGCGAGCTGCACCCGCCGACCACCGCCGCCACCCTCAACCTCGCCGCGACCGCCGCCCAGGCGGCCCGCCTCTACGAGAAGTACGACCCCCGCTTCGCCGCCACCGCGCTCACCGCCGCCCGTACGGCGTGGGCCGCCGCCCTCGCCCACCCCGCCGTCCTCGCCTCCGACAGCGACGGCGTCGGCGGCGGCACCTACGCCGACCGGAACGTCGCCGACGAGTTCTACTGGGCCGCCGCCGAGCTCTACCTCACCACCGGCGAGAAGGAGTTCCAGGACCACGTCCTCACCTCGCCGGTCCACACCGCCGACGTCTTCGGCCCCGTCGCCTTCGACTGGGCCGCCACCGCCGTCCCCGCCCGCCTGGACCTCGCCACCGTCCCCAGCCGCCTCCCCGGCCGCGACCGGGTCCGCGGCTCCGTCCGGGCCGGCGCCGACCGCTACCTCGCCACCCTGAAGGCCCACCCGTACGGCATGCCGTACGCCCCCGAGGGCCAGAAGTACGACTGGGGCTCCACCCACCAGATCCTCAACAACGCCGTCGTCCTCGCCACCGCCTTCGACCTCACCGGCAGCGCGAAGTACCGCGACGGAGCCGTCCAGACCATGGACTACGTCCTCGGCCGCAACGCCCTCAACCTCTCCTACGTCACCGGCTACGGCGAGGTCCACGCGCGGAACCAGCACAGCCGCTGGTACGCGCGCCAGCTCGACGCCGCACTGCCCCCGCCGCCCGCCGGCTCGCTCTCCGGCGGCCCCAACTCCAGCATCCAGGACCCGCTCGCCCAGGCGAAGCTCAAGGGCTGCACCGGCCAGTTCTGCTACATCGACGACATCCAGTCCTGGTCCACCAACGAACTCACCGTCAACTGGAACTCCGCCCTGACCTGGATGGCCTCCTTCGTGGCCGACCAGCGATGACCGCACCCCCCATGGGACGGTGAGTACCCGTACTCACGAGGGAATCCCGCGCTCCTGTCTAGGGTGGCGACGACAGGGCGGCCCGACGGGGTGGGCCGCCCGCTCGTCGCCGGAGCGCCGGCGACCGACGGGGGAGGGGCACCGGCATGCCCGAGAGGGACGAACGCACCACCGTGTTCGGCTGGGCGAGCGTGGCACTGATGGCCCTCGCCGGGGCCGCGATCGCCTACCTGGGCGTCTGGACCGCCGAGGCCGTGGCACCGGTCGAGCGGCACCACGCCGTCATCCTGCGGGTGAACGACGCGGACGGCGCGGAGGGGCACGAACGCTTCGGCTACGACCTGGAGGCCATGACCGGCGACGGCCGCGTCATCGCCCTCGCCCCCGGGCAGGAACGGGTGGACCGCCTCTCCATCGGCGAGCCGGTGATCGTCACCCTCTCCCGTGCCACCGGCCGGCCCCTCTCCGTGCGGTACGCGGAGGGCGACGTCGAACTCCACCACCACACCACGGCGATCGTCCTCGTGACCGTCGCGGGCCTCTTCGCCGCCGTCGTGGCCTGGCGGGCACGCCCGCTCCTCGCCGCCGCGTCGGCCGTGCTCCCCGTGGCGCCCAGGCTCCTCGTCGCCGCGGTGACGGCCACGGCCGTCGCCGTGACGGCCGTCGGCATCCTCGACCGCGAGACCGGCGGCGACATTCGCCACGTGGCCGACGGCATGGACATCTACGGCGACCCGGAGTTCTTCCCGGAGCGGGTCGTCGCGGTGGGGGAGGAGGCTCCCCTCGACGGTGTGTTCGTGACCGCCCGGGGCCCCGCCGCGGAGGTCACGACGCCGGGGCCCGACCCGGCCCTGCGCGTCGTGGCGGTCCCCGTCACCCTGCGCAACCCCACCCCCGAGACCGTTCTCACCGTCCGCCTCGTCCTGATCGGCGAGGGCCAGGGGGAGACCCAGATGCTCCGCGGCTCCCGCTGCGGCGACGAACCGGGGGCCCTCGTCGGCACGTTCCCCCACGGCACGACCACCGGCCGCCTCTGCTTCGTCGTGGCCCAGCGCTTCGATCCCCGCTACCTGATCCTGGAACGCGGCGACACGTCCCTGGCCCTCGACGTCCGCACCGGCCCGGGGGCGGCAGGGAAGCCTTCCGGGAGCTGAGCCCAAGAGGGCATGGCACGAGGCATGTCCGGGCGGGCGGGCGGCGTACGGCCCTACCCGGTGGCAGTCGGAGCCGGAGCCGGAGCCGGGGTCCGGGTCTGGGTCCGGCTCCGGGTCGGGGGCGGGGGCGGGACAGCCCCCCGTGGTCACCCGCCCCCGTCCCCCGCCGTCCCCACCCGCTCCGTGCGGAAGGCCCGGCGGTAGGCGGCGGGGGTGGTGCGCAGGGCTTCGTGGAAGCGGCGGCGGAGGTTGACCGCGGAGGAGAGGCCGACCCGGTGGGCGATGGTCTCCACGGGCAGGTCCGTCTCCTCCAGCAGGGCCCGGGTGGCGGCGATCCGGCGGTCCAGCAGCCACCGGCCGGGGCTGATGCCGAGCTGCTCGGTGAAGCGCCGGGTGAGGGTGCGGGGCGAGACGCGGGCGCGGGCCGCCATGTCGGCGACGGCCACCGGCTCGTGCAGCCGTTCGCCCAGCCACTCCAGGAGCGGTGCCAGCGAGTCGGCGACCGGTCCCGCGGCCGGCAGCTCCGCGTACTGGAGCTGGCAGCCCTCGCGGTGCGGTGGCATCACCATCCGCCGGGCGATGCGCATCGCGTACGCGGCGCCCTGGTCGGCGCTGACCAGGTGGAGGCAGAGGTCGACGCCCGCCGCCGCGCCGGCGCTCGTGGCGACGTCGCCGTGGTCCACGTACAGCACGGCGGGGTCCACGCGGACCCGGGGGAAGCGGGAGGCCAGTTCGGCGGCGCGGGCCCAGTGGGTGGCGGCCCGCCGGCCGTCGAGGAGTCCGGCGGCGGCGAGGACGAAGGCGCCCGCGCACAGGCCGACGACCCGCGCCCCGCGCGCGTGCGCCCGCCGCACCGCGTCGGCCACGTCCCGCGGCACCTCGCCGCCGGCCGCGGGCCCCCAGCCGGGCACCAGCACGGTGTCCGCGCGCTCCAGCGCCTCCAGGCCCGCGCCGACCAGCATGTCGTAGCCGGCCTCGGTCCGGACCGGCCCCGGCCGGTCGGCGCAGACCTCGAACGCGTACCGCGCCGGGACCGACGGCCCCTGGCCGCCGAACACCTCGGACGCGCAGGCCAGCGGGAAGGCCGGCTGCGGGGGCTGGAGCAGTGCCACGACCCGGTGCACGGGCGGGGGGCCGGACGGCGGTCGGAGCGTCATGGCGCGAAAGTACCCCATCATGTCGTTCGGGACACTGGGTTGGACCGCTGGTCCGGACCAGCATCGGTGCGGTGACCACCCAGCACCCCGACGCGCAGGCGCCGACCGCCCCCGCCCGACCGCACCGTCCCCGACCGCCTCTGTGGGACCGCCGGTTCACCCTCTACTTCACCGCCCGAGCGGTCTCCCTCCTCGGGGACGCGATGATGCCCGTGGCCGCCGCGCTGGCCGTCGGCGCCCTGTACGGCGTGACCGGGGTCGGCCTCGTCCTCGGCGCCTGGACCGGCACCTTCGTCCTGCTGGTCCTCTTCGGCGGCGTCCTCGCCGACCGGTTCGGCGCACGCCGGATGATGGTCGTCGCCGACCTCGTCCGGGTGGCCACCCAGGGGGTGCTGGCGGTGGCGTTCTTCGCCGGACGGCCGCCGTTCTGGCTCCTCGTCTCGATGGCGGCGGTGGCCGGCGCGGCCGTCGCCATGTTCCTGCCCGGGGTGAACGGGATGGTCCCGCTCGTCGCCCGCGACCCGCAGCGCGCCAACGCCACCCTCAAGGTGGCCGACGCGCTCGCCCACCTCCTCGGCCCCGCCTGCGCGGGCCTGCTGATCGCCGTGACCGACGCCGGCACCGTCTACGCCGCCGACGCCGCCACCTTCCTCGTCAGCGCCCTCTGCCTCGCGCTCCTCCGGCTCCCCGCGAAGGCCCCCGACTCCGCGCCCCGCACCGGGCGTTCGCTCCGCCGCGATCTGCGCCAGGGATGGCGGGAGTTCCGCGCCCGGACGTGGATGTGGGCGGTGATCCTGATCTGGGTCGTGCACGGCGTGCTCGTCTTCGGCCCGCTGGTACCGCTGAGCTCCGCCCTGATCGGTGCCCGGCTCGGCCCGGACGCGTACGGCCTGGCGGTCTCGTTCCTCGGCGTCGGCACGGTACTGGGCGGGCTCGTCGCCCTGCGGCTGCGCCCCGCACGGCCGCTCGCCGCCGGCGCCGGCGCGATGGTCCTCTACACCGCGCTGCCCCTCTCCGTGGCCCTGGACGCCGGCCTCCCGGCGCTCCTGGCCGCCCACGCCACGGCGGGCGCCGCGCTCGCCTTCTGGTCGGTGATGTGGGCCACCAGCGTGCAGACCCACACCCCGCCCGAGGTCCTCAACCGGGTCTCCGCCTACGAACTCGCCGGCTCCGTCTCCGGCATCTCCGCCGGCCAGATCCTCGCCGGCCCGGCCACCGCGGTGACCACCCCCCACCACTTCCTCCTGCTCTCGGCGGGCACCTGCGTGGCGGCGAGCGTCGCCCTCCTCGCCGTACCGGCGATCCGCGCCCTCCGCCGCGCCCCGAGCACCTGAGGCCGGCGGGGGCACCCGCCCCGGGGAGCCCGCGCGGGGCCCCGGGGCGGGACGGCCGAGGGGATGCCGCGCCGGTGTCCCCGGCCGGGCCGGTCAGCGGGAGGCCGCGCCGGGGTCCCCGGCCGGTTCCTCCGCGGGCGGGGACTCGTCCCCATCCCACGCGCCGACGTACGCGGCCGTGCCCGTGCGCCGGGCCTCGGCGAAGGCGGCGAGCCGGGTGAAGTCCCGCGGCGGCATCAGCGCCCGCCACTCCCGGAGCGGCAGGACCCGGACCTCGTCGTGCTCCGCCGGGTCGAGGACGAGGTCCGCGATCTGCCGGTCGGTCAGCCGCCCGCCGTCGAAGACGTACCCGGCGGTCGCCAGCGGCCACGAGGCGCCCGGCAGGCCGAAGACGGCCGCCAGCAGGCGCGGGGGCCCGGGCACCACGAGTCCGGTCTCCTCCTCGGTCTCCCGCACGGCGGTCTGCCACGGCCGTTCGCCCGCCTCGGCCGTGCCGCCCGGCAGCTGCCACGGGTGCTCGGCGCTGTAGACGGCGTGGAGCTGCACGGGCCGGTCGTCCATGTCGGTGAAGTACACGGCGCCGAACAGGGTCGCCTTCGGCAGCGTCGCGACGAACTCGTCGACCGGCAGCATCGCTCAGCACCTTCCCGGGGTCGGAAGGACGAGGGCGGGGGCGGGGACACGGACGGGCGCGGGGACAGCGACGGGGGCGGGGACGAGGGCGGGGACGGGCGCGGGCAGAGGGTGCATGTCGGCCTCCGGGGGGATGGGGGAGAGAGCTTCGCCCGGGTTCAACGAGCCCACCCCGCCCGGCGTGCACAGCTGTTTCGGACGCGCTGCGCCCCCGCGCGCCGGTCGGCCCGTCACCCCCGGCCCACCTGCGGAAACCGGGGAGTAGGGTGGCCGGACCAGCGCGCGCCGGGGGCGTACGCCGTCGGCCGCGTCCGGGCCGGAGCGCGTCCGACCGTCACGACCCCGAAAGGCCGCCATGAGCGAGCAGAGCGAGCAGAGCACCACCCCCGTCGTCCGCCGCGTCGACGAACGCCACCGGTACGAGATCCTCGTCGACGGGGCGCGGGCCGGGCTCACCGCGTACCGCGACCGCGACGACCGCCGGGTGTTCTTCCACACCGAGATCGACGACGCCTACGCGGGCCAGGGCCTCGCCGGGATCCTCGTCGAGCACGCGCTGACCGACGTGCGCGCCTCCGGGATGCGGATCGTGCCGGTCTGCCCGTACGTCGCCAAGTTCCTGAAGAAGCACGAGGAGTTCGCCGACATCACCGACCCGGTGACGCCCGAGGTCCTCCAGTGGCTGGACGCGCGGCTGGGCCGCTGACCCCCGGGGCGCCGGTCGCCCGGGCCGGTCCGCCGGGGCGCCGGATCCCTGCCAGGTCCGCCCCCCCAGGGCGTCAGACCCCGGGCGGGCAGGCGACCAGCAGCGGGAGGAGCGGCGCGGTGAGCACGGCCGAGGCCAGCGAGCCGCGCAGCGCCGGGTGGGGGGCCGGCCGGGGCCCCAGGATCCGCTTCATCCGCACCACCGCCGGGGACGGGCCGGCGGCGCCGAAGGCTCCCTTCGGCGGCCGGCCCGCCGCCAGTTCGTACATGGCGGTGGCGAGGACCGCGTCCGGGTGGCGGCGCAGCGCCCGGTCGTCGGCGCTCATCTCCAGGAGGAGCGCGACCTGGGCGCGGACGTGCCGGGCCAGCGGGAGACGGCGGAAGAGGGCGGCGAAGCCCTCGGCCGCCGCGAGCGGCAGGTGGTGCCGGCCGGCGACGTGCCCCCGCTCGTGCTCGACGACCGCGTCGAGCTGGCGGGGGCTCAGGAGCCGGACGGCGGCGTCGCTCACGACGACGCGGGCGCGCAGACCGGGCAGGCAGTACGCGCCCGGGACGGCGTGCGGGAGGACGGTGACCCGCAGCCGGGGGCAGCGCACCCCCACGATGTCGAGCCGGTCGCGGTGGCGGGCCCGGTGCAGTCCGGCCCGGGCGAGCCGGTGGAGCACGGCCCCGGCCCAGGCGGCGAGGACGGCGACGGGCAGGGCGACGGCGAGCCGGTCCGCCGTGCCGGGCTCCGGGTCCGCGGGGCCCGGGCCGACCCCGCAGGCGTGCAGCAGCCCGACGAGGCCGGCGTGCAGGTGCTCGGTGGGGGTGGCGAGCTGGGCGGCGGCGAGCGCGACGGCGAGGACGAAGGTGACGGTGAGGGCCAGCCAGACGGTCACGCCGAGCGCGGGCGCCCGGTGCGGCCAGGCGCTGCGCAGCAGCACGCGTGGCGCGGTGACGCCGACGAGAGCGGCGTAGCCGAGCAGGGCGGGGGCGGCGTTCATCCCTCGGTCCGCCGCTCGGCGTCGCGGAGCGCGGTGCGGAGCGCGTCGAGTTCCTCGGCGTCGAGGTTCTCGACGAAGCGGGCGAGGGCGGCCGTGCGGTCCTCGCTGGCGCCGAGGCCGTCCTCCATGAGGGCGGCGGCGTACGCCTCGCGGGTGGCCGAGGCGCGGTAGAGCCAGACCCGGCCCTCGCGGGTGCGGGTGAGGTGGCCCTTGTGGAAGAGGATGCCGGTCACCGTGGTGACGGTGGTGTAGGCGATGTCGCGGTGGCGGTTGATGTCGTCGACGACCTCGCGCACGGTGGCGGGGCGCTGCCACCGCCAGAAGCGGTCCATGATCTCCGCTTCCAGCTCCCCGAGCCGACGCATCCGTGCCTGTCCTCTCCGCCGTTCCCGGTCCCGCTCGCGGTCCGGGTCCCGTATCCCGCGACCGGCCTCATGGTAGTCGGGCCGGTCGCGGCGGCCGGGTGGCGGTGCGCCCGGGCTCGGGGGGTTCGGGCCCGGCCGCGCGGGTGGTTCAGGCGCGGCCGAGGTAGTCGTAGCCGGCGTCCTCGACGGTCTCCGCGACCACGGTGTCGTCGAGCGGGGCGGAGCTGTGGACGGTGACGCGCCCGGTGGAGATCTCGACGTGGACGGTGTCGACCGCGTCGAGGTCCCGGAGTGCGCCGCTCACGATCGCCTTGCAGTGGCCGCTGTTGACGCCGGCGACCTGGTAGGTGGTGGAGTGCGCGGACATGGGAACCTCCGTGTCGATTCTGGATCCGCGATACCCCTGGGGGGTATCGGCTCGGTTCATGTATACCCCGCCCCGCAGTGCGGGGGCAAGGGATCGCATGCCCCGATCGATACCCCTCAGGGGTATGGCCACCTGGGGTGTCGGTTCAACTCCCGCCCGGGCCCGGGATCGACTGCGCCCGTGCGTTGCGGTCCCACCCGGACCACAGCTCGTCGTCCCCGCAGTAGCCGCAGCCGGGGCCGAAGAAGACGCCGCGCGCGTTCTCGTCGCCCATCAGCCAGAACCGCAGCCACGCGGTCGTCGGGGCGCGGAAGTCGCCGCCGTCGCCGATGGACGACAGGTGACCGGCGCCGCGCACCTCCCCGTACACGGCCGGCAGATGGTCCGAGTCGCGGTACAGCGCCTTCACCAGCGCCGGCCACACCGTCAGATCGCGCTGCCCGGCGAGGTAGAAGAGCGGCACGTCGGTGAGGTCCGGGTCGGTCAGCGGCCCCGGCTGGATCGGCACGGCCGTGTCCACGCGCGCGTCGACCGCCGCGTTCACCGCCGCCGCACCGCCCTGCGAGTGCCCCGCCGAGCCGATGTGCTCCAGGTCCACCTTGCCGAAGTACTCGCTGCCCGGGTCGGCGTTCCGCCGCTCCAGCACGTCGATCCCGGCCCGCATGCTGATCGCGAAGTTGGAGGTGGGGGTGTTGGCGGCGGCGACGATGAAGCCGTGGCTCGCCCAGTGCCGCAGCAGCGAGCTGTAGATCCCGGGCACGGCGCCCGTGCCGTTCCCCCAGATCACCACCGGGTGCCGCTCGCCGGACGGGCCCATCGTCCGCGGGTGGTAGAAGGTGTGCACCGCCTCGATGTCCACGTCCACCTCGTACGGGCCCGGCGCGCCCCAGGCGGTGCCCACCGACGGGATCCCGCCGGCCGCCGCCGGGCCGGTCTCCGCGGTGGCGGCCGGTGTGGTGCCGAGCGCCAGCAGCACGGCGAGCAGCAGGCCGCCCCACAGGCGGCGCCTCGTTCTCCCTGGCATGGGAACTCCTCTGCGGTTCCGTACGGTCGCGCGTCCTCGCGACCGTGACCAGGGACATCGTGGAGCGGCCCGGACCGTATGTCTGTGCGCGCGGGCCCAGTCCTGCGCCGGCCGGCCTGTGCACCTGCCCATTCCGGCCGGGCCCGGCCGGGGTCGGCCGAGTCGCCGGTCCCGGCCGGTTCGGCCCGGTCGGCCCGCCCCGCCAGGACCGGCCCGGGTCAGTCGCCCGCCGGGGCGGCCGTCCGCGCCCGCAGGCTCAGCAGCGCGTACAGCGCGCCGGCCGCGACCAGCCCCACGAACCACCCGAAGTCGTCGAGCGGCGCGAGGAACGGCAGCAGCGGACCGTCCGTCCCGGCCCCCTCCGAGGAACCGCCCACCGCCAGCACCCCGCCCACCAGGAACGCGACGACGGCCCGCCAGTTCCAGCCGCCCGCGTACCAGTACGGCCCCCCGGCCCGGTACAGCTCGGCCGGCCGCAGCCGGGTCCGGCGCACGATCCAGTACTCCACGACCAGGATCCCGGAGACCGTGCCGAAGAAGCCCTCGGCCAGGTTCGCCCAGGCCAGCACCTGGTAGTCGCTGCTGCTCCGCGCCCACCACGCCACCGCCGTGCCGGCCAGCGCCGCCAGCACCGCCGCGCCCCGGAAGCCGATCAGCGACGGCGCGGTGCTCGACAGGTCGTAGCCCGCCGACACCAGGTTGAGACCGAGGTTGCCGCAGAGCGTCGCGACGACCAGCATCGTCGCGGCGACGAGGCTGCCGCCGGGCATGCCGTCCAGAGCGTGCAGGGTGAGCGAACCGGCGTACCCGTCCTTCCCGTACGAGGACAGCGACATCAGCGCCATCGTGTAGAGCACGGTCCCCGTCATCAGGAGCGGCAGCAGCAGCCCCACGCCCAGCCGCGTCCCGGAACCCTCCGGGCGCCGCCCGCGCGAGCCGAGGTGCACCAGGTCCGGCACGGTCAGGCCGACCGCGGCGAACAGGGCGGTCGCGGAGGCCAGGGCCGGGGCCGCCGCCAGCCAGAAGTCCGCCCCCCAGCCGATCGGCCGGACCGGCTCGGGCAGCAGCGGTCCCTCTCCATGCGCCGACGCCCAGAGGAACGCCACCACGAGCCCCGCGATCAGCACCGGCGCGGCGAGGTCCGCGAACCGGCGCAGCCCGTTCGGCCCCTTCGAGACGATCCACAGCTGAAGCCCGAGGAACACCAGATACGTGGGGCTGAGGACGTCGCCGTAGCCGGCGCCCAGGTCCCCGGTGAGCAGCTGGATGCCCTGGACGCCGAGGTCGGCCTGGAAGCCGAAGAAGACGCACGCCGAGACGAACCGCAGCAGCGCCGGCAGGGCCGCGCCCCGGACGCCGAAGGCGCTGCGCGCGAAGACCGCGAACGGCACCCCGTACCGGTCCCCGGCGTGTTCCACCAGGAACGACGGCAGCAGGACGACGAGCTGGGCGATCCCGCAGATGAGCAGGGTCTGCGGCCAGGTGAACCGGTCCTGGCCCGGCATCCCGGAGAGCATCAGGTAGGCGAGGCTCCAGGACACGCAGATCCAGAGGGCCGCGAAGTCCCACCAGCGCCAGCGGAACGCGCCGCTCCCGTGGGGGAGCAGGTCCGCGTTGGCGTACCGCCGGTCCGGCGCCTCCTCCGCGTACGGGGAGGGGGCCCCGCTCACCGCGCGCCCCGCCCCGAGCCGGTGCCGCCCCGCGCGCGGGCATGCCGCTTCCGCATCCGTACCCCCCGTACCCCCGTGGGCCACCATGGCCCAGCGGGCAGCATCGTCCCATGAACTCCCTTATCGAGAAGGGGAGTTAAGGGCAGATGGAGAAGGCGTGCGCCGGGCTCCGGGAGAGGTCCGGGTACCCGGGCGGGGCTGTGTTGACGCCGTCGGTTGACTTGTGTGACGGCAGGGGCGGGTTGTCAAGCAGGGGCCGCCGTGAACGACGTGGCCGGAATGCGTGCCGTCCGATCGGGGTGCCGGCCCGGCCCGCGACCCCCACCGGCCCGCATGCCTCCCGCCCCCTCGAACCCATGGCGGAAAGCCGACGGACCAGTCGGTAAACCAAGGGTGAAACAAGATCACCGCATCGAGGTAATGCCCCTCGTCTCTCCGGGCGGGGCGTGCTGACGGGCCGTTACTGTTCCCCCGGTCTGGACGGATGGCCAGACGACCTCCCTCCATTCCCCCTCCTCGACGGGTCCGGCGTGTCGCCGTGCCCGGTCACCACCCTCGCTAAGGAGACCCCGGTCCGATGACCGTCGACACCAGCCCGGAAGCCCAGGCGGCACCCCCGCAGCAGTCCCTCAGCACCCACGCCGCGCGGAACCTCGCCTCCACCACCAAGTCCGCCCCGCAGATGCAGGAGATCACCTCCCGCTGGCTGCTGCGGACGCTCCCCTGGGTGGAGACCAAGGGCGGCGCCTACCGGGTCAACCGCCGGCTCAGCTACACCGTCGGCGACGGCCGGGTGGAGTTCGTCCAGGACGGCGCCACCGTCCGCGTGATCCCCCGCGAGCTCGGCGAACTCGCCCTGCTGCGCGGCTTCGACGACGTCGACGTGCTGACCGCGCTCGCCGACCGCTGCGTCCAGCGCGACTTCTCCGCCGGCGACATCATCGTCGCCCGCGGCAACGCCGCCGGCGAGATCCACCTCCTCGCCCACGGCCGCATCAGCCAGACCTCCGACGGCCCCTACGGCGACGACATCGCCGTCGCCGTGCTCGGCGACGGCGACCGCTTCGGCGAGAACGCGCTCCTCGACGCCGACGCCACGTGGGACTACACGGCCACCGCCGAGACCGCCGGCACCCTCCTCACCCTCTCCCGCGCCGACTTCGCCTCGGTGATGGCGAACTCCCCGGCGCTCCAGGCCCACATCGAGGCGTTCAGCACCCTCCCCGACCAGCGCCAGAACAAGCACGGCGAAGCCGAGATCGCCATGTCCGCCGGCCACATCGGCGAGGCCGTCCTCCCCGGCGCCTTCGTGGACTACGAGCTCAAGCCGCGCGAGTACGAGCTCTCCGTCGCGCAGACCGTCCTCAAGGTCCACACCCGCGTCGCCGACCTCTACAACGGCCCGCACAACCAGACGGAGGAGCAGCTCCGCCTGACCATCGAGGCCCTGCGCGAGCGCCAGGAGCACGAGCTCGTCAACAACCGCGAGTTCGGCCTCCTGCACAACGCCGACTTCAAGCAGCGCATCCAGACCCACTCCGGCCCGCCCACCCCGGACGACATGGACGAGCTGCTCAGCCGCCGCCGGGGCACCAAGCTCTTCCTCGCCCACCCGCGCACCATCGCCGCCATCGGACGCGAGTTCAACGCCCGCGGCCTCTACCCGGACCACGTCGACCTCGGCGGCCAGTCCGTCCCGGCCTGGCGCGGCGTCCCGATCCTCCCCTGTAACAAGATCCCGATCACCAAGGAGCAGACCAGCTCCATCATCGCCATGCGTACCGGCGAGGAGAACCAGGGCGTCATCGGCCTCCGCCAGACCGGCATCCCGGAGGAGTACGAGCCCGGCCTCTCGGTCCGCTTCATGGGCATCAGCGAGCAGGCGATCATGTCGTACCTCGTCACCACCTACTACTCCGCCGCCGTCCTCGTCCCCGACGCCCTCGGCGTGATGGAGAACGTGCAGATCGCCCGCCGCCGCGACTGACGGCCCCGTCCGTCCCGGATCCGGGACGGACCCCCCACCCAGCAAGGAGCTGACGGATGCCCGACCCCGGGCTCTCCCCCCTGCCGGCGCACCTGCCCGCGGCGGCGGCCCGCCTCGGGGCCGACGTCCTCGACCGGGCCCTCGCCGGTCCGGCCGCCGAGGCGCCCGCGCCGCCGGCCGCGCCCCGCTGGATCCCCGGCGGACCCAGCGGACTCGGCGCGACCAGCGTCTCGTTCGCCCGTCCGGCACCCCTCCCGGTGCCGGACACCCTCCCGGCACCGGCGGCGGAACCGCCCGCCGTCCCGGCGGGGGAGCCGGCCGACGTCCCGGCGGTGGAGGGCCGGCCGATCCCCGGCCTCTACTTCCACCCGGTCCCGGACCCCGACCCCGCCCGCGTGGACGAGGTCAGCCGCCGGATCAAGGACTGGGCCGTGGACGAGGTCCAGCTCTACCCGGACGAGTGGGAGGGCCAGTTCGACGGCTTCTCCGTCGGGCGGTACATGGTGGCCTGCCACCCCGACGCCCCGACCGTCGACCACGTGATGCTCGCCACCCGGCTCATGGTCGCGGAGAACGCCGTCGACGACTGCTACTGCGAGGACCACGGCGGCTCGCCGATCGGACTCGGCGGCCGCCTGCTCATGGCGCACACCGCGCTCGACGCCCTCCACACGACCACGGAGTACGCCCCGGCGTGGGCGGAGTCGCTCGGCTCGGACGCCCCGCGCCGCGCCTACCGCTCCGCCATGGAGTACTTCGTCCGCGCGGCCTCGCCCTCCCAGTCCGACCGCTTCCGGCACGACATGGCCCGGCTCCACATGGGCTACCTCGCCGAGGCGGCCTGGGCCGAGACCGGCCACATGCCCGAGGTGTGGGAGTACCTGGCCATGCGCCAGTTCAACAACTTCCGCCCCTGCCCCACCATCACGGACACCGTCGGCGGCTACGAACTGCCGGCGGACCTGCACGCCCGGCCGGAGACGCAGCGGGTCATCGCCCTCGCGGGCAACGCGACGACCATCGTCAACGACCTGTACTCCTACACCAAGGAGCTCGCCAGCCCCGGCGTCCACCTCAACCTGCCGGTGGTGCTCGCGGAGCGCGAGAAGCTCTCCGAGCGCGACGCCTACCTCAAGGCCGTCGAGGTCCACAACGACCTCATGCACGCCTTCGAGGCCGCGGCCGCCGAGGTGGCCGCCGCCTTCCCCGTCCCCACCGTGCTGCGCTTCCTCAAGGGCGTCGCCACCTGGGTCGACGGCAATCACTACTGGCACCAGACCAACACGTTCCGCTACAGCCTGCCCGACTTCTGGTAGACGACTTCCACCAAGAAATGGATTCCTCTGTGACCACCGAGCTGACCTCCACCGACGCGTCCGCGATCATCCCCGGCCCGGCGACGCCGTACCAGGGCGACATCGCCCGCTACTGGAACGCCGAGGCCCGGCCCGTGAACCTGCGCCTCGGTGACGTGGACGGCCTCTACCACCACCACTACGGCATCGGCGCCGTCGACCACGCCTCCCTCGGCACCCCCGAGGACAGCGCGTACGAGAAGAAGCTCATCGCCGAGCTGCACCGCCTCGAGTCCGCCCAGGCCGAGGTCCTCCTCGACCACCTCGGCACCGTCACCGCCGCCGACACCCTCGTCGACGCCGGCTGTGGCCGCGGCGGATCGAGCGTCATGGCCCACCAGCGGTTCGGCTGCAAGGTCGAGGGCGTCACCCTCTCCTCCACCCAGGCCGAGTTCGGCAACAGGCGCGCCCGCGAGCTGGGCATCGACGGCCACGTCCGCGCCCAGGTCTGCAACATGCTCGACACCCCGTTCGAGAAGGGCAGCATCACCGCCTCCTGGAACAACGAGTCCAGCATGTACGTCGACCTGGACGACCTGATGGCCGAGCACTCCCGCTTCCTCAAGGTCGGCGGCCGCTACGTCACCATCACCGGCTGCTGGAACCCCAAGTACGGCCAGCCCTCCAAGTGGGTCTCCCAGATCAACGCCCACTTCGAGTGCAACATCCACTCGCGCCGCGAGTACCTCAAGGCGATGGCCGATCACCGTCTGGTGCCCCAGGCCGTGATCGACCTGACCCCCGACACGCTGCCCTACTGGGAGCTGCGCGCCACCTCGTCGCTGGTCACCGGCATCGAGGAGGCGTTCATCGAGTCGTACAAGGACGGCTCCTTCCAGTACGTGCTGATCGCAGCCGACCGCGTCTGATCCCCTGCGCGGCCGGTCACCGGGCCGGGTCCGTCCACCGTGACGGGCCCGGCCCTCAGCCGTCCGCGGCCCGCGCCGCGTTCCACCCGGCCAGCTCCGCCGGACGGTCCGTGATCACCCCGTCCACCCCGAACCCGGCGAGCACCCGCCACCGCGCCGGGTCGTTCACCGTCCACACGTGCACGGTCACCCCCGCCGCGTGCAGCTCCGCCACCACGCCCGGCCGCGCGGACAACGCCTCGTCCGACACGTTGTACGAGGCGAGGCCCAGCTCACGGGCGACCGCGACCGGATCCGCGTCGAGCCGGTCGCGCAGCAGCGCCCGCGGAAGCTCCGGCGCCAGCTCCCGCGCGTACCGCAGCGACACCACGTCGAAGCTCTGCACCACCACCCGCTCCGTCATCCGCTGTCCGCGCACCTCCTGGACGATCCGCGCCACCTCCGCCTCGGAGTGCGGCCCCTTCACCTCCAGGAGCAGCCGGCCGCCCCGCTCCCGCAGATCGGCCAGCTGCGCGGCGAGCGTCGGGACCCGGGCGCCCGCGAAGGCCGGGGCGAACCAGGAACCCGCGTCCAGCGCGTCCAGCCGTGCCGAGGAGAGCGCGCGCACCTGACCCGTCCCGTCGGTCGTCCGGTCCACGGTCGCGTCGTGCATCACGTACGGCACCCCGTCCCGGCTCGGCCGGACGTCGTTCTCGATCCACTCCGCTCCGCTCCGGCGTGCCACCTCGCCCGCGGCCAGCGTGTTCTCGGGCGCCGCCGCCGAGGCGCCCCGGTGGGCGATCACCGTCAGTGCGCCGGCGGGGGCCGCGGCGGGGGCCGGCGCGGGAGCGGCCACGAGGAGGAGGCACAGGGCGGCACCGGCGAGCGCGGCGCGGCGGCGGAGTCGTACGGGAGTCACGGCGGGGGAGCCTACCGTGGCCCCGGCGGCCGGGCCGCGACGCACCGGCGCCGAACCCTTAGGTGATTCGTCCGGGTCTGCGGCATCGTGGACGGGCGCCCGCAGCCGTGCCATCGGGGGACACCGGCCGGGCGGGGAGACAGGGGGAGAACGACCCATGGACCAGGGGACCAGTCCGAGACCCGACGGCCAGGAGCGGACCGCGTCCGCGGACCGGCCGGGGCGCGGCCGGGGCGTGCTCGAAGGGGCCTTCGCCCTGCTCGACGCGCTGCGCCGGTGCGGCGACGAGGCCGGCGTCACCGAACTCGCCCTCGCCTGCGGGGTGCCCAAGGGCAGCGCCCACCGGTTGCTCGACCAGCTCGTCGCCGTCGGCGCGGTCGAACGGCGCGGCAACCGCTACCGCGTCGGACCGGAGCTCTACCGGCTCGGCCAGGCGTGGGAGCCGCACCCGGGGCTGCGGATCGCCGCCCGCCTGCCGGTGCAGCGGCTGCGCGCCGCGACCGGCGCCAGCGTCGTCCTCGCGGTGCTCCGTGAGGACCAGGCCATCGTCGTCGCCTCGGCCCCGGGCGAGCTGGAGCCGCTGGTGCCGGTGCGCGACGGCACCGCGTTCCGGCTCGACACCGCCGCGGGCTTCGCCCTGCGCGGCCCGCTGCGGGGCGGGCCCGTCCTCGACCGCGAGGACGTGATGGACGGCGTGTGCTGCGCCGCCTTCCCCGTCCGGGGCCGGGACGGGCGGACCGTCGCCGCGCTCGCCGCGATGGTGCCGGCCGGGCGGCGGCTCGACGCGCTCGCCGACTCCGTCGCCGACGCCGGGGCCGCGCTCGGCCGCGCCCTGGCCCGCGGCGTACCGCACCGCGCGATCCCGTCCGCCGCGCTCGCCCCCTGACCACCGCGCTCCCCAACCCGCCCCGGAACGGGTTCCGTTGAGCGGAACGCGCGTAGAACGGGGCGGGGGAGGGGCGGCAGAGTGAGGGACGTGCCGGGGGAACGGCACGGAAGAACCAGGACGTACGCACACCTTCGGGGGAGACACACCATGCGCGAGAACCGCGTCGCACGCATCGCCGCCACCGCCCTCCTCGGGCTCGGCAGCCTCGCCGCCTTCGCCGGCACCGCCCACGCCGAGCCGATCGACTACGTACGCATCGAACTCGTCGAGCTGCACTGCCAGAAGAACAGCGAGGGCGACCACGACGAGGCGTACCTCAAGATCACCGACGCCAACGGCAACGCCGTCAAGGTCTGGCCGGGCAACGGCATCGGCTACCAGACGATGGGCTCCGGCTACGTCCGCTCCATGGCGGACGGCAACGGCAACGCCGCGCTCATCCTCGGCAAGGAGCAGGCCCGCACCCTGACCCTCTGGGACAAGGACACCTTCGGCGGCGACGACAAGCTCGGCGCCACGCTCGTCACCGGCAGCGAGGCCGGCGCCGAGACCCAGTGGCGCAGCGTCGAGGGCTCCGGCGGCGTCTATGTCATCGGCTACCGCGTCGTCGACATCTGATCGAGCCTCAAGAACACCTGAGGGCCGTGCCGGTGACCCGGCACGGCCCTTCGTCACGCCGCCGCTCAGACCGCGTCGGGCGCGTTCAGCCCGCCCGAGCGGGCCACGCCCGCGTACCAGCGGGCGCTCGTCTTCGGGGTGCGCTCCAGGGTGTCGTAGTCGACGTGGACCATGCCGAACCGCTTCGCGTAGCCGTACGCCCACTCGAAGTTGTCGAGCAGCGACCACAGGAAGTAGCCGCGGACGTCGACGCCGTCGGCCATCGCCCGGTGCACCGCCTCCAGGTGCGCGTGCACATAGGCGGTGCGCTCGGGGTCGTGGACCCCGCCGTCCTCGCCGACCACGTCCTCGTACGCGGCGCCGTTCTCGCTGATCACCAGCGGCAGGTCCGGGTACGCCTCGGCGGTCCGGCGCAGCAGGTCGTACATGCCGGTCGGGTCGACCGGCCAGCCCATCGCCGTCCGCTCGCCCGGCGCCCGGTGGAAGGCGACCCGGTCGGCGCCCGGCCAGGGCGAGTGGGCGCTGTCGCCGTGCCCGTCGTCCTGCGGCTTCTCCTCGCCGTCGGCGACGTGCGCCACCAGGGTGGGCGCGTAGTAGTTGATGGCGAGGAAGTCGAGCGGCTGGTTCGCCGCCGCCGCGTCGCCGTCCTGGACGAAGGACCAGTCGGTGAGGTGCCGGGTGTCGGCGATCAGGTCCGCCGGGTAGGCGCCCTCCAGCATCGGGCCCAGCCAGACCCGGTTGCCGACGGCGTCGATCCGGCGGGCCGCCTCCCGGTCCTCGGCGGAGCCGCTGAGCGGCCGCACCTCGTGCAGGTTGAGCGAGACCGCGATCTGACGGTCCGTCGGCAGGGAGGCGCGCAGCGCCTGGACGGCGAGCCCGTGGCCGAGGTTGAGGTGGTGGGCGGCGCGCAGCGAGGCGACCGGGTCGGTGCGGCCGGGGGCGTGCACACCGGAGCCGTAACCGAGGAAGGCGGTGCACCAGGGCTCGTTGAGCGTCGTCCACCGCTTGACGCGGTCGCCGACGGCGTCGGCGACGATCCCCGCGTACTCGGCGAACCGCTCGGCCGTGGCGCGCTCGGGCCAGCCGCCCGCGTCCTCCAGCTCCTGGGGCAGGTCCCAGTGGTAGAGGGTGAGCGCGGGCTCGATGCCGGCGGCGAGGAGCTCGTCCACGAGGGACCGGTAGAAGTCCAGGCCCTTCTGGACGGCGGGGCCCCGGCCGGTGGGCTGGACGCGGGACCAGGAGACGGAGAACCGGTAGGCGTTCAGGCCGAGTTCGGCCATGAGGGCGACGTCCTCGCGGAACCGGTGGTAGTGGTCGACGGCCACGTCGCCGGTGTGGCCCTCGAAGACCTTGCCGGGGGTGTGCGAGAAGGTGTCCCAGATGGAGGGGGTGCGGCCGTCCTCGCGGGCCGCCCCCTCGATCTGATAGGCGGCGGTGGCCGCGCCCCAGAGGAAGTCGGAGGGGAACTGGCGGACGGCGGTGAGCGGCCGGGTTTCGGACGCGGTCATAGGAGAGCGCTCCCAACGCAGGGTACGGGGCGGCCCGTCCGGGTCCGGCGACTGCGGCGGACCCGGACGGAGCCGAGAGGGATGCGGTACGGAGGAGGGGCGGGGCCGGTCAGCTCTTGACCGCGCCGGCGGTGATACCGCCCACGATGTGCTTGCCCAGGAAGGCGAAGACCAGCAGCAGCGGCACGGTCGATATCAGCGCGCCGGTCAGCACGATCGCGTGGTCGACGGTGTGGTTGCCCGCGCCGAGGCCGGCCAGCGCGACCTGGAGGGTCGGGTTGCCGTCCGGGGTGAGCGCGATGAACGGCCAGAAGAAGTCGTTCCACGCCTGGACGAAGACGAGCATGCCGAGCACGGCCATGGCCGGGCGGGCCACCGGGAAGACCACGTGCCAGATGATCCGCAGGCTGTGCGCCCCGTCCATCCGGGCCGCCTCGACGAGCTCCACGGGCAGTGCCTCGACCAGGAACTGGCGCATGAAGAAGACGCCGAAGGCCGCGACGAGCGAGGGCAGGACGACCGACTGGAGCTGGTCGAACCAGCCGAGGTCGGTGATGATCTGGTAGAGCGGGATGACGCTGAGCTGCGGCGGGATCGTCATCGTGGCGACCACGAGCGAGAGCAGCATGCCGCGGCCCTTGAAGGGCAGTTTGGCGAAGGCGAATCCGGCGAGGGTGGAGAAGAGGACGGTGGACGCGGCCACCAGGCCCGCCACCACGGTCGTGTTGATCAGCGCCGCGCCCATGTCGACCTGGTCCCAGGCGAAGCTGAGGTTGTCGAGGAGGCGGGAGCCGGGCAGCAGCGGGGCCGGGGCCTGGACCACGCGGTCGCCGGTGTGCGAGGCGGCGACCACGTTCCAGTACAGGGGGAAGAGCGAGACCACCGTGGCGACGATCAGCAGGACGTAGGTGAGCGGTCCCGCGTGGTGCTGCCGGCCCGCCGTCTGGCGGAAGCGGCGGCGCGCCGGGCGTTCCCCGGCCGTCTTGGGCTCGACGGGCGCGGAGGTGTCGAGGGTGCGGGCCATGGTCAGTCCCCCAGCTTCTTGCGGTTGCGGCGGGAGACGAGCGCCTGGATGCCTCCGACGAGCAGCAGGAGCGCCAGCATGACCCAGGCGATCGCCGAGGCGGAGCCCAGCGCGCCGGTGATCCAGCCCTTTTCGTACATGAGGAGACTCAGCGTCTGGAACTGGTGGCCGCTGCCGCCGCTGATGCCGACGCTGCCGCCGAAGAGCATCGGCTCGCCGAAGAGCTGGGTGGCGCCGATGGTCGAGACGATGATCGTGAAGAAGATCGTCGGCCGGATGGAGGGGATGGTGACGCTGATGAACTGGCGCCAGCGGGACGCGCCGTCCAGCGAGGCGGCCTCGTAGAGGTCCTGCGGCACGGCCTGCATGGCGGCGAGGTAGATCAGCGCGTTGTACCCGGTCCAGCGCCAGGTGACGATGACGGAGATCGCGATCTGCGCCGGCCACTTGGAGTTCTTCCAGTCGACCGGCCCGATCCCGGCCCAGTCCAGGACGCTGTTGATCATCCCGTAGTCGGTGTTGAAGAGCTGGGCGAAGACCAGGGTCGCCGCCGCGATCGAGGTGGCGTACGGGGCGAGGACGGCGACCCGGAAGAAGCCGCGGCCGCGGAGCTTGTAGTTCAGCAGATGGGCGAGGCCGAGGGCCATCAGCAGCTGCGGGACGGTGGAGATGACGCCGATGGTGAAGGTGTTGAGGAGCGCGTTCCAGAAGAACTCGCTGGTGGCGAGGTCGGTGTAGTTCTCCAGGCCCTTCCACTCGGCGGTTCCGCCGAGCTCGACCCGGTTGAGCGACAGCCAGCCCGTGTAGATCAGCGGGAAGAGGCCGAAGGCGGCGAAGGTGAGGAAGAAGGGGGTGATGAAGACGTACGGGATCGCCTTGACGTCCCAGCGGTACAGAGTGCTGCGCCAGCCGCCCGGGCCGGAGCGGCGGCGCCGGCCGCGCGGGGCGGGCGGGGAGGGCGGTGCGGCGGGCGGCGGGGTGCCGTCCTGCGTCGCCCGTACGGAGGTGGCCACGGGTGGCGTCCTTCCAGGTCGATGCGTGCGGTGGTGCGGACGGTGCCGGCCCGCCGCCGGCAGGTGGCGGCGGGCCGGCACGCGGTCCCCGCTACTGCTGGATCTTGTCGTCGACCAGCTTCTTGACGTTCTCCCATGCCTTGGCCGGGTCGGTGCCGCGCTGCTCGATGTCGAGGATGCCGTTGTCGGTGAGGAAGGTCTTCACCTGGCCGTCGTAGCGGCTGATGACGGCGGGGGTGATGCCGGCCGCCGCCGAGGAGAAGATCTTGCCGACCGGGGTGTCGCCGAAGTAGGGCAGCTTGGCGTTCTGCACGGCGGGGGAGAGGAGCGTGTCCTTGGAGGACGGGATGTTGCCGTTCACCGCGAAGACCTTGGCGTGCTGCTCGGGAGCGGTCAGCCAGGCCGCGAGCTCGGCGGCCTCCTTCGGGTGCTTGCTCGCCTTGGGCACGCCGAGGAAGGCGCCGCCCCAGTTGCCGGCGACGGGGGGCGCGGCGATGTCCCACTTGCCCTGGTTGGCGGGACCGGCCTGGTCCTTGATGATGCCGGTCATCCAGGACGGGCAGGCGACGGTGGCGAACTTCGAGTTCTTGAAGGCCGCGTTCCAGGTGCCCGCCTCGTCGAACTGCCGCAGCTTGGCGGTGAGTCCGCCCTCGGCGGCCTTGACGCCGAGCTCCCACGCCTTCTTCACGCCGGGGCTGTTCTCCCAGTCGAGCTTCCCGCTGGAGTCGGCGTACTGGACGGGGTCGCTGGAGAGCACCGCGTTGAACAGGCCGCTCGCGGAGTCGTGGAAGGAGGTGCCGGCGGGGGCCTTCTTCTTGTACGTCTCGCCGACCGTGAGGAACTTCGACCAGTCGCCGCTCCACAGGTTGGCGACCTCGTCGCGCTCGGTGGGCAGCCCGGCCTTGGCGAAGAGGTCCTTGTTGTAGCAGACCGCCATGGGGCCGATGTCGGTGCCGAGGCCGATGACCTTGCCGTCGGCGGTGGTGGCCTGCTTGACCTTCCAGTCGAGGAACTTGGAGGTGTCGGCGCCGCCCTCCTTGACGACGTCCAGCCACTTGGCGGCCATGGTCGGGCCGGTCGCCTCGGCGATGTAGCCGACCTCGATGGCCTGGATGTCGGCGACGCCGCTGTTCTGGGAGAGGCGCAGCTTCAGGGTGTCCCAGTACTTCTGACCGTCGGAGACGTTCGACTCCTCGATCTTGATGTTCGGGTGGAGCCGCTCGTACTCGGCGTAGAGCTTCGCGCCGGTCTTGTTGTCGTAGCCGAACGAACCGAAGGTGCCGACGCGCAGGGTGATCTTGCCGCCGTCCTTCCCCGCCTCGTCGTCCTTGTCGCTTCCGCAACCGGTGAGCAGGACCGTGCCGGTCACCACTGCGGCGACCGCCGCGGCGGCCGTGCGGCGTCCGCGTCTGCTGCTGGAAGTGCGCATTCCACTCTCCTCGTCCAAGGTGGTGCTCGTTGTGCGCCAAGAGGTCCGGCCGGCTGCTCGCGGCTCGGCGGGCCCTGCCGGGACCTGATGCAGGCTGTCTCGCGCCCTGATGGGAGCGCTCCCACGTCGTTGCCGGAAGGTTGCCGCCGGGGGGGTGGGGGTGTCAAGACATGAACGCGGATTCGTTACCGGAAGGTGTTCGGCGGGTTTCGGGCCGCCGGGGCCCGGGTCTTCACGTCATCTCCTGAACGCACGCGTGGCGCGGCGGGAGCGCGGTGCTCTAGGGTGGGAGCGCTCCCATCCCGGTGTGGCCCCTCACGGGCACCTTCCTCCGGCACGGCCGCTCCGCTGCGTCGGAGGGCCCGCCCCCGCCGCGGCCCTGGTGAGCGGCACGAGGTCCGACGAGGGGAGTACGGCGACGGTGAACGGACGGCAGAACAGCAGACCCACCCTGGAGCAGGTCGCGGCCCGCGCCGGGGTCGGCCGGGGCACCGTCTCACGGGTCATCAACGGCTCCCCGCGCGTGAGCGAACAGACCCGCGCCGCCGTGGCCCGGGCGGTCGCCGAACTCGGCTACGTACCGAACCAGGCCGCCCGCGCGCTCGCGGGCAGCCGCACGGACGCCGTCGCCCTCGTCATCCCCGAGGCCGAGGCGAGGCTCTTCGCCGAGCCCTACTTCCTCGACCTGATCCGCGGCGTCAGCGCCGAACTGGCCGAGGCCGACAAGCAGCTCCTCCTGACCCTGGTCCGCAGCGAGCAGGAGCGCCAGCGCTTCGAGCAGTACCTCGCCGCCCAGCGCGTCGACGGCGTCCTCCTCGCCTCCGTCCACGGCGACGACCCGCTCCCCGACCGCGTCCGCGAGCTCGGCATCCCGGTCGTCATGAACGGCCGCCGCTCCGAGGCCGAATCCGTCCCGTACGTCGACTCCGACAACATCGGCGCCGGCCGCGCCGCCGTCGCCCACCTGGTCGGCCGCGGCAGGGAACGCATCGCCACCGTCACCGGGCCCCTGGACATGTACGTGGCCCGCGCCCGGCTCGGCGGCTACCGCGCGGGCCTCGCCGAGGCCGGCCACGCCCCGGACGAGGGCCTGGTCGCCGCGGGCGACTTCACCGAGGACGGCGGGCGCGCGGCGATGCGCGGCCTCCTCGAACGCCGCCCGGACCTGGACGCCGTCTTCGCCGCCTCCGACGTGATGGCGGCCGGGGCCCGCGCGGCCCTTCGCGAGGCCGGCCGCCGCGTCCCCGAGGACGTCGCCCTCGTCGGCGTCGACGACTCCCCGGTGGCCCGCCTCATGGACCCGCCCCTCACCAGCGTCCGCCAGCCCATCGAGGAGATGGGCCGCACCATGGCCCGCATGCTCCTCGACGACGTCGCCGGCACCCTGGAACCCGTCCCGAAGCGCGTCCTGCCGACGGAGCTGGTGGTGCGGGGATCCTGCTGAGGCGGCCCCGCCGGGGCGGCCCGCGGGTGCGCCCGGCCGCCGTGCCGGCGGCGGGGCCTGGCGCCCGGGAGGGACGGGGGGAACGGACGCAGCCGGACGGGTCCTCGCGGACTCGTCCGGCTGCGTCTGTGGCCGCGTCTCCGGATTCCCCGGGCCACCGGGCCCGGCCCCGCCGGGCCGGGCGCGGTGGCCGCGCCGGGGGGAGGGTCAGAGCGCCGGGTGGGCGTTCTTCAGGAGCTCCTGGAACTGGGCGGAGAACCACTGGCCCGAGATGGGGGCTTCGGGGAGGGCCCCGGACATGCTGTTGCCGTTGCGGGCGTTGCCCGTGTAGGTCGGGTCGCACATGCGGTCGAAGCCCTTGCCCTCGTCGTTCGGGATCTCCTTCGAGGCGCCGTCGGACTCGCCCGGGGGCTTCATCCAGACGTAGGCGTCGATGCCGGCCGCGGGGGCCGCCTGGGGACGCTCGCCGAGGCCGGCGCCGGACTGGTTGCACCAGTTGCCGAGGTGGATGCGGCGGTCGTAGCGGCCGCCGTTCACGTAGGTGTCGACGCTGGTCAGCGCGCCCGGGCCGGCGGGCCGGGCGGTGCCGCCCCAGCCGTTGCGGGAGGTGTCGATCAGCATGCCGAGCTTGCTGTCGAAGCCGAGCGAGACCAGCTTGTCGCGCATGGCCTGGGCGTAGGACAGCTCGTCGGCGTACTGGTTCCAGTCGACCCACTTCGACGTGCGCACGGAGGTGCCGTTGACGCTGTCGGTGATCTTGAAGTTCTCCTCCTTCAGCGCGCTGTAGTTGGCGGTGTTCACGATGAAGCCGTGGACGTTGGAGACGGTCGAGCCCTCGGCGGTCGCGGCCTGCTTGAACAGCTCCGCGGAAGGGCCGAAGTTGGAGTCCCAGCCGAGCCAGCCGTGGTGGCCGGCGTCGACGTAGTTGTAGACGTTGGAGATCGCGCCCAGCTTGTTGAGGGCGTAGCCGACGCCCTTGATGTAGTTGCCGTTCGCCTTCATGACGTTGCAGTTGGCCGTCTCGGTCGGCCGGCCGGCGACGTTGGTGACCAGGTTGGGGAGGGAGTCGATCTCCACCGTCGTGACGATCCGCAGACCCGCGTACTTCGGGTCGGCGAGGATCGCCGCGATCGGGTCGATGTACTGCGTCTTGTACGCGTCGATCTCCGTCGGGCCCAGCTCGCCGTTGGAGGCGAGCGCGGCGCAGTCGCGGCCGGGCAGGTTGTAGATGACCAGCTGGACGACGAGCTCGCCGCCGCCCTTCTGGACCAGGGCCTCGTCGAGGTGGGCGCGCAGGCCCATGCCGCCGTTCACGCCGGCGATGGCCGCGGTGCGGTCCAGCCAGACGCCGGTGGGCTGGTCGGAGATCTTGGTGCCGCCGGGCTCGGCCGCGGCCTTGGCGCGCCACTCGGGGTTGACGTACACCTTGGCGCCCGCGTACGGGTTGTCCGCCTTCGTGCCGGCCGGCGGCGGGGTGGTCGGCGGCGTCGTGGGCGGGGTGGTGGGCGGCGTGGTCGGCGGGTCCGTCGGCTGGGTGGCGGTGTTGCAGGTGACGCCGTTCAGCTTGAAGGTGGCCGGGACGGCGTTGGTCCCGCTGTAGGAGCCGTTGAAGCCGAAGGAGGTCGAACCGCCGGTGGCGAGCGTGCCGTTGTAGGACAGGCTCTTCGCGGTGACGGCCGCGCCGGACTGGGTGAGGGTGGCGTTCCAGCCCTGGGTGACCTGCTGGTTGCCGCCGTAGGTCCACTCCAGGGTCCACGCGGTCACCGGGTCGCCGGTGTTGGTGACGACGACGTTGGCGCCGAAGCCGGTGTTCCACTGGTTGGTGATGCTGTAGTCGACCTTGCAGCCGGGGGTGGCTGCGCCGGCGGTGGCGCCGAAGACCGTGGCCGTGGCTCCGGTCGCGGTGACGAGGCCGAGGGCCGCCAGGAGGGCGGTACGGCTGGTGCGGCTCATGGGGGTGGGGGTTCCTTTCGGGGAGGTGTGCGGGGGATGTGCGGGGTGCGCGGGGCGGACGTGCGTCACGGGGTGACCGCGCGCAGGTGGTCGCGCAGTCCGATGCCGAACGCGGTGGGTGTGCCGTCGTACGAACTGATCAGCGCGGGACCGGAGTTGCAGTTCCAGGTGTTCCAGGTCCAGCCCAGGTACGAGAGCCCGCGGTCGTCGAACCACTTCATGACGCGGTCGATGAACGCGTGTCCGCAGGTGTTCTCGCCGATCTCGCCCGCCAGCAGGGGGACCTGCGCGGCGACGGGGGCGAGGGTGTCGTTCCAGCACGTCTCGGTGGAGCAGGTGTTGAAGTTGTAGACGTGCCAGGCGGCGCCCAGATTCTGCGCCGGGTCGGTGGGGCGGTACGTCAGCCACTGGCTGAGGTCGTTGGAGTACGCGAGGCCGGGCACGAGGACGAGGTTCTTCGCTCCCGTGGCGCGGACCGCGTCCACCAGGTCCTGCATGCCGGCGACCTCGTACCCGATGCCGGGGCAGGTTCCGCCGTCGCGCCAGCAGGTCCACGCCTGGGTCGCGGTGGAGGTCGCCCGGTCCGGATAGGGCTCGTTGAAGAGGTCGAAGACGACGCGCTCGTCGTTCTTGAAGGTGTCGGCCACCGAGGTCCAGAACGCCGGGGTGTACTGGGCGTTCGGCATCGGCTTCTGGCAGGTGGCGTGCACGTCGCCGCAGCCCGAGGAGTTGCCGGTGTACTGGCCGTGGGTCCAGTGCAGTTCGACGACCGGGGTCATGCCGTGGGCCAGGACCTTGGTCACCAGGTCCTTCACGGCGTCGATGTAGTGCGTGCCCCGGTACTCGGGCTTGACGTTGTCGAGGCCGAGCCAGCACTCCTCGTTGAGGGGGATGCGGACCGTGTTGGCCTTCCAGTCGGCGATCGCCTTCACGGAGGCGTCGTCGGCCGGACCGTCCCAGATGCCGTAGCCCTGGACGCACATGAACTCGCCGCCGGAGCGGTTGACGCCGAGGAGGCGGCGGACCGCGCCGTTCTGGTCGGTGAACTTGTTCCCGGTGACGGAGAGTTCGGGCGCCCCGGTGACCGGAGTCGGCGGCGGGGAGGTGGGTGGGGTGGTCGGGGGAGTGGTGGGTGGTGTGGTCGGGGGGTCGGTCGGGGGAGTCGTGGGCGGATCGGTCGGGGGAGTGGTGGGCGGGGCCGTCGGCCCGTCCACGGTGCAGGGCGCACCGCCGAGCGTGAACGCGATGGGGGCCGTGTTGGCCCCCGCCCACGAGGCGATGAAGCCCGCCGTCACCTTCGCGCCGGCGCCCAGCTGGGCGTTCCAGCTCTCGTTGGCGACGGTCACCGCGGCACCGGACTGGGTCCACTTGCCGCCCCAGCCCTGGCTGACCTGCTGGCCGGCCGGGAAGGAGAAGCCGAGGCTCCAGCCGTTCAGCGCCGTGCTGCCGTTGGTGACGGTGACGGCACCCTGGAAGCCTCCGGTCCACTGGTTGGTGACCGAGTACTCCACGGTGCAGACGGGTGCGGCCGCGGCTCCTGTGGCCGTACCCACGACGGCGAGCGCGGTGCTCGCCATCGCGACCGCTGCTCCTGCGAGCAGCGCGGTGAGACGGGGGGGATGTCGCATGAGCGAGTCCTCACAGCGAGGGCACGCCCCCTACGGCGTGCCGACTGGATGGAATCGCTCCCACTGGTCGGGGCAGACCGTAGCGTCAACCGCGGCCAAGCAAAAGAGGAGTTGAGGAAATTCCTCGTCGCTTGCCTTCGACTCTTCACGCATCTTGACGTGGTTGCGTCACGCTTGCACAGTGGGAGCGCTCCCACTGGTTCACGGCTTGTTCACGCACCCCCCGTACGGCCCGCTCGGCGCCCTTCGCGCCACCCGCTCGACGCACTCCGTACGGCCCGCTCTTCGCACACCCCGACCTCCCGAGCCGCGAGGAGACCCACCCGCATGCCACGCCTGAGACCACGCCGCCCGCGCAGGCACCTGACCGCCCTGACCGCAGCACTCTCCCTCCCCCTCGGCCTCCTGGCCGCCGGTGCCGGCGCCGGCACCGCGCAGGCCGCCGCCGTGCAGTGCAGCGTCGACTACAGAACCAACGACTGGGGTTCGGGCTTCACCGCCGAACTCACCCTGACCAACCGGGGATCCGAAGCCCTGAACGGCTGGACCCTCACCTACTCCCACGCCGGCGACCAGAAGCTCACCAACGGCTGGAACGGCGTCTGGTCCCAGTCCGGAAAGAACGTCACGGTCACCAGCGCCGGCTGGAACGGCACCGTCGCCGCAGGCGCCGCCGTCACGGCCGGAGGCCAGTTCACGTACAGCGGCACCAACGCCGCCCCCGCGGACTTCGCCGTCAACGGCACCCTCTGCGCCGGCGCCCACCAGCCGCCGGTCGCCGTCCTCACCAGCCCCGCCGCCGGCGCGGTCTACGCCGCGGGCGACGCCGTCCCGCTCGCCGCCACCGCCGCCGCGGCCGACGGCGCCACCGTCGACAAGGTCGAGTTCTACAGCGACACGACCCTGCTCGGTACCGACACCGCCGCGCCCTTCACGCACAGCGCGGCCGGTCTCGCCGCGGGCGCCCACTCCGTCTACGCCAAGGCGTACGACAACCGGGGCACCTCCGCCGAGTCCGCGCCGGTCGGCATCACGGTGGCCGCGGGACCCGCGCTCGTCGCCACCCCGGGACAGCTCGCCGTCCGCCAGGGCGCCACCGGCACCTTCGACCTCAAGCTGTCGGCGGCCCCGACGGCGAACGTCACGGTCACCGTGGCCCGTACCTCCGGCAACACCGGCCTGACCGCCGCCCCGGCCTCGCTCACCTTCACCCCGGCGAACTGGAACACCGCCCAGAAGGTGACCGTCACCGCGGCGGCCACCGGCACCGGCACCGCCGTCTTCACCGCGACCGCCCCGAACCACGCCGCGGCGGAGATCCAGGCCACCCAGCTCGCCGCGGACTCCACCTACGACGCCCGCTTCCTCGACCTGTACGGGAAGATCACCAACCCCGCCAACGGCTACTTCTCGCCCGAGGGCATCCCGTACCACTCCGTCGAGACCCTGATCGTCGAGGCCCCCGACCACGGGCACGAGACGACCTCGGAGGCGTACAGCTACCTGATCTGGCTCCAGGCCATGTACGGCAAGATCACCGGTGACTGGGCCAGGTTCAACGGCGCGTGGGACACCATGGAGAAGTACATGATCCCCACCCACGCGGACCAGCCGACGAACTCCGCCTACAACGCCTCGAAGCCGGCCACCTACGCCCCCGAGTGGGACCTCCCCTCGCAGTACCCGGCGAAGCTGGACTCCGGCGTCACCTCCGGCTCCGACCCGATCGCCGCCGAGCTGAAGAGCGCCTACGGCACCGACGACATCTACGGCATGCACTGGATCCAGGACGTCGACAACGTCTACGGCTTCGGCAACGAGCCCGGGAAGTGCTCCGCGGGACCGGCGGCCACCGGCCCCTCGTACATCAACACCTTCCAGCGCGGTCCGCAGGAGTCCGTCTGGGAGACCGTCACCCACCCGACCTGCGACAACTTCACCTACGGCGGGAAGAACGGCTACCTCGACCTCTTCACCGGGGACGCCTCCTACGCCAAGCAGTGGAAGTACACCAACGCCCCCGACGCCGACGCCCGCGCCGTCCAGGCCGCCTACTGGGCCGACCTCTGGGCCAAGCAGCAGGGCAAGGGCGCGCAGGTCTCCACCACCGTCGGCAAGGCCGCCAAGATGGGCGACTACCTGCGGTACGCCATGTTCGACAAGTACTTCAAGAAGGTCGGCGACTGCGTCGGCCCGACCGCCTGCCCCGCCGGCACCGGCAAGAACAGCTCCCACTACCTGATGTCCTGGTACTACGCCTGGGGCGGCGCCGTCGACACCTCGGCCGGCTGGTCCTGGCGGATCGGCTCCAGCCACGCCCACGGCGGCTACCAGAACCCGCTCGCCGCCTACGCGCTCAGCGCCTACGCCCCGCTCAAGCCCAAGTCGGCGACGGGGCAGGCGGACTGGGCCACCAGCCTCGACCGGCAGCTGGAGTTCTACCGCTGGCTCCAGTCCGACGAGGGCGCGATCGCGGGCGGCGCCACCAACAGCTGGCAGGGCCGCTACGCCACCCCGCCGGCCGGCACGCCGACCTTCCACGGCATGTACTACGACGAGAAGCCCGTCTACCACGACCCGGCGTCGAACCAGTGGTTCGGCTTCCAGGCGTGGTCGATGGAGCGGGTCGCCGAGTACTACCAGCAGACCGGTGACGCCGAGGCGAAGACCGTCCTCGACAAGTGGGTCTCCTGGGCGCTGTCGAAGACCACGGTCAACCCCGACGGCACCTTCCGCATCCCCTCCACCCTCCAGTGGTCCGGCGCCCCGGACACCTGGAACGCGGCGGACCCCGGCGCCAACGCCGGCCTGCACGTCACCGTCGCCGACTACACGAACGACGTCGGCGTCGCCGCCGCCTACGCCAAGACCCTCACCTACTACGCGGCCAAGTCCGGCCACGCGGAGGCCAAGCGGGTCGCCAAGGCCCTCCTCGACGGCATGTGGGACCACCACCAGGACCCGCTGGGCATCGCCGTGGAGGAGACCCGCGCCGACTACCACCGCTTCGACGACCCGGTGTACGTGCCGACCGGCTGGACCGGCGCGATGCCGAACGGCGACACGGTGAACGGCACCTCCACCTTCGCCTCGATCCGCTCCTTCTACCAGGACGACCCGGCCTGGCCGAAGATCGAGGCGTACCTGGCGGGCGGCGCCGCCCCCGTCTTCACCTACCACCGGTTCTGGGCCCAGGCGGACATCGCCCTGGCCATGGGCTCGTACGCGGAGCTGCTCGAATAACAGCCCGCCCCGCGCGAGGGGCTCCGCGTACGACGAGGGGTGTGGCGCCGGCCCGGCCGTGAGCCCGGTGCGGCCGGCGGGACATCCTTCGAGGCCGGGCGGTTCCCGTAAGGGGCCGCCCGGCCTTCGCGCGTTCCGGCCCGGGGCTCCGGCCGGGGCGGTGCGCCGCCGGCGGGGCCTCAGACGTCGCGGTGGCGGACCGCCGCCACCGCGACGGCGAGCCCGGCCACGCCCCAGGCGCCGAGGACGGTCCACGCCTCCGTCACCGTCGCCGGGTACCTCTCCGTCACCGGAAGCGCCGGATCGCGGACGAGCGTCGTCCAGGCGTCCAGGGGCAGCAGATGGCCCGTCTCCCTGACCCAGCGGTACGTGTCGCCCTGGAACAGCGCGGGCAGCAGCAGGAGCACGCCGATCACCGTGACGGCGGCTCCGGCCGCGTGGCGCACCACCGCCCCCGCCGCCATGCCCGCGAGCCCGCACACCGGCGCGAGCAGCGCGGACGCGGCGACCGACCGCAGCGCGCCCGGGTCCGACAGGGACAGGCCGCCGTGCTCCCGCAGCAGGGCCTGCGTCACCGCGAACGACGTCAGGGCCACACAGGCGCCGAAGACCAGCAGCACGCCCGCCACCACGGCCGCCTTCGCCGCGACGACCGCCCGCCGGTCCGGCACGGCGGCGAACGTGGTCCGCGCCAGGCCCGTCGCGTACTCGCCGGAGAGCGCGACCGCGCCGAGGCAGGCGGCGAGGACCATCAGCAGCTGCCAGGCGGGATCGACGAACGCGGTCCCCAGCGCGTCGAACGCGAAGGCCGCGGGCTCGGGCCCGGTGCCGGCCCCCGGGCCCGGGCCCCGGTCGAGCCGGTCCGCGTTCGACCGGGCCGCGTTGACGCAGATCCCGGTCACCACGAGCCCGCCGGCGGCGAGGACGCCCGGGGTCGAGCGCAGCGACCACAGCTTGATCCACTCCGCGCGGAGCAGGTGCCGGAACCGCGCCGGCGCCTCCGGCGGGGTGAGGTGACGGACGGGTGCGGGGGCGTTCATCGGGCGGACTCCTCACGGGCGGATCCGGACACGGGCAGCGGGGCGGCAGGCGGGCCGGGCTCCGGCCCGGCGGGATCCGAGGCGCCGAACTCGACGCGGTCGGCGGTCAGTTCGAGGAACACCTCCTCCAGCGAGGCCGACCGGGCCGTCAGCGCGTGCAGCCGTACGCCGTGCGCGTGCGCGAGGTCGCCGACGCGCTCGGCGCTCGCGCCGGTCACCGTCCAGCCGCCGTCGCCCGCGTCCCGGAGCACCGCGCCCGGCTCGGCCCGCAGCGCCCCGGCGAGCGCCGAGGGGTCCGGGGTCCGGACCGCGACGGCCGGGCCACCGCCCCTGCCGGCGAAGACGGCGAGCGGCTCCGCGGCGACGAGCCGGCCCCGGCCCACCACGAGCAGGTCGTCGGCGGTGTGCTCCATCTCGCCCATGAGGTGGCTGGAGACCAGGACCGCCCGGCCCTCCGCCGCCAGCGTCCGGAACAGGCCCCGCACCCAGCGCACGCCCTCCGGGTCGAGGCCGTTGAGCGGCTCGTCGAAGAGGAGCACGGGAGGGTCGCCGAGGAGCGCGGCCGCGATGCCGAGCCGCTGCCTCATGCCCAGGGAGAAGCCGCCGATCCGGCGGCCGGCCGCCGGATCCAGGCCGACGGTCCCGAGGACCTCGTCGACCCGGCGGGCCGGCAGGCCGTTGCCGTGCGCCAGCGCGGCGAGATGCGCGCGGGCGGTACGGCCCCCGTGCACCTCGTGCGCGTCGAGGAGGGCTCCGACGTGCCGGAGCCCGCGCGGCCGGTCGCGGAACGGCCGCCCGTCGACCGTCACCGTGCCGGACGTCGGTGCCGTCAGGCCCAGGACCATGCGCAGGGCGGTGGACTTCCCCGCCCCGTTGGGGCCGAGGAAGCCGGTCACGCGGCCCGGCCGGACGGTGAAGGACAGGCGGTCGACCGCCGTGACGCGTCCATAGCGTTTCGTGAGTGCGTTCGCTTCGATCACGGTCTCCACGCTGCCGCCGAGGCCCCTTCCCCGGCATCGGCCGGCGGGCGGGCCCCGAGGCCCGCCGTGTCGCCCGCGGGCGTAAGCCCGTGGGCCGATGCGCCGCCGCGGGGCGCTTCCTAGGATTCCGGCATGACCGTTCCTCCGGCCGTGACCGGGGCCCTCACCTGGGCCGCCGCCCTCGCCCACCTCGTGGTGCCGACCGTCGTGGTCCTGCACACCGCGGAGCCCACCGGGACACGGCTCGTGCTCCCCGTGCTGGCGGCCGCCCTGGTGGTGCCGCTGTTCCGGCACCGGCCCGGGACCGCGCTCGCGCTGCTGCTCGCCGGTTCGGCCCCGGCGGCGGTCGCGGCCTCCTCGCGGATCGCCGCCGTGTACGCGCCCGGCACCGACGCCGGCTGGCAGCTCGGACAGGTACAGGCGCTCCTCGCCGACCTCGCCGTCGCGTACGTGGCCGCCACCCGCCGCCCCCTCGCCGCGGCCGCCGCGGCCGCCGCGACCCTCGCCACCCAGGCGGTCTCCCTGACGTACGCGCGCACGGGAGCGGACGCGTACCTCTCCCACCTCGTCGTCCTCGTGCTCACGGTCGCGCTGGCCTGGACCGCCGGCCACCTGCTGCGCGAGCGGCGCGAGCACGCCCGCGAGCTGCGGTCCAGGGAGGCGGCCGAGGCCGTCACGGCGGAACGGCTCCGCATCGCCCGCGAGCTGCACGACATGGTCGCCCACAGCATCGGCGTCATCACCATCCAGGCCGGGGTCGGCCGCCGGGTCGCCGACGCCCGGCCCGAGGAGGCCCGCCGGGCGCTCGCCGCGATCGAGAGCACCGGGAAGGACACCCTCGCGGGCCTGCGCCGGATGCTCGTCGCCCTGCGCGCGGACGACCCGGAGGGCGCGCCGCGCGACCCCGCGCCCGGCCTCGCCGACCTCGACCGGCTGGTCGCCGCGACCGCCGGCGCGGGCGTGCGCGTCGGCCTGGAGCGGCGCGGGACGCCCCGCCCCCTCCCGCCGGACGTGGAACTCGCCGCGTACCGGATCGTGCAGGAAGGAGTCACCAACGTGGTGCGGCACGCGGGCACCGACTCCTGCCGGGTCGTCGTCGACCTGACCGGCGACGCCGTCGGCGTCGAGATCACGGACGAGGGCACCGGCGCGGCCGGGAGCGGCGCCCGGGCGGACGGCGCCGGATACGGCATCACCGGCATGCGCGAGCGGGCCGCCCTGCTGCGCGGCCAGTTCACGGCCGGGCCCCGGCCGGGCGGCGGCTTCCGCGTCGCCGCCCGCCTGCCCCTCCCGCGGGAGGCCCGGTGACGACCGCCCCGGTCCGGCTCCTCCTCGTCGACGACCAGCCCCTCATCCGGGCCGGCCTGCGCCTGCTCGCCGCCGAGACGCCCGACCTCGACGTGGTCGGCGAGGCGGCCGACGGCGCCGAGGCGGTCGTCCTCGCCGAGCGGACCAGGCCCGACGTGGTGCTGATGGACGTACGCATGCCGGGCATGGACGGCATCGAGGCCACCCGCCGCATCACCGAGGGCCCCAGCGGCGCCCGGGTGCTGGTCCTCACCACCTTCGACGACGACGACAACGTGTACGGGGCGCTGCGTGCCGGCGCCGGCGGCTTCCTCGTCAAGGACATGGACCTCGACGACATCCTCGGCGCCGTACGGGTGGTCGCGCGCGGGGACGCGCTGATCGCCCCCGCGGTGACGACCCGTCTGATCGCGGCCTTCGCCCGGCCGCCCGCCCCCGCCGCTCCCGCGCCCCGCCCGCTCCCCGAAGCCGTCACCGACCGGGAGCGGGAGGTCCTCACCCTGGTGGGGCGCGGGCTCTCCAACGCGGAGATCGCGGGCGAGCTCTTCATCAGCCCGGCCACGGCCAAGGCGCACGTGGCCAGGCTGCTCACCCGGCTCGGCGCCCGGGACCGCGTCCAGCTGGTGATCCACGCCTACGAGTTCGGGCTGGTGAGCCCGTACTCGTGACGGAGGCCGGCGGGTTCCGTCCCCCCGTACCGCACGCCCCCGCACAACCCCGCGCGACGCCCGGGCCCTTGGACTCCTCGCACCCCGCCTGGACAGTCCGGCGAGCGGCCGCTTAGGGTCGGGGGTCCCTGTCGCCGACGGGCACCCCACCCACCCCGGACCAGCCCAGGAGCGCGCACGTGGTCACCCTCGCCGACGTCGCCCGTCACGCCGGTGTGTCGGCCAGCACCGTCAGCTACGTCCTGAGCGGCAAGCGCTCCATCTCCGCCGCCACCCGCGAGCGCATCCAGCACTCCATCGACGAGCTCGGCTACCGCCCCCACGCCGGGGCCCGCGCCCTCGCCGGCGGCCGGACCAGCATCCTCGCCCTGATGATGCCGCTGCGCACCGGCCTCTACGTGCCGGTCATGATGGAGATCGCCATGGCCGTCACCACCACGGCCCGCGCCCACGGCTACGACGTGCTGCTGCTCACCGGCGAGGAGGGCCCCGAGGCCGTCCGCCGCGTCGAGGGCAGCGCCGTCGCCGACGCCATGATCGTCATGGACGTCGAGCTCGACGACCCCCGCCTCCCCCTCCTCCGGGAGGCCGAGCGGCCCTCCGTCCTCATCGGCCTGCCCGCCGACCCCGCCGGGCTCGACTGCGTGGACCTCGACTTCGCCGCCGCCGGCGCCCGCTGCGTCGACCACCTCGCCGGCCTCGGCCACCGCCGCCTCGCCGTCCTCGGCGAACCCCCCGCCGTCTACGCCCGGGGCACCGGCTACGCCGAGCGCACCCTCACCGGCGTCCGCTCCGCCGCCGCCGCGCACGGCCTCGACGTGCTCCACCGCCCCGTCGACGGCACCTACGCGGCCGTCGCCGCCGCCGTCACCCGCGTCTTCGAGGAACGCCCCGGCACCACCGCCCTCCTCGTCCAGAACGAGGCCGCCGTCGAACCCCTCCTCGCCGTCCTGCGCCACCAGGGCCGCGCCGTCCCCGAGGACGTCTCCGTCGCCGCCCTCTGCCCCGACCAGGTCGCCGCCCACGCCTCCGTCCCCCTCACCGCCGTCGCCGTGCCCGCCCAGGACATGGGGCGGATCGCCGTCGAGCGGCTCGTCGCGCGGCTGCGCGGCCACGCCCCGCACGGCACCGAACTCCTCGCGCCGCGGCTCACCGTCCGCGCCAGCAGCGGCCCGGCGCCCGCCGCACCGGGGGGCGGCCGTGGCCGGGACTGACGCCGGCGAGGACCGGGACGACGCGGCCGAGTTCCGGGACTTCTTCGACCGCCACTACGCCGAACTCGCCCGCCTCGCCCACCTCCTCACCGGCGAGACCGACGCCGCCGACGACCTCGCCGCCGACGCGATGCTCGCCCTCTGGCACCGCTGGGACCGGGTCCGCGCCGCCGACCACCCCGCCGCCTACGCCCGGGGCGTCGTCGCCAACCTCGTCCGCACCCGCATCCGCGGCACCGTCCGCGAACGCCGCCGGATCGCCGCCTTCTGGGACCGGCGCCCCGAGCACACCGAGGACCCGGACGTGCCCGCCGTCGTCGACGTCAGGACCGCGCTGCGCGCCCTGCCGTTCCGCAAGCGCGCCTGCGTCGTGCTCCGCCACGCCTTCGACCTCTCCGAGCGGGACACCGCCCTGGCCCTGGGCGTCTCGGTCGGCACGGTCAAGAGCCAGACGGCCAAGGGCATGGCCGAACTCCAGAAGCTGCTCGGCGGCCGGGCCGCCACCGAACTCGCCGCGGGGAGGCGCTGATGGACGAGACACGGCTGCGCGGCGAGCTGCGCGAGGCGGCGCTCGCGCACCGGCCGGACCGGGCCCGGATGCTGGCCCGGGTCGAGCGGGGCATGGCCGGTCCGCCGCCCGCCCGCCCCCGGACGCCCGGCCGCGCCTCCTGGGCCGGCCGCCGGTGGACGGCGACCGCGGCCGTCGCCGCGACCGTCGTGGGCGTCGTCGGTCTCGGCGGCCTCGCCGTCACCGCTCTCCAGGACAGGCCCGCGCCCCCGGCGGCCGTCGCGGCGCCCGGGCCGGTGGCCCGCGCGGCCGGCACCATCGACCCGGGCAGCAACCGCTGGTGGGCCCAGAGCGACCTGGCCGTCACCACGGACGCCGAGGTCACCGGCCTCACCGTCGAGGTGCGGGTCGCCCTCACCGGCGGGATCGTGAGCACCGGCCACTGGCAGACCCGGTCCGCCGGCGACTTCACGGTGACGGTCGCGGAGGAGTCCGGCGCCCTCGTCCACCGCTGGACGCTGAAGGAGGGCCGCACGGTGCCGGCGGGCCCGCACACCTTCGCCGCCCAGTACAACCACGCCGAGGGCACCCGGGACGCCTCGGGCGACACGTACACCGTCGTCCTCACCGGCCGTGACGGCGGCAGGACGACCCTGCGGGGCGGCTTCTCCTGACGGTGCGGCCGGACACCCGGCCGCACCGCCGCTCCCGCGTCCGCGCCGTGCTCAGGGGCGGACCCCGGCGGCCGGGTCCCAGTCGCCGAGGTACCCGGCCCGGGTCGCCCCCGCCGCCTGCGCGGCGGTCAGCAGCGGACGGTTCTCCGGCACCGTGACCAGCGCGCCCCGGCCCGTGTTGCGGTACTCCGCGAAGCGCTGCTCCTGCCAGGGGTACGCGTCCCGCATGTTCGCGTACGGCGCCACCGCGTCGATCCCGGCGCCCAGCACGCTCTCCCGGACCACCAGCGACGGCCGGGCCGTCGGATCGGAACCGGGCACCCACGGCCGCGCCAGCTTGTAGAAGCCGTCCGGGGCCTCGCTGGTGACCCGGCACCTGGAGACCAGGAAGCCGTACGGGTTGGCGCGGGCCGTCGACGGGGCGAAGACGAAGCCGTACGGCGGGCCCGCCAGGTCCGTGCGGACCAGCGTCCGGAAGCGGCAGTGCTCGAAGACCGCCGTGGCCCGCCCGAAGACGAAGTCCACGTCGCCCTCCACGAAGCAGTGCGCGAAGTACTGGCGGGCGAAGGCGGTCAGCGACATCGAGTCCGCGTACAGGGTGTCCTGGTGGCCCAGGAACCGGCAGTGGTAGAAGGCCGAACGGTCGCCCTGGGCCTTCACCGCCACCGCCTGCGTGCCCGGATCGCCCGGCAGGTCGGTGCGGAGGAAGTCGTTGGCGAAGGTGACCGCGTGGGCGGTGAAGTCCGCGGCCTGGAGGGTCACCGTGGCGGAGCCGGTCGTGCCGTAGGTGCCGGAGCCGTCCGGCTTCGGCGTGCCGGCCGCGTTGTCGTACACGACCACGACGTCCCGGGCGTCCCCGCTCGCCCCGATCCACGTCATGCCGGTCCTGGCCGCGCTCACGGCGACCGTCTCCCGGTACGTGCCCGGCGCGAGCACCAGCGTCCAGCCGGCCCCGTCCGCCGCGCCCACCGCCGCCTGGACGGAGGCGTGGTCCCCGAGGCCGCCCGGGTGGACGTAGAGCGTCCGGGGCGTCAGCCGCGCGGCCGGCGAACCGTACCGCCCGAAGGGGCCGGCCGGACGCGCCGCCGCGAGGGCGGGCGCCGCCGGCACGGCGAGCGCGGCGAGGGCCGCGCCCGCGCCGGTGAGGAAGGCACGGCGGCCGGGAGGCGTGCGGGGGTGGTGGTGCGAGGGCATGCGGATGCTCCTTCGCCGAAGCAGTGACAGGGGAGAGGAGGGGAGGGGAGGGAGAAGGGAACCGGGCCGGGGCGGGCGCGACGGGACGGGGGTGCCGCGCTCCGCCCCGGCCCGGGGCAGGGGGGTCGGTCAGCGCAGGCGGCCGGCTCCGGCGCCGAGACCGACGAGGAGCGGCACCGCCCGCGGGTGGTCCACCCGGGTGCGCAGGACGGGCGTCCAGCCCGCGTCGCCGCGCAGCGTCTCCTCGGGGAACCGCTCGTTGTGGACGGCCAGCAGGTCCACCGGACGGCCGTTGACGTAGTTGCCCGTGGTGGTGACGGGCGCGTCCTTCCACTTCTTGAGGATCTGTCCGGCGGGGACCTCCGAGGACAGGGTGAAGGCGTTCTTCTCCGCGTACAGCTGCGACTCCTGGCCGATGCCCAGGCTGTACACGTAGTCCGTGTCCGGCACCTTGAAGTGGTTGTTGTACGCGTCGACCTGGCCGAAGCGGACCCGCGGCGCCCGCTCCACCACGTCGTCGAAGAGGTTGTGGTGGAGGGTGACGCGGAGCTTGCCGCGGTCGGTGGCGCCCGCGCTGTCGCTGTTGCCGATCATCAGCGTCTTGTCGTGGTCGGTGAAGACGTTCCACGAGACCGTGACCAGGTCCGCGCCGCGCACGACGTCCAGCTCGCCGTCGTGCTGCTGGTACACCTCGCCGTAGTACGACGGCAGCGAACTGTCGGGGTGGCGGCCGTCGGTGAAGGTGTTGTGGTCGATCCAGACGTGGGTGGAGCCGTACACGACCAGGCTGTCGTACTCCGAGTTCCAGGCGCCGGTGGCACCGTCCGTCGGGTCCCACTGCGGGAAGCAGTCGAGCGGGCTCTCCAGCTGCAGGTTGCGGATCACCACGTTGTCGACGCCGGTGACCTGGAGGCTGGCGCCGAGGATCGTGGCGTTCCGGCCGACGCCGACGAGGGTGGTGTGGGCGGGCACCTTCACCTTGATGGCCTGGCCCTGGGCGGCGGCGGAGGCGGCGCGCAGCTCCTCCTGGGGGCCGCTGACCTCGGTCTCGTACCCCCAGACGGCGGGGTCGTAGTCGGCGAGATAGCGGTCGAAGTCGTAGCCGGGGGCCTCGAAGGCGGCGCAGCCGGCCTCGGTGGCGTTCAGGGTGCCGACGACCTTGACGATCCGCGGCTCGGTGCCGGGGACGGCGAGCGCGGCCCGCAGCTCGGCCCAGGTGGTGACGGTGAAGACGCGGGAGGCGTCGGCGGCGGCGCCTCCGGTGGTGCCGGCGCCCTCGGAGGCCCAGCCGTCGCCGGCGGGGAGGGTGGCCCGGGCCGGGTCGGCGGCCGGGCGGTGCCCGGAGTGGGCGCCGGCGGCGGGTGCGGTGACGGTGAGGACGAGGGCGGCGGCGGCCACCGCTCCCAGCTTCGTGCTTCTGTTCACGCGCGGTTCTCCTCAGGATGCGGAAGGGACTGCGGGGGGCCAGGTGATCCACCGGGCGGGGAGCTCGTCGTCGAGCCGGCGGGTCTCGCGCGGGGCGAGGACCCGGGTGCGGAGCAGTTCGCGGGCCACGAGCCGGGCCACCTCGATCGCCCCGGGCGGGTTGAAGTGGGTGTTGTCCTGCTCGGTGGCGGTCCAGTTGAAGTAGGTCTTCGTCGCCTCGGGGCCGAGCCGCTGCCACAGCGCCAGCGACAGCGCCTCGATGTCGAGCAGCGGGACGCCGGAGGCGGCAGCGGCCGCGCGGGCGGCGGCCGGGTGGTCGCCGAGCGAGCGCTGGGCGGTGCCGGCGGAGTCGAAGCGGCGGCGCTCCACGGAGGTCGCGATCACCGGGTGGGCGCCCCGCGCGCGGGCGGTCTCGACGAAGACCCGCAGGTTGTCCTGGTAGGCGCCCCAGGGGGCGGCGTACCGGGCGGGGTCGGTGGCCTTGGAGTCGTTGTGCCCGAACTGGACGAGCAGCACGTCCCCGGGGCGCAGGGCGGCGGCGATCGGTTCGAGCCGCCCTTCGTCGAGGAAGCTCTTGGTGGAGCGGCCGTTGACCGCGTGGTTGGCGACGGCGAGCTCCCGGTGCAGGAAGAACGGGAGGGCCATGCCCCAGCCGGTCTCGGGGGCCGCGTCGGCGTACTTCTGCGCGGCGGTGGAGTCTCCGGCGAGGAAGAGGGTGCGGCGGCGGGCGGAGGACCCCTCACCGGTGCGGGAGGAGGCGGCCTCGGCGGGGGCGGGGTCCTCGGTACGGGCGGCGGCCGGCCGGGCGGCCAGGGCGAGCACCAGGCCCGCCCCGGCCACGACCGCCTCACGGCGGCCGACCGTCACTTCTTCTGCGACTTCCACTCGGCCTGGGCCTCGTTCAGCTGCTCGGCCAGGGCGTCCGCGAAGTCCTTCGCGGACATCGAACCGAGCAGCACCTTCTGGAAGTTGGCCTCGTTGTCGGCCTTGGAGATGGTGTTCCAGTCCGGCAGGTAGTACGGCAGCTGGACGATGGTCGCCTTGCCGCTGAAGAGGACCTCGGCGGCGAGCTTGGTCGGCTCGGCCTCCTGGAGCCACGGGTCCCGCGCCGCCTCGGTGTGGGCGGGGATGGCGCCGGCGGACTTGTTCCACTTGGAGTTGGAGGCGTGACCGGCCGCGAACTCGATGAACTTCCAGGCGGCCGCCTTGTTCTTGCTGGAGGAGAAGAGGCCGAGGCCGTCGACGGGGTTGGAGACCATCACGCGGGTGCCGTCGTCGAGCGTCGGGTTCGGTATGCCGCGGAACTTCTCGGTGCCCAGGGCCTTCACGTGGTCCTGGTAGGAGCCGAGGTTGTGGTTCAGCATGCCGATCTCGCCGCTGTCCCACTGGGCGACCATCTTGGTGAAGTCGTTGTTGACGTCCGCCGCCGGGGTGTTCTTCTTGAAGAGGCCGGCGTACTTCTCCAGCGCGGCGACGTTCTCCGGGTCGTTGACGGTGGTCCGGTCGCCCTCCCAGAAGGACTGGATGCCGCTCTGGCCGTACATGGCGTCGAGGGCCTGGGCGATGGAGCCGGCGCCGCCGCGGATGGTGTAGCCGAAGCGGTTCTCGTCCCGGGCGGTGAGCTTGCCGGCCGCCGCGTAGAACTTCGACCAGGTGGTGGGCTCCTCCAGGCCGGCCGCCTCGAACAGGTCGGTGCGGTAGTAGAGGACGCCGTTGCTGGCCGAGGTGGGGACGGTGAAGAGCTTGTCCTGGCCGCCGGCCGCCTTGACGGACTCGACCATGCCGGGGTTCAGCTTGCCGAAGAGGGAGCTGCCCTCGATCCGCGCGTCCAGCGGCTCCAGGGCGCCCTGCGCGGCGATCCCGGCGAGCATCGCCGCGCCGACGCCGCCGACGTCCGGCAGCGCGCCGCCCTGGATGGCGGTGTCGTACTTGGACTGCACCTCCTTCGAGGCGACGCCGACGTACTCGACGTCGATGTCCGGGTTCGCCTTCTCGAAGTCGGCGATGATCTCCTTCCAGACGTCCGTGCGGACACCGCCGTTGTTGTCCCAGAAGGTGATCTTGCCCTTGCCCGATCCCTCGGTTCCCTCGCCGCCGGCGCCGCTGCCGTCGTCACCGCAGGCGGTGACGGTCAGCGCGAGGACGCCGGAGAGGGCGAGGGCGAGGGCGGCTCTGCGCCGGCCGGGGAAGATGGTCATCGTCGGCTCTCTTCTCTCGGGGTGGTGCTCGGGGGTGGTGCTCGGGGTGGTGCGGGGGAGGGGAAGGGGTGTGGGGGAGTACGGGCGCCCGCCGGGGTTCAGCGGGCGGTGGTGGCGGCGAGGGTGCGGAAGCCGGTGAACACGCCCGTCCCGGCGTGCCCCTCGCCCTCGGGCGCGGCGGCGAACAGGCCGAGCAGGGCGCCCACCCACCGCCAGGGGGTGGCCGCGAACTCCGGGCCGAGCCGGACGGGTCCCTCGCCGGCGTCGCAGGAGAAGCGGCAGCGGGCGTCGGCCGTGACCTCGATCCGCAGCAGCGCCTCGTCGGTGCCGATCGGCCGGGCCCGGTCCGCGTCCCGCTCGCGGTCGGCGTTGCCCGGCGCGAAGCGGTGGGTGAGGAACACCCGTCCGTCGGCGGCCCGTTCCAGGCCGATCCAGGCGTACGCGTCGCCGAGCACGACCAGGCCGGCCCGGGCCCCGGGCGCCCCGGACTCCAGCCGCAGCCGGACCTCCACGGTCCGGGCCCCGGCGGGCAGCCGCTGCGTCAGCACGTGCGGCACCGTCCGCAGGTCGCCGGCCCGGTCCGTGCGGACGCAGGCGAGCCGCAGTCCGTGCCCCCGGTGCGGGGTCGTCCACTCCGCACCGGGGTTGGCGGTCCACGTCCACTGCGGCCCGAAGGAGCCTCCGGGGAAGGCGTCGTCCACCACCGGGCGGGCCGGCGGGGCCTCGGGCAGGGCGGGCTTGCGGTGGACGCGGACGGGGGAGCCGTCGTCGCCCATCACCGGCCAGCCGTCCGCGTCCCAGCGCATCGGCTGGAGGTGGACGAGACGCCCGTGCGCGCCGGTCTGCTGGAAGTGCAGGAACCAGTCCTCGCCGGCGCCGGTCCGCACCCAGCCGCCCTGGTGGGGGCCGTTGACGTCGGTGTCGCCCTGGGAGAGGACGATCCGCTCCTCGTACGGGCCGAGGAAGGAGTCCGCCCGGAAGGCGCCCTGCCAGCCGGTGGCGACCCCGCCGGCCGGGGCGAGGATCCAGAACCGGCCGTCGTGCCGGTACAGCTTGGGGCCCTCCAGGGTGAACCAGCCGGGGAGGAGGTCGGCGTCGACGAGCGTCCGGCCCTCGTCGAGGACCCCGGCGCCGTCCGGGCTCATCCGGTGCCCGGTCAGCCGGTTGTTGAACCCGGCGCGGGACCTGGCCCAGCCGTGCACCAGGTACGCCTCGCCGGTCTCCGGGTCCCACAGCGGGCAGGCGTCGATCAGTCCCCGCCCCTCCTTCACCAGGTGCGGCCGGCTCCACGGACCGTCGACCGACGCCGAGTGGACCTGGAAGATCCCGTGGTCGGGGTCGCCCCAGAAGATCCAGAACCGGCCGTCGTGGTGGCGGAAGGACGGCGCCCACACCCCGCGGTCGTGCCGGGGCGCGGTGAACGCCTCCTCGGGGACGAGCCGTTCGAGGGCGTGCCCGACGAGCGTCCAGTTCACCAGGTCGCGGGAGTGCAGCAGCGGCAGGCCGGGGGCGCGGCCGAAGCTGGAGGCGGTGAGATAGAAGTCCTCGCCGACCCGGACGACGTCCGGGTCGGACCAGTCCGCCGCCAGGACCGGGTTGCGGTACGTGCCGTTCCCCAGGTCGCCGGTGATCCCGGGCACCGCGGGCCCGGTCACGGCGTGACCGCCTTGCGCACCAGGGCCGCGGCCGCGTCGCGGTCGAGCCGCCCGTCGGCGACGACCGTGACCACGCGCCGGACGAAGGTCGCGCCGGCCGGGACCGCGAGCCGCTCGTCATGGGCGAGGGAGGAGCCGACGCCGGGGTACTCGGCGGCGCGGACGAACCACGGGTCGCGCCGGGTCGTCTCCGTCGCGCCCGCGAAGACCAGCGTCCAGCCGTCGCCGGCCATGGCCACCCAGTCGGCGCGGGCGCCGTGGACGGCCTCCTCGCCGTCGGCGGCGGGACCGAACACCTCGGGCGCCGCCGGCTCCTTGGGGGCGCGCCAGAAGAATCCGCCGTAGGCCGCGCCCGGCCGCCCGTTGGTGGCCGGGCTGCCGATGGACAGGTCGCGGCCGGAGACGTTGGCGACGGAGGACGTCAGGTCGAGCGCCCACGCCGTGCCGGTGAGGGCCACCGCGGCGACCGTGCGGTGCTCGGCGAGCAGCCGCTCCCCGCCGGCGGTCCAGCTCAGCTCCTCGACGAAGCCGTCCGGGTCGCACAGCTTGAAGCCGTCGTGCCGCTGGACGCCGTGGTTGTCGAGCGCGACCGGGCCGCGGCCGCGGACGAAGGTCCGCCCGCCCCAGAAGTTCTTCCCCCCGACGTCCGGGACGGCGATCCCGGCGCCGAGGTGGTGCACGTGGTCCTCGGGCAGCACCTCGGTGACGGCCCGCCCGGCGAGCGTCGTCACCGGGTGCAGGTAGGGGCGCGGGGAGTGGCCGGCGGCGAGCGCCGGCCGGGTCACGCAGTGGGCGACCGCGCGTCCCGCGACCCGCAGCGCGGTGGTGGTGCCGGTGGCGCTCATCGGACCTCCGCCGGGGCCGCTGTCGCCCAGGGGGCGCCGAGCTCGGAGTAGAGCCGGAGCTGTTCGGCGCTCGCGTCGACCAGCGCCTCCACGCCTTCCACGACCCGCCGTTCCGCGCTCTCGCCGGGCTCGGCGCGCCAGTGGGCGGCGGGCAGCGGCAGCGGGTCGGGGGCGGTGCGGACCGCCTCGACGACCCGCATGAAGGCGCCCGTCCCGGCCGGCGGCACGAGGAGCGGGGTGCCGCCGGTGACGTGCGCGACCAGGTTCTCCAGGAGGTCGGTGCGTCCGTACACGGTCTCCTCCGGGCCGTGCCCGGCGCGCTGGAGCAGGACCCGGTCCTCGCGGTACCAGAAGGTGATCCGGCCGCGGGTGCCGTGCACGACCACGTACGGCTCCCCGGTCCGCTCCGCGCAGAGCGTCGCCGCCACGGTCACCGGGAGCCCGGCGGTGGTGGTGACGCGGACGGCGGAGGTGTCGTCGGACTCGATGGCGTGGGCGTGGAAGAGCTCGGTCTCGACGCCGGCGACGTCCTCGGCGCGGGTGGTCCCGGCGAGCGCGAGGGCGGTCGCGACGGCGTGGGCGAGCGGGTTGGTGAGCGCCCCGTCGACGACGTCGCGGCCGTCGAGCCGGCGCCGGCCGGCCCAGGGGGCGCGCCGGAAGTAGGCCGCGTCGCGGACCCAGGCGCCGGCCGCGCCGACGCCCCGGACCTCGCCGATCGCGCCCCGGGCGACGAGGTCGCGGACGGCGGGGACGGCGTGCGAGCCGAGCGACTGGAAGCCGATCTGGCAGGCCCGGCCGGCCGCTTCGACGCCGTCGGCCATGCGGCGGAACTCCGCGTAGGACGGGGCCGGCGGCTTCTCCAGGAGGAGGTCGGCGCCGTGCCGGGCGGCGGCCAGTGCCATGTCGGTGTGGGTGTGGATCGGGGTGCTGAGGACGGCCAGCTTCGCGCCGGTGGCGGCGAGCAGCGCCTCGAAGTCGTCGGACTGGGCGGGGTCGCCGAGGCCGTCGAGCTCGGTGGCGTCGAGCGGGCGGAGCTCGCAGACGCCGGCGAGGCGGACCAGGCCGAGCCGTTCGAGGCGGTGGATGTTGAGGAGGTGGCTGCGGCCGTGGCCGCGGGCGCCGGCGAGGACGACGGGCAGGGGTTCGGTCGCGGACACGGGGCTCATCCCTTCACCGCCCCGGCGCTGAAGCCGGTGACGAGCCACTTCTGGATGAAGGCGAAGACGATCACGACGGGGACGGCGGCGATGACGCCGCCCGCGGCGAGCGCGCCGAGGTCGACGCTGTCGGCGCCCATGAGGGTGTTGAGGCCGACCGGGATGGTCTGCTTGCTCTGGCTGCTGAGGAACATCAGGGCGAAGAGGAAGTGGTTCCAGGCGTGGACGAAGGCGAAGGAGCCGACGGCGACCAGGCCGGGCCGCAGCAGCGGGAGGACCACGATCAGGAAGGCGCGGAAGCGGTTGCAGCCGTCGACCCAGGCGGCCTCCTCCAGGGAGGGGGGCACGTTCCTGATGAAGCCGCTGATGAGGATCATCGACAGCGGGAGCTGGAAGACCGTCTCGGCGAGGATGACGCTGCCGATCGAGTTGATCATCCGCAGTTCGGCGAAGATCTGGAAGAGCGGGACGAGGAGCAGGGCGCCCGGCACGAACTGGGAGCAGAGGAGGGCCAGCATGAAGCCCTTCTTGATCCGGAAGTCGAAGCGGGCGAGGGCGTATCCGCCGGCCAGCGCGACGAGCGTGGTGCTGATGAGCACGGCGACGCCGATGAGCAGGCTGTTCTGGAAGAAGACCCCGAAGCTGCGGTCGGTCCACACCTTCTCGAAGTGCTCGGTGGTCATCGGCCAGGGCAGCAGCGAGGTGGAGCCGGCGGGCCGGACGGCGAAGAGGAAGATCCAGTAGAAGGGGACGAGGGTGAAGACGAGGTAGACGCCGAGCGGCAGGTAGATCTGCCAGCGGGGGACCTCGTCCCAGGCCCGGTGCCGCTTGCGGGCGGCGGAGGGCGGGGTGCCCTGCGGCGGCTCGGCGGGGGGCGTGGCCCCGTCGGCGGGGGCGGTGCGGGTGCGGGTGGCTGCGGCGGTCACTTGCTGTCGCCTCCGAACTTGCTCAGGCGCAGATAGACGATCGAGCAGAAGAGAAGGATCACGAACGCCACCGTGGTGAGGGCGGAGGCGTAGCCGAAGTTGTGGGCGTCGACGCTGGTCTCGGCGACGTAGAGCGGCAGGGTCGTGGTGACGCCCGCGGGTCCGCCGCCGGTCAGCGTGTAGAGCAGGTCGACGTTGTTGAACTCCCACACCGCGCGCAGCAGCGTGGAGAGGACGATCGCGTCCCGGATGTGGGGGAGCGTGATGTGGAAGAACTGCCGCAGCCTGCCCGCCCCGTCGACCTCGGCGGCCTCGTACAGGTCGCCCGGGATCGACTGGAGGTCGGCGAGGATGAGGATGGCGAAGAAGGGCACGCCGCGCCAGAGGTCCGCGACGATCGCGGCCCAGAAGACGGTGCCGGTGTCGGAGAGCAGGGAGGTGCCGTACTCGCCGATGCCGAGGTCCGCCAGGTAACGGGTGATGCCGGTCTGCGAGTTGTAGAGCAGGACCCAGATCGCCGAGGTGAGCACACCGGAGACGGCCCAGGGGGAGAAGACCAGGGCGCGGCCCAGGGCCCGGCCGGCGAAGGTCTGGTTGACGATGAGGGCGAGCGCGAGCCCGAAGAGGAGCTGGAGCGTCACCTCGACCACGACCCACTTGAGGCTGAAGCTGAGCGTGCCCCAGAAGTGCGGGTCGTCGGTGAAGATCTTGGTGAAGTTGTCGAGGCCGGCGAAGCCGTTCCGCCAGGGCTTGGTCGGGTTGTAGTGCTGGAGGCTGTAGTAGAAGACGCTCAGCACGGGGTAGGCGATGAAGCCCAGCATCAGCAGGCCGGCGGGGGCGATCAGCAGATACGGCAGCCGGCGGGGCGTCGCTCCCGTGCGGCGGCGCTCCCGTGCCGTGGCGGCTCGGGGCGGTTTGGTCACAGCTGTGGCCATGACGGCGGCTCCGTTCTCGGGCGGGCGGTGCGAGAGGTTCGGGAAGCGCTTTCTGTCAGAGGTGAAGCGCTTCGCGAACAGCGTTCGGTATGTCGAACAAGAAGGGCGGTGACGGTCGTGGCGGGGAGTCAGCCCGCGTAGGGTTCGGGGGTCGTGCCCGGCCGGGCCAGGAACTCGAAGTCGCAGCCCGTGTCGGCCTGGGAGATCTGCTCCATGTACAGCGCGCCGTAACCGCGCTCGTACCGGGCCGGCGGTGGCGTCCACGCGGCCGCGCGGCGCTCCAGCTCCTCGTCCGTGACCTGCAGATGGAGGGAGCGGGCCGCGACGTCGAGGGTGATCGTATCGCCCGTGCGGACCAGGGCGAGAGGTCCGCCGACATGCGATTCCGGCGCCACGTGCAGCACACAGGCCCCGTAGCTCGTCCCGCTCATGCGCGCGTCCGAGATCCGGACCATGTCCCGCACCCCCTGCTCCAGGAGGTACTTCGGGATCGGCAGCATCCCGTACTCCGGCATCCCCGGGCCGCCCTTGGGCCCCGCGCCGCGCAGCACCAGGACGTGGTCGGCGGTGATGCCGAGCGCCGGGTCGTCGATGGTCCGCTGCATCGTGCGGTAGTCCTCGAAGACGACGGCCGGGCCGGTGTGCTTGAGGAACCGCTGCTCCATGGCGACGTGCTTGACGACCGCCCCGTCCGGGCACAGGTTGCCCCGCAGCACCGCGAGTCCGCCCTCGGCCGCCAGCGGCCGGTGCCGCTCCCGGATCACCTCGTCGTCGTGGACGAGGGCCCCGTCGAGCTGCTCGCGCAGGGTCGCGTGGGAGACCGTCGGCCGGTCCAGGTGGAGCACGTCCGTGAGCCGCGACAGGAATCCGGTCATCCCGCCCGCGAAGTGGAAGTCCTCCATCAGGTACGCCCCGCCGGGCCGCAGGTTCGCGAGCACCGGCACCGTCCGCGCGATCCGGTCGAAGTCGTCCAGCGTCAGCTTCACGCCCGAGCGGCCGGCCATCGCGATCAGGTGGATCACCGCGTTGGTCGAGCCGCCCAGCGCGAGCACCGCGGCGACCGCGTCCTCGTACGCCTCCCGGGTCAGCAGCCGTGAGAGCCGCAGGTCCTGACGGACCAGCTCCACGATCCGCATCCCCGACGCGGCGGCCATCCGGTCGTGCCCCGAGTCCACCGCCGGCACCGACGAGGCGCCCGGCACGGTCACGCCCAGGGTCTCCGCCGCCGCCGTCAGCGTCGACGCCGTCCCCATCGTCATGCAGTGGCCGGGGGAGCGGGCGAGCCCGCTCTCCAGCTCGGCCATCTCGCAGTCGCCGATGGTGCCGGCCCGCCGCTCGTCCCAGTACTTCCACATGTCGGTGCCGGAGCCGAGGGTCTCCCCGCGCCAGTGGCCCGGCAGCATCGGCCCCGCCGGCACGAACACCGCCGGCAGGTCCACCGAGGCCGCGCCCATCAGCAGCGCCGGCGTCGTCTTGTCGCAGCCGCCCATCAGCACCGCCCCGTCCACCGGGTACGAGCGCAGCAGCTCCTCCGTCTCCATGGCGAGGAGGTTGCGGTAGAGCATGGGCGTCGGCTTCTGGAAGGTCTCGGACAGCGTGGACACCGGGAACTCCAGCGGGAAGCCGCCCGCCTGCCACACCCCCCGCTTGACGGCCTGCGCGCGGTCGCGCAGGTGGACGTGGCAGGGGTTGATGTCCGACCAGGTGTTGAGGATCGCGATCACCGGCTTGCCGAGGTGCTCCTCCGGCAGGTAGCCGAGCTGGCGGGTCCGGGCCCGGTGGCTGAACGACCGCAGCCCGTCGGTCCCGTACCACTGGTGACTGCGCAGCTCCTCGGGGCGCACCTCGCGGGGGCCGGCCCCGCCGTCCGCCCGCTCCCCGGGGCGCCTCTCCGGTCCGCCGGTCATATCGGCCACCCGCCCGCGATCGCCGCGACCTCGGCCCGCTCGCTCTCCGGGAGCTCCCGGCTCGGCGGCCGGATGTCGCGGCGGCACAGCCCGAGCGAGGCCAGCGCCTCCTTCACCACGGTCACGTTGTCCGCGCTGCCGTTGGCGGCGCGCAGCTCCTCGAAGCGGCGGATCCGCTCCCACACCTTCATGGCGGTCCCGTAGTCGCCGGCCCGCAGCGCCTCCAGCATCTCCAGGGAGAGCGCGGGGGCGACGTTGACCAGGCCCGAGGTGAAGCCGGTGGCCCCGGCCGAGAAGTACGAGGGCGCGTACGGTTCCGCCAGCCCGGCCACCCACACGAACCGGTCCAGGCCCGCGTCCCGGGCGAAGCCGGCGAACCGGGCGGCGTCCGGCACCGCGTACTTCACGCCGACCACGTTCGGGCAGGCGGCGCCGAGGTCGGCCAGCCGCTCCCCGCTCAGCAGCGGATTGCGGATGTAGGGGACGACGCCGAGCTCCGGCACCGCGTCGGCGATGGCCCGGTGGTAGTCGACCCAGCCGCTCTCGGAGACGTACGGGTGCACCGGCTGGTGGACCATCACCATGTGCGCCCCGGTGTCCCGGGCGTGCCGGGCCGCCTCGACCGCGGTCGGCACGTCGTGTCCGACGCCGACCAGGATCGCGGCGCGGCCGGCCGCCTCGGCGACCGTCGCCTCGGTGATCGAGCGCCGCTCGTCGGGGGTGAGGGCGTAGAACTCGCCCGTGTTGCCGTTGGGGGTGAGGGTGCGCACCCCGCCGTCGAGCAGCCGGCGCAGCAGCGCCCGGTGGGCGGCGGAGTCCACCCGGCCGTCCTCGGCGAACGGCGTGACCGGGATGGCCACGACGTCGGCGAGGGCGGCCCGAAGGGTCTCGAATGTCATTGTCACTCGCTGTCCAGAGGGGAGGAGCCCGCGGGCTCCAGGGGGTTCGCGGGGAAGGCGCGCTCCACGAACGAGGCGATGTGCGCGTGCACCGCGCGGCGCGCCCCGTCGGCGTCGCCCGCGGCGGCGAGCCGCAGGATCTCCTCGTGCTCGGCCGCCTCGCGGTCCCAGGACGGGACGGCGGCCCAGGCGACGGTGGAGACGAGCGCGGCCTGGTCGCGCACCTCGTCGAGCATCCGCCCGAGCAGCGGGTTGCCGCAGGGGAGGTAGAGCGCGCGGTGGAACGCCCGGTTGGCGAGAGAGCGTTCGGCCGGGTCCTCGGCGCCGGCGGCGCGGGCGAGCGCCTCGCGTGCGGCGTCGAGCGGGGCGCCGGAGGCGACCGCGCGGCGGACCGCCTCCGGTTCCAGGAGCAGCCGGACGTCGTACACGGCCCGGGCCATGTCGGCGTCCACCATCCGCACCGTGACGCCCTTGTACTGGCTCATCACCACGAGTCCGCTGCCCGCGAGGGTTTTCAGCGCCTCGCGCACCGGGGTCTTGGAGACCCCGAAGCGCGCGGCGAGTTCGGCCTCCACGAGCGCCTGCCCGGGTCTGAGCCCCCCGGTGAGGATGTCGTGCTTGATCGCCTCCAGGACGTACTGGGTCCGGGAGGGGATGGGGCTGGGGGCGAAGGCCATGGAGCACTCTCAGATCTCGTGTATGGCGTCTGGTGTATCGCGTCTCATATATGACGTACGAAGTGCAACGGGCATGAAGTTAAGGGGACGTTGTTGTTTCGTCAATGCTTCGCGCAGCCGCGGAGAAAGCGTTTTCTATCCGTCACCTCCGGCCAGGCCGCGCTCCACCCGCCCGGTGGCCGAAAGGGGCTGGTCCCGGGTTTTGTTTTCTGGGATAACTATTGGGGGCTCGGTGACGCAGCCCTCCGGGGCCGCCGCAGCCGCCCCCGGCCCCGGCGCGGCCCCCTCCCCACCCCACCCCAAGGACCCGCATGAAGTTCACCGACGGCTTCTGGCTGATGCGCGAGGGCGTCCACGCCTCGTACGCCACCGAAGTCCGCGACCTGCGCGTGGCCCCCGGCCGCTTCACCGCGCACGCCTCCGTCAAGCGGGTCCGCACCCGCGGCGACACCCTGAACTCCGCGCTGCTGACGGTGGAGTGCCACGCGCCCGCCGAGGGGGTGATCGGCGTCCGGATCACCCACCACGCGGGCAAGGCCCGGCGCGGCCCCGACTTCGCCCTCGCCGCCCCCGACCCGGAGGCCGGCACGGTCCACGACGACGGCACGGCCGTCGAGCTCACCTCCGGGCCGCTCCGCCTCCGCCTCGACCGCGCGCGCCCCTGGTCCCTGGAGTTCCTCGACGCCGGCGGGCGCCCCCTGACCACCTCCGGCCGCAAGGGCACCGCCTTCGTCACCACCCCCGACGGCGGCCACCACATGGCCGTCCAGCTCTCCCTCGGCGTCGGCGAGCAGGTCTACGGGCTCGGCGAGCGCTTCACGCCTTTCGTCAAGAACGGCCAGACCGTCGACGTCTGGCAGGCCGACGGCGGCACCAGCAGCGAACAGGCGTACAAGAACGTCCCGTTCTACCTCTCCTCGCGCGGCTACGGCGTCTTCGTCGACCACCCCGGCCGCGTCTCCTTCGAGGTCGGCTCCGAGGCCGTCGGCCAGGTCCAGTTCAGCGTCGAGGACCAGACGCTGGAGTACTACCTCGTCGCCGGCCCCACCCCCAAGGACGTCCTGCGCCGCTACACCGCCCTCACCGGCCGCCCCGCCCTGCCCCCGCCGTGGTCCTTCGGCCTCTGGCTCAGCACCTCCTTCACCACCCCCTACGACGAGGCGACCGTCACCTCCTTCGTCGACGGCATGGCCGCCCGGGGCATCCCGCTCTCCGTCTTCCACTTCGACTGCTTCTGGATGCGCGAGTACCAGTGGTCCGACTTCCGCTGGGACCCGGAGACCTTCCCCGACCCCGACGGCATGCTCGCCCGCCTCAAGGCCCGCGGCCTGCGTGTCGGCCTCTGGATCAACCCGTACATCGCCCAGAAGTCCGCCCTCTTCGACGAGGCCGCAGCCGCCGGACACCTGGTCGCACGCCCGAACGGCGACATCTGGCAGTGGGACCTCTGGCAGCCCGGCATGGCCCTCGTCGACTTCACCAGCCCGTCGGCCCGCGGCTGGTTCCAGGACAAGCTGCGCCCCCTGCTCGACCAGGGCGTCGACTGCTTCAAGACCGACTTCGGCGAACGCATCCCCACCGACGTGGCCTGGCACGACGGCTCCGACCCCGAGCGGATGCACAACCACTACACCCACCTCTACAACCGCACCGTCTTCGAACTCCTGGAGAAGGAGCGCGGCCCCGGCGAGGCCGTCCTCTTCGCCCGGTCGGCGACCGCCGGCGGCCAGCAGTTCCCCGTCCACTGGGGCGGCGACTGCTGGGCCTCCTTCGAGGCCATGGCCGAGTCGCTGCGCGGCGGACTCTCGCTCTCCCTCAGCGGGTTCGGCTTCTGGAGCCACGACATCGGCGGCTTCGAGGGCACCCCCGAACCGGAGGTCTTCACCCGCTGGCTCGCCTTCGGCCTGCTCTCCTCGCACAGCCGGCTGCACGGCAGCGACTCGTACCGGGTGCCCTGGGAGTTCGGCGACGAGGCCGTCGGGGTGGCCCGCCGCTTCACCCGGCTCAAGCACCGCCTCATGCCCTACCTGTACGCGGCCGCCGCCGAGGCCCACACGACCGGCGTCCCCGTGATGCGCCCCATGCTCCTCGAATTCCCCGGCGACCCCGCCTGCCGCACCCTCGACCGCCAGTACATGCTCGGCCCCGACCTCCTCGTCGCCCCCGTCATGGAGGCCGGCGGCGAGGTCGAGGTGTACGTCCCCGAGGGCGCCTGGACCCACCTCCTCACCGGCGAGACCGTCCACGGCCCCGCCTGGCGCCGCGAGACCCACGCCCTCGACAGCCTCCCCCTGTACGTCCGCCCCGGCGCCGTCCTGCCGCTGGCCGCGCCCTCGGACCGCCCGGACGGGACGTGGCCCGACGGCCTCACCCTGCTGGTCGCCCCCGGCGCCGCGCCCGGCACGACGACCACCGTCACGGTGCCGGACCACCGGGGCGACCCGGCGGCCGAGTACGCCGTCACCCACGGCGGCACGGGTCCGACGGCCACGGCCGCGGGGACGGAACTGCCCTTCACGGTGCGGACGCTGGGCCCGGGAGGGGTGGGGGACGACCCCACCGGCTGAGGCGGGGGCGTGGCGGGCGCGAGGGAGGGGGCGGTGCCCTCCTCCGGCCCTCCTCCGGCCCTCCTCCGGCCCTCCTCCGGCCCTCCTCCGGCCCTCCTCCGGCCCTCCTCCGGCGACGGGCCCGGGCCGGGCCGGGGCCGGGGACAGGTCGGGCCCTGGGTGGTGGCGAGGCCGGGCCCGGGCGGTGGCCAAGGGGCCGGCTCCCGTCACTCCTCGCCGGAGAACCGCTCCCACGCCGACTGGCGGGTGATGCCGAGGGTCTCGCCGATCCGGCTCCAGGTCACACCCCGGCGCCGGAGTTCCTGCACCCACAGCCGCAGGTCGGCCTCGGCCCGCTCGATGTGCCGGGCGACGTGCGGGAGGCGGTGGAGGACGTCCTCGTCCGTCATGGCGGCCCAGATCCGCACGCGCTCCGCGTCGGGGGCCCCGAGCGACTCGGCGACGATCCGCTCCGCCAGGGCCACGCACTGGTCGCAGATGTACACGCCCGGGCCGGCGACCAGCTTGCCGACCTCGGCGGCGGGCTTCCCGCAGAACGAGCAGTGCGTGGGGCCGGCGGGCTGGGCGGTGGCTGCCATGGCCGTCCTTCCGGTCGAGCGTGTCAGGCTTCCCCTGACACGCTAGGCCGTCAGGGGAACCCTGACAACCTTCCCCGGCCCAGGAGGACAGGAACTGACCTGATGGCGCGCCAGCATGGGCCCATGAGCGACGACACCACTCCCGTCAGGCCCGTCCCCGAGGGCTACACCACCGTCACCCCCTGGATCATCGGCTCCGACACCGCCGGTCTCATCGACTACCTGGAGCGCGCCTTCGGCGCCGAGGACCTGGGGCGCTTCGTCATGGAGGACGGCACCGTCGGCCACGCCGAACTCCGCATCGGCGACGGCCGGATCATGGCCTTCGACAGCCCGCCCGGCTGGCCGCCGACGCCCGCTTTCGTCCGCCTGTACGTGGACGACGCGCGGGCCGTCCACCGGCGCGCGGTCGAGGCCGGCGGCACCTCGGTCACCGAGGTCACCCACCTCTTCTTCGGCGACCTCGTCGGCCGCGTCCGCGACCCCTTCGGCAACCTCTGGTGGATCCAGACCCACATCGAGGACGTCGGCGAGGAGGAGGCCGCCCGCCGCCTCACCGACCCCGTCTTCACCGAGGCGATGGAGTACGTCCAGTCGGCGCTGTACACCCCGGAAGGACCCGGCGACGGGACCCCGTGACGGACCCGGCGGAGGCCCGCCCCTTCCGCGATCACCCGCCGGAGTACCCTGCGACAGGGCTTCCAGGGGCCCTCGGGAACGGACGGATCTTCATCGGGGGGCCGCATGCGGCGCACACACGGAGCCGCCGCGCCGGTCGCCGCCCTGCTGGCGGCGGTGGCGGCGGTCGCGGTGACGGCAGGATGTTCCTCGTCCGGCGGCGGGGACGAGGAGCGGCGGACCGAACTGCGGCGGGACTACTGCCTGCGGCTGGGGGAGTGGCGGGCGGCGCGGAGCGCCGAAGGAGCGGGAACGCCGTCGTCACCGGCGTTCGAGAAGATCGAACCCGCCGCCCAGGGCGCCTTCCTCGCAGCGCGCCGGCTCCAGGACGAGAGCGCCGGGGCGGGCCGCGCCCTGAGCGAGGACACCTGGTCGGTCATCAGGATCGGTGACGCCGAGGCGGAGACCCGCGTCCTGCGGTACTGCGAGGACGCGGGCTTCGAGACGTTGGTCTGAGCCGCCTCCTTCGCATCGGATCGGGCCGCGGGCGGGGTCACGGGCGCTCCCGGGGGAGCGTCAGCTTCGGCTCGGTGTGCGGATGGTTGCGCATCTCGATCCGGAAGTCCGCGGCCCGGGAGTAGTCGTGCCGGCGGAGGCAGTTCCGCTCCCACACGGCCACGAGCTCGCACGTCGCACAGCCCGGCGCCGGCACGGCCGGCGGCACGGGGTGCTCGGGCAGCACCACCGCCGGCTCCGGGCAGCTCCGGTGCGCGGGCGCGGGCGCCGGGACCGGGGTCGTGAGCACGCGGATCAGCGCGGACTCCTCCTCGGTCGGCCGGCGCAACTCCGCCGGCCCGGCCGTCCAGACGGCGCCCCCGCCGGGCTGTTGCAGATGGACCGACTCCCCGTCCCAGGCGGTCACCTTCCCGAGGCGCGGCCGGCCCTCGGGGGTGTCTGCCGCCATGAACGTGCCGAGGGCGGGGACCGGGGTGGGGTGGTCGCGTTCGGGCATGGGGTTCCTCTCTGTAGCGGAGTCACTACCGGGAGCCATCAGCGTGACCTATATTCGGCAAGTCTTCAAATCTTCAACTGAGATGTGAGAGAGGAGAGTTGTGGTCAACCGGAAGGAGCTGGACCCGGACGCCGGGGTGACTGCGGCGTACGGTGCGCGTTTGCGCAGGCTGCGCGAGGAAAGGGGATGGAAGCAGGAGGACCTGGCGGAGCGGATCTCGTACTCGGGAAAACACGTCTCCGCCGTCGAGACCGCCCGCAGATCTCCAACTCTCGGATTCTCGCGAGAGATCGACTCGGCGCTCGGGCTGGCGGGGAAGGCCGAGGCGTTCGAGCGTGAGTGGCGGAGGACGCGGGACGGAGTACTGCTGGAGGGGTTTCCGGAGTACGTCCACTACGAGCGGCAGGCCGTGGAGATCCGCGTGTTCGACATCGGCGTCGTCCCGGGACTGCTCCAGACGACCGCGTATGCGGAGACGCTGGCCGCGTTCAATGTCGAGCGGGGGTCCGTGACGGCCGGCCAGGCCGCACAGCGCGTGGCCATTCTGCGTGAGCGTCAGCAGCTCCTGGAGCTGCGGCGCCCGCCCCTGTGCTTCGTGGTGATGGACGAGAGCTGCCTGCGCCAGATGGTCGGCGGCCCTGGAGTCATGGCGGCGCAGCTCGACTGGATCGTCCACCTGGCGGCCCGGCCGCACACCTACGTCCAGGTGGCCCCGTTCAGCCTGGGGGAGAGACGCCCGTCGCACATGCCCCTGACCCTCCTGACCCTGGCCGACCGGTCCCTGCTCGCCTACACCGAGGCGCAGGCCCGAGGGCACGTGGTGCGGGAAGGCGCGACCTTGTCGTACTTGAACGCGACCTACCATCGACTTGCCGCGGAGGCTCTCTCGCCCGCGGATTCACTGGTCATGATCAAGGCTCTGCGAAAGGACATGCTGTGACGGCCGAACCCCCTCGCTGGTTCTCTTCCTCCTACAGCGGCAACGGCGGCGCCGACTGCGTAGAGGTCGCCCACAACCTCGTCCCGACCCTCGGCCTCGTCCCGCTGCGGGACTCCAAGGTCCCCGCCGGCCCCGCTCTCGCCGTCTCCGCCGCCGCCTTCTCCGCCTTCATCGACGCGGTCAAGCGGTGACGGGCGCCGTCCCGCCGCGCGACCGGGCGCAGCGGATCAAGGACGTACGAGGCAGGCTGGAGCGCGAGACGGACCTCTGGGTCGCCTCCGCCGGGTCCGGCGGGCTGCCCTACCTCGTGCCGCTCTCCTTCTTCTGGGACGGGGCCGACGTCTGGCTCGTGACCCGGCTCTCCAACCCCACCGGCCGCAACCTTTCCGCCAACCCCCGTACCCGTCTCGCCCTCGGCGACACCAGGGACGTCGTCCTCCTCGACGGCGAGGTCACGACGTACACCCATGACGAGGTACCGGCGGAGGCCGCCGACGGTTTCCACGCCAAGACCGGCTGGAACGCTCGCCGTTCCGGTCCGGCCTACCGCTGGTTCCGGGTCCGCCCGACGGACCTCCAGGCATGGCACGAGGAGCCCGAGCTGCCGGGCCGGCACGTGATGACGGACGGGGAGTGGGCGGCCGAGGGCTGACGCTCCCGGGCGTAAACCCGGTGCGTGCGGGGGACGGGACCGTTAGCCTGCCGCGTATGGCGAGCCCCGAGGCATCCAGAGCGGGGGGCTTTCGGTCACGCGCCGTCAGCCCCTGAGCCTGCGCCCCCCGAGCCGGTGACTCCACCGATCCGCCGCGCGACCGCGCGGCCGGTCGCGTGTGCCCGCGTACGGGCGGGCGGGCCTCCGGGCCGGCGGCGGTGACGAGACGACGTCCACCGTCCTCGCCTCACCCCGGAGCCACCCGTGCCCCAGCCTTCCCCTCAGCCCCAGCCTTCCCCTCAGCCCCAGCCCGGGCACCAGCCCCAGCCCGTACCCCGGCCCCAGCCCGTACCCCAGCCCGGACCGCGGCCCCGGACCCGCCGCCGTGTCCTGCCGCGCCCGCTGTCGCCCCGGTCCGCACCGCACCGCGACGGCGGCCGCGACCGCGTCCCTCGCGGCGTCCGGTCCCGGCCGTCCCGCCGTCCGCTCCCGCTCGCCCTCCATCTGCTCGCCCTGGCCGTGTTCGCCATGGGCACCTCGGAGTTCATGCTCGCCGGTCTGCTGCCGGACCTCGCCCGCGACCTGGGGGTCGGGGTCGGCACCGCCGGGGCGCTGACCTCCGCGTTCGCGCTCGGCATGGTGGTCGGCGCGCCGCTCATGGCCGTGCTCGCGCGGGGGCGGTCCGGGCGGTCGGGGCTGCTCGTGTGCGTCCTGGTCTTCCTCGCCGCCCATGTCGCCGGCGCGGTGACGACCAGCTTCGCCGTCCTGCTCGTGAGCCGGGTCGCCGCCGCCCTCGCGAACGCGGGGTTCCTCGCCCTCGCCCTCACCACGGCCATCGCGATGGTCCCGGCGGACCGCACGGCGCGGGCGCTCGCCGTGCTGCTCGGCGGGACGACCGTCGCGACCGTCATCGGGGTGCCCGGGGGCGCGCTGCTCGGCGCCTTCGCCGGATGGCGCGCCGCGTTCTGGGCGGTCGCCGCGCTCTGTGTGCCCGCCGCGCTCGGCATCCTGCGGGGCGTGCCCGGCGGACGGTCCGAACGGAGCCCGCTGCGGGCCGAGTTCGGCGTTCTCCGATCGCCCCGGCTCGTCCGCGTCCTCGTCCTGGCCGCGCTGGTGAACGCCGCCACCTTCAGCGCCTTCACCTTCCTCGCCCCGGTCGTGACCGGCCCGGCCGGGCTCGGTGCGGCCTGGGTCTCCGTGGCCCTGGTGCTGTTCGGCGCGGGCTCCTTCGCCGGGGTCACGGCGGCCGGGCGGCTGGCCGACCGCCACGCCGCCGGGGTCCTCGCCGCCGGCGGGCCGCTGCTGCTCGCCGGCTGGGTCGCCCTCGCCGCCCTCGCCGACCGGCCGGCGGCCCTGCTGGGCCTGCTCGTCGTCCAGGGCGCCCTGGCGTTCGCCGTCGGGGGCACGCTGATCGCCCGGATCCTGTACGAGGCGGCCGGCGCGCCCGCGCTCGCGGGGGCGTACGCGACGGCCGCGCTCAACGTGGGTGCCGTGGCGGGGCCGCTGCTCGCCGCCACGGTCCTCGCGCGGCCGACGGGGCCGTTCCTGCTGAGCGCGGGGCTCGTCGCGACGGCGTCGGCCTACGCGGTCGTCAGCGGTAGTCGTCGGGGTGGTCCTGCATCCACGTGTTGACGAAGCCGCGGGTGTCGAGCAGCGCCGCCCTGTGCTTCTCCAGGTTCTCGAAGGAGCTGTCCCCGGCCAGTGCCCCGTTCAGCTCCCCGATCCTCCGGATCGGCTCGGGGAAGTGGCCGGGTCCCTTGGGGTCGTTCCTCATCGCCCCTTCCAGTTCCTGGAGTTCCTTGTTCACGCGGCCCAGGAAGGGGCCGCAGTCCTTGGCGCAGGAGTCGGAGAGCGTGGCCTGGAGGGTGGCGAAGGCGCCGCGGACGTCCTCGCCGGCGGAGGGCGCGTAGGCGGCGTTCGGGTACCGGGTCGCGCTCGCCCCGCCCGGCGCGTCCCCGCCCGGTGCCGGGCCGTCGGGTTCGGGGGTCGTGGTGCAGGAGACGGCCAGGGCCGCCAGTACCGCGACGGCCAGTGCGGTGCCTCGTCCGGACTTCTCGTGGATCATGCGGGTCCCCTCCCGGTGTCATGGACCGGGCGAGCCTATCCGGGCCCCTGCCCCGGGGTCCGGCGCCGAACGGCTTCCGGCTCCTGCCTCCGCCCCGGGGTCCGGCGCCGAACGGCTTCCGGCTCCGGCCTCCGCCCCGGGGTCCGGCGCCGAACGGCTTCCGGCTCCGGCCCCTGCCCCGGGGCCCGGTGCCGGAAGGCACCGGTGCCGGACCCCGGGGGTCCGCCGTGCTTCCCCGGTCCCTCAGCCGGAGAAGCCGACGTGCGCGAGGCGCACCGGCCCGCGCAGCTCGACGCGGAGGTCCGCCACGTCCCGGAGGTGGCAGGGCGCTCCCACGGTGGCGTGGTCGTACGGGCCGTCCGTGGGGCCCACCGCGACCCGGGCGGCCTCGGTCCCGTCCGCTCCCGCGAAGAACGTCACCTCGCCCGCGCCGGACGCCGTCACGGCCAGTTCCGTGACGCCGTCTCCGAAGTCGCACGCCCGGTAGAGGAGGGTGCCCGGCGCGTCCGGATCCGCCGGGGTCACCACGTCGCCCGCCTCCCGCGAGCGGTCGGCGATCACGGTGCCCGTCTGTTCGTCGTAGTCGGCCGCTTCCAGGCCCGCGTCCAGGACCGGGCGCGGGCCCGGGGCCACGCCCGCCAGCTCGACGCGGACGGTGTGGCGGACGTCGGCCGAGGACGGACCGGCCAGGAACTCGTAGGCGCCCGGCTCGACCGTCCAGCGCCCGTGCGCCACGTCCCAGTGGGCGAGCGCGGACAGCGGCACCGTGAAGGAGGGCGTCGCCGTCGCGCCCGGCGCCAGGTGGATCCGCTCGTGGGCGACGAGCGCGCGGTGCGGGCGCGGGACGGACGGGGCGACCGCGCGCGCGTACACCTGGACGACCTCGTCCGAGGCGACGGCGCCGGTGTTGGCGACCGTGCAGGAGAGCCGTACCTCCCGCGCGTCCGCGGTCGCCGTCAGCCCCTCGTAGCCGAAGCTCGTGTACGTCAGGCCGTGGCCGAAGGGGAAGAGCGGGGTCCGGTCGGAGTAGAGGTAGGTCTGCCGGCCGCCGATGACGTCGTAGTCGAAGAGGTCCGGCAGGTCGGCGTCGGAGCCGTACCAGGTCTGCGGCAGGCGTCCGGCGGGGGAGACGTCGCCGGCGAGGACGCGGGCGAGGGCGGTGCCGGCGGCCTGCCCGCCGTGCGCGGTCCACAGCAGCGCCGGCAGCCCGGCGGCCGCGTCCGGCACCGCGTACGGGTAGGAGGAGACGAGGACGAGGACCGTGCGCGGGTTCGCCGCGCGCGCGGCCCGCCACAGGCGGTCCTGCTGGGGCGGGAGCGCCAGCGTCGTGCGGTCCTCCGTCTCGCGGCCGTTGATGTGCGGGTCGTTCCCGGCGACCACGATCACCGTGCCGGCCCCGGCCGCGGCCCGGGCCACCGCGTCCTCGCCCCGCTCGACCGTCTCCACGGTGAGGATCCCGGCGGATCCGCGATCGGCGGCAACCTTCACGCCATCGGCGGCGACAGAGACGTAGCCCCCCGTCCCGAGGTGCCGAAGGAGGAGCCCGTCATGTCCGCCGCCGATGGATTCGAAGCGGAACGTCTCCTGGACGACCCAGCCGCCCGGCTCGTCCGCCGAGGCCCGCAGCAGGCCGTCGTCGGCCACCGACAGGTAGCGGCCGCCGGGGGCGCGCAGGGTCAGCACCCCGTCGCCCCAGTCGATCAGGTCGAGGACCGAGCCCTCGGTGTCTGCGGTGAGCGGCGGCAGGTCGGTGCGGCCGGCGAGCAGCGCCGGGTCGAGGGCGATCTCCGCCCCGCGCGCGGACTCCGCGTCCGTGGCGTCGGGGACGCGCAGGGCGCGCCCGTCGGCGGTCCGCAGCCGGATCCGGTCGACGCCCTCGGCGAAGTCCACCCGGTCCGCGCCGAACCGCTCCCGGATCCCGTCCAGCGGGGAGGAGCGGTGCAGCGGCGAGCCGCTGTACCAGTCCCGTTTGGCGGCGTCGGCGAGCAGCCCGACCACCGCGATCCGGCCCCCGTCCTCCGGCCCGGGCGGCGCCAGCGGGAGCAGCGGGGCGCCGTCCGCCGCCGGTGCGTTGCGCAGCAGGACGAGCGCCGCCTCCGCCGCCTCCCGGGCCAGCGCGCGGTGGTCCTCGGTGTCGTACGCGGTCTCCCGGGCGTACGGATCGAGCTCCGGGTCGAACTCGCCGAGCAGGAACCGCACGGTCAGCTGCCGGCGCGCCGCCCGGTCCACGTCCTCCTGCCCGATCAGGCCCCGCTCCAGGGCGCGCTCCAGCCGGCCCAGCATCACGGAGGCGTCCGTGCCGTGGTCGGTGAAGGAGTCGACGCCCGCGCGGAGCGCCGCCGCGACGGCCTCCTCGTGGGTGTCGAAGTACGCCTGCGAGCCCGCGAGGTTGCTCGGCGCGCCCGCGTCCGAGCAGACGAGCAGCTCCTGCCCGGTCCAGGCCCGCAGCTCGGACTCCAGGTACGGGGAGAGGTGGTTGGGGCGGCCGTTGACCAGGTTGTACGCGGGCATCACGCCGGCCACCGTGCCCGCCTCGACGGCGCCGCGGAAGGCCCGCAGGTCGTACTCGTGGAGCACGCGCGGGCGGACGGACGCGGAGGAGGTGTCGCGGGCCGTCTCGTTGTTGTGCGCGAGCCAGTGCTTGAGCACCGGCGCCGTGCGCCAGTACGCGGGATGGTCTCCGCGCAGGCCGCGGGTGAACGCGACGGCGATCGCGGAGGTGAGCGCCGGGTCCTCGGAGTAGCCCTCCTCGCCGCGGCCCCACAGCGGATGGCGCAGCAGGTTCACGGTGGGCGCCCACACGTTGAGGCCGACCCGGTCGTCCCTGGCGCGCATCACGCGCGCCTCGCGGGAGACGGCCTCGCCGACCCGGCGCACCAGCTCCGGGTGCCAGCTCGCGCCGAGGCCGACGGCCTGCGGGAAGACGGTGGCCGGGCCCATCCAGGCGACGCCGTGCAGTGCCTCCTGGCCGGTGCGGAAGGCGGCGAGGTCGAGGCGCTCGACGGCGGGGGCGAACTGGTGGAGCAGCGTGAGGCGTTCGGCGGGGGTGAGGCGGCCGAGGAGGTCGGCGACGCGGTCGCCGACGGGAAGGGCCGGGTCACGGAAGGGCGGCCGGTCTGCGGTCACGTACGAGTCCCTTGGACGGCGGTCACCGGACGGCGACCGGAGGTTTCGAAGCGCTTCGATGCTCAAGCCCTCCAGGATGGGTGTCAAGGTGCCGGACGCCGGTACTTCCCGCTTCGGTCACAGGAGTTGAAGGCATCCGGCCGTATCGGTCACCGCTTCGAGAAACTCCTGAACGACTCTTGCCGCGCCTGGGGGTGTCACTTAGCCTCGCAGCAACATCGAAGCGCTTCGACTCGCCGGTGCCGCTCTGCCGCGCCCGTCGCCGCGCCCCCGGGGCCCCGCCCCGCCCGCATCCCGCACCTTGCTCCATCTCCGTCACCGCAGCCGGCCGGCGCTCCCTCGGACGCCGTGTGTCCTGGCGCGTGCCATGAAGGGTTGACGCAATGACGCCGAACGCCGCCTCCACGGGCTCCCCGAGAACCGAACCGAGCCGGAGGGGCTTCCTCGCCACCGGCGCCGTCGCCGCCGTCGCGGTGGCCGGCGGAGCCCCGCTGCTCACCGCCTGCGGCGGCGATGGCGACACCGGCAAGAAGGACGGCACCACCAGCGGCAAGGACGCCGCCAGGATCCTCCCCGCCTTCGTGGCCACCAGCGTCGTCCCCGCCGACCTCCCCGCGCGGAACGGCTCCGCCGCCGGCTACACCCGCGCCGTCCCCAGCACCGAACTCAAGGCGTCCGTACCGGAGAAGCTCGGCAAGGGCGGCGCGCTGACCGTCATGGCACCCTTCTGGGGCACCCCGCCCGCCCCCGGCAACCCGTACTACAGGGCCATGGACGAGGCCGTCGGCGTCCAGGCCACCTGGCAGAACCAGGACGGCAACGTCTACGACCAGAAGCTCGGCGCCGTCCTCGCCTCCAGCACCGTCCCCGACCTCGTCGTCGTCCCCGGCTGGAACCTCGGCGGCAAGATCCCCGGAGCCGTCAGCGCCAAGTTCGAGGACCTGGGACCGTACCTCTCCGGCGACAAGGTCAAGGCGTACCCCAACCTCGCCGCCATCCCCACCGACGCCTGGCAGCGCGGCATCTTCGGCGGCAGGCTCCGCGGCCTGCCCATGCCCGCCTCGTACGTCACCAACATCGCGCCCTTCTACCGCAAGGACCTCTTCGATGCGAAGGGATGGCAACTCCCCAAGAGCGCCGATGAGTTCCTGGCCCTCGCCAAGGAGATCACCAGCGCGAAGGCGAAGGTGTGGGCCTGCGCCGACATGACCTGGACCGCCTACAACATGTTCGGCGTCCTCAACGGCGGCGACAAGGCGCTCGGCTGGCACCTCGTCGACGGCCGGCTGGTCAACCGCATCGAGACCCCCGAGTACCTCGAAGCCCTGGAGTGGACCCGCAAGCTCTTCGACGCCGGCGTCGTCCACCCCGACGAGAAGGCCCAGAACCAGGGCGACACCAGCGTCCGCTTCACCTCCGGCCAGTGCCTCGTCTACAACAACGACCTCGCCCACTGGTACGGCAAGACCGCCGAGATGGCCGCCCAGAACCCGGACTTCGCGATGGCCGCCATGGACATCCCGGGACACGACGGCGGCGACCCCGGACTCTGGGCCACCAACCCCGCCAACATCTGGTCCTTCGTCCGCAAGGGCGCCCCCAAGGAGGTCGTCGAGGACGCCCTCGCCATCGCCAACTTCACCGCCGCGCCCTACGGCACCAAGGAGCGCATGCTCACCGACTACGGCGTCGAGGGCGTCCACCACACGATCAAGGACGGCCTGCCGGTCAAGACCGACGCCGGCAACCAGGAGGTCAGCAGCTCCTGGATGTTCATCGCCAGCCCCGCCCCCTACATCGCCCACCCCGACCTGCCCGAGATCACCACGGCGCAGATCGGCTGGCAGCAGCGGATGGGCGCCTTCACCCGCAAGTCCTCCTTCTACGGCCTCACCGTCGCCGAACCCAGCCGGTGGACGGGGCTCATGAACGACTTCGAGCAACTGGAGAAGGACATCGTCCGCGGCCGGAAGAAGCTCTCCGACATGCAGCAGGCCGTCTCCGAGTGGAGGAGCAAGGGCGGCGACGAGCTCCGCGACTGGTACAAGAAGCTCCTCGACACCACCGGCTCCGCGGCGAGCTGACGTGAGCAGGCACGACACCACCGACCGCCGGCCGAGGGTCCCCCTCGGCCGGCGGCTCCGCCGCGACCGCACCCTCCTCCTGATGACGGTGCCCGCCCTCGTCCTCGTCCTCGTCTTCCACTACGTCCCCGTCCTCGGGAACGTCGTCGCCTTCCAGGAGTACGACCCCTACCTCTCCACCAACGGCGTCACCGCCGTCCTGGAGTCCCCCTGGGTCGGCCTCGCCCAGTTCGACCGGGTGCTGACCGACCCCTCCTTCTGGGACGCCGTCGAGAACACCCTGGTGTTCTTCGTCCTCCAGCTGCTGCTCTTCTTCCCCGTCCCCATCGCCCTCGCCCTGCTCGTGCACAGCCTGCTGCGGCCCCGCGTCCGCGCCTTCGTCCAGGCCGTGCTCTACCTGCCGCACTTCTTCTCCTGGGTCATCGTCATCACCGTCTTCCAGCAGGTCTTCGGAGGCGCGGGCATCATCGCCCAGACCCTGCGCGAGCACGGCCACGAGGGCTTCGACCTGATGACCGACCCCGGCGTCTTCAAGTTCCTCGTCACCGCCGAGGGCATCTGGAAGGACGCCGGCTGGGGCGTCATCGTCTTCCTCGCCGCGCTCGCCGCCGTCGACCAGTCCCTCTACGAGGCCGCCGCCATCGACGGCGCCGACCGGTGGCGCCGCATGTGGCACGTCACCCTCCCCGCGCTCCGGCCCGTCATCGCCCTGCTCCTCGTCCTCCGCGTCGGCGACGCCCTCACCGTCGGCTTCGAACAGCTGCTGCTCCAGCGCGACGCCGTCGGACCCGCCGCCGCCGAGGTCCTCGACACCTTCGTCTGGTGGACCGGTCTGCGCAGCCAGGACTTCAGCTACGCCGCCGCGGCCGGACTCGTCAAGGGCCTCGTCGGCCTCGTGCTCGTCCTCTCCGCGAACAAGGCCGCCCACCTCATGGGCGAACAGGGGGTGTACCGGAAATGACCCAGCGACTCCTCGAACGGCCCCTGTCGGCCGTCCGCCCGCCCCACCCGGAACGGCGCTCCCGGTGGGCGGCGCCCGCCCGCCCCGTCTGGGAGGAACCACCGACCCGCGCCGGCCTCACCGCCAAGGCCGGCCTCCTCGTCCTCGCCTGCCTGGCGGTCCTCTTCCCGCTCTGGATCGTCGTCGTCACCAGCCTCTCCTCCAAGCGGACCATCACCGAGACCGGCGGCCTCGTCGTCGTCCCCCGCGACCTCACCCTCATCGCCTACCGGGAGCTGCTGAGCGGCGGCCAGGTGACCCGGGCCGTCCTGGTCAGCCTCGGCGTCACCGTCGCCGGCACCCTCTTCTCGATGACGGTCTCGGTGCTCTGCGCCTACGGCCTCTCCCGGCCCGGCTCCTTCGGACACCGGATCATCCTCTTCACGCTGATGGGCACCATGTTCTTCGGCGCCGGCCTCATCCCCACCTACCTGCTGGTGCAGACCCTCGGCCTCACCGACACCTACCTGGCCCTGATCCTCCCCAGCGCCGTCAGCGTCTTCAACATCCTCGTCCTGCGCGCCTTCTTCATGGGCATCTCGCCCGAACTCACCGACAGCGCCCGCATCGACGGCGCCGGCGACCTGCGCATCCTGTGGACGATCGTGATGCCGCTCTCCCGCGCGGTGATCGCCGTCATCACCCTCTTCTACGCGGTCGGCTACTGGAGCGCCTGGTTCAACGCCTCCATCTACCTCAACGACCAGACCATGATGCCGCTCCAGAACGTCCTCATCCAGCTCGCCCAGAAACAGGAGATCCCCGTCGGACTCGGCCAGGCCGTCAAGGCGGGCGACCTCTCCGGGCTCGCCGTCCAGATGGCCGTCATGGTCCTCGCCCTGCTGCCCGTCGCCGCCCTCTCGCCCTTCGTCCAGAAGCACTTCAAGAAGGGCATGCTCACCGGCGCCGTCAAGGGCTGAGCCCCAGGGCCCGTCCGGCGCGAAGGGCCGGACGGGCCCTCCCCATCCCCCTCAGGAAGGCCCCATGCCCCGCCTCGACGACCTCACCCGGCCCCCCGGCCGTCCCGCCCGCCTCCTCTACGGCGGCGACTGGAACCCCGAACAGTGGCCGGAGGAGACCTGGGCCGAGGACCTGCGGCTCATGCGGCGGGCCGGGGTCACCACCGTCACCCTCGGCGTCTTCTCCTGGGCCCGGCTCGAACCCGAGCCGGGCGCCCGCGAGTTCGGCTGGCTCGACCGGCTCATGGACCTCACCCGCGCGCACGGGATCGACGTCGTCCTCGCCACCCCCACCGCCTCCCCGCCGCCCTGGCTCGGCCGCCGCCACCCCGAGACCCTGCCCCGGGACGAGGACGGCCGCACCGAATGGTGGGGCTCCCGCCAGCACTTCGCCCACTCCAGCGAGGCGTACCGCGCCCACGCCGCCGCCATCACCGAGGACCTCGCCGCCCGCTACGCCGGGCACCCCGCGCTCGTGATGTGGCACATCAACAACGAGTACTGCACCTACGACTGGGGCGACGAGGCCGCCCGCACCTTCCGCGGCTGGCTCCGCGACCGGTACGGCACCCTCGACGCCCTCAACACCACCTGGGGCACCGACTTCTGGAGCCAGCGGTACGCCTCCTGGGACGAGATCCTGCCGCCGCGCCGGGCCCACTACCTGCGCAACCCCTCCCACGTCCTCGACTTCCGCCGCTACACCTCCGACCTGCTCCTGGAGTGCTACCGCGCCGAACGCGACATCGTCCGCAAGCACACCCCGCACCTGCCGGTCACCACCAACTTCATGCCGTTCTGGTCCGGCCAGGACGGCTGGGCCTGGGCCGCCGAGGAGGACGTCGTCTCCGTCGACGTCTACCCCGACCCGGCCGACCCCCGCGCCGGCGCCCACGAGAACGCGTTCGTCGCCGACCTCACCCGCGCCGAGGCCGGCGGCCGACCCTGGATGGTCATGGAACAGGCCGCCGGCGCCGTCAACTGGCGAACCGTCAACCGCCCCAAACCCGAAGGGCTCAACCGGCTCTGGACCCTCCAGGCCGTCGCCCGGGGCGCCGACGCCGTCCACTTCTTCCAGTGGCGCCCCTCCCGCCAGGGCGCCGAGAAGTTCCACTCCGGCATGATCGGCCACAGCGGCGCCCGCGGCCGCGGCTACCGCGAGACCGTCCGCATCGGCGCCGACCTCGCCCGCCTCGGCCCCCGCGTCGCCGGCAGCCGCGTCCCCGGCCCCGGGATCGCCCTCCTCCACGACTGGCACTCCTGGTGGGCCGGGCGCCACGAGGGCGCCCTCTCCGGCCACCTCGACCAGGGCGACCTCGTCCGTACCTGGCACCGCGCCCTCTGGGAGGCCGGACTCCCCGTCACCCTCGCCCACCCCCACCACGACCTCGCCGCCCACCCCCTCGTCGTCCTCCCGCACCTCTACCTGCTCGACGACACGGCCGTCGCGAACCTGGAGCGGTACGTCGCCGGCGGCGGCCGGCTCGTCTGCGGCTTCTTCACCGGCGTCGCCGACCCGCACGACCGGATCCGCCCCGGCGGCATGGACGCCCGCCTCCGCGCCCTCCTCGGCATCGACCGGATCGACGAGTGGTGGCCCCTCGACCCCGACGGCCCCGACGCCCGCGCCGACTGCGGCACCTTCCGCGGCACCCTCTGGTCCGAGGAACTGGTCCCCGCCCCCGGCGCCGAGATCCTGGCCTCCTACCGGGGCGGCCCGCTCGACGGCCGCCCCGCCGTCCTCCGCCACGGCCGCACCCGCTACCTCTCCACCCTCCCCGAACCCCGCGCGCTCCGTACCCTCCTCGCCGAGGCCGCCCACGAGGCCGGGATCCACCCCGTCGTGACCGGACTCCCCGACGGCGTCGAGGCCGTCCGCCGCGGCGACCTCCTCTTCCTGCTCCACCACGGCCGCGACCCGGTCACCGTCCGCGTCCCCGGCCGCCACCGCGACCTGCTCACCGGCGCCACCGTCGACGACACCGTCACCCTCGACCGCTTCGGCGCCGCCGTCCTGGAGGAGCACCCATGACCGCACCCGCCCCCGAACCCCCGCGCACCCCCGTGCACGGCACGTGGGAACCCGCGCCCGCCACCCGCTGGGAGGACGCCTTCCCCGCCGGGAACGGCCGGCACGGGGCCCTGGTGTACGGCGACCCCGCGGACGACCGGGTGATCGTCACCCACCACACCCTCGTCCGCCCCCACCACCGTCCCGGCGACACCGACCCGCCCCGCCTCGCCGGCCGGCTCCCCGCCCTCCAGGACGCCCTCCTCGCCGGCGACCTCACGGCGGCCGAGACCTTCACCGACGGCCGCCCGCTCCGCTGGATCCAGCCCTTCCATCCCGGCTTCCTCACCCGCGTCCGCGGCGAGCCCCCGGCAGGCGGCGCAGGGACGCGGCGCGAGGCGGACTTCACCACCGGCGTCGTCACCGCCACCACGGGCGACCGCGTCAGCCGGGTCCTCGTCTCCCGCGCCGACGACGTCCTCGTCCAGTACGTGACGGAGCCCGGACCCCGCGTCCGCGTCGAGCTCGACCACCGCCTCGACGGCGTCCCGCCCGGCCTCACGGCCGGCCGCTCCGTCGCCACCGCCCACGGCGAGACCGTCCTCACCCTGCGCGCCGGCTACCCCGGCTCCACCCTCGGCTACACCGGCGTCACCCTCGCCGTCGCCGACACCGGCCGCACCACCCTCACCGACCGGGGCATCCGCGTCGAAGGCGCCCGCCGGCTGCTCCTGCTCACCCGGGTCCGCCGCCACGACGGCCCGTACGACCCCGCCGCGGAGACCGCCGCGCTCCGCGCCCTCGCCGGCGAGGACGGCCCCGCCGCCGCGTACGCCCGGCTCCTCGGCCGGCACACCGCGCTCCACCGCGCCGCCTACCGCCGGGTCGCCCTCGACCTCGCCGCCGACCCCGCCGACCGCGCCCTGCCCGGATCCGCGCTGCTCGCCCGCCCCGCCGGACCCGCCCTCCTCGAACGCCTCTTCGCCGCCGGCCGCCACCACCTGCTCTCCTCGGCCGGCCTGTACCCGCCGCGCCTCTGCGGCCTGTGGACCGGCGACTGGGACACCGCCTGGGCCGGCGGCTTCACCACCGACGCCAACCTCGCCCTCCAGACCGCCTCCGCCGTCGCCGCCGACCTGCCCGAGGTCACCGACGCCCACCGCGCCCTGATCCGGGGCCAGTCGGCCCACTGGCGGGACAACGCCCGGGCCGTCTTCGGCACCCGCGGCATCGTCGCCCCCGCCCACACCGACGGCGAGACCGGCCACACCTACCACTTCGACCGCGAATACCCCCTCCACCTCTGGACGGCCGCCGCCGACTGGCTCCTCCTCCCGCTCCTCGAAGCGGACGAGGCCGACGGCCGCCGCGATCCCTGGCTCACTGGACTCCTCGACGAACTCGCCGACTTCTACGAGGACTTCCTCACCCGCACCGACGCCGCGGGGCACCTCGTCGTCGTCCCCTCCTACTCGCCGGAGAACCGGCCGCGCGGCGGCAGCTGGGGCGCCGTCAACGCCACCATGGACCTCGCCGCCGCCCGCCACGCGCTCACCGCCGCGGCCGACCGCGCCCCCGCCGACCGCGCCACCCGGCTGCGTGCCCTCGCCGACCGCCTGCCGCCCCACCGCGTCAACGACGACGGCGCCCTCGCCGAATGGGCCTGGCCCGGCCTCGGCGACCGCTACGACCACCGGCACCTCAGCCACCTCTACCCCGTCTGGCCGCTCGACGAGATCACCCCGTACGACACCCCCGGCCTGGCCCGGGCCGCCGCCCGCGCCCTCGAACTGCGCGGCAGCGAGAACGACTCGGCCCACGGCCACCTCCACCAGGGCCTCATCGCCGCCCGGCTCGGCGACGCCGGCCGCACGGGCGAGGCCCTCCGGCGGGTCCTCGGCGGCGACTACTTCCACGCCTCCCTGATGAGCGCCCACTACCCGGAGCGCGACGTGTACAACGCCGACGCCGCCCACGCCCTGCCCGCCCTGCTCATCGAGGCGCTGGTCCGCTCCACCCCCGGGCGGCTCGTCCTGTTGCCCGCCCCGCCGCCCGGGCTCTGCGCCCGCGGCCGGCTCACCGGCGTCCGGACCCGCTTCGGCGCCCGGATCGACCTGAGCTGGGCGCCGGGGGAGTGGCGGGCCGTGCTCCGCCCCGACCGGGACGCCGACGTCGAGCTCCGCGCCCCCGGGGTGCGGCGGCGGCTGAGGCTGCGGGCGGGGGTGGAGCGCGCACTGGTCAGTCCGCGGGCCGGCGGGCGGGCGGCGGACCCGAACTCTCCCGGACCGTCAGCACCGGCGTGAGCAGCTCCACCCCGGTCGCTCCCGGACCGTCCGGGCCGTCCGGACCGGTCAGCCGGGCGAAGAGCCGCTCCACGGCCCGCCGGCCCAGCTCCTGCGCCGGGATCGCCACCGAGGTGAGCGGCACGGACGCACGCTCGGCCACTGCCTCCGGGCAGACCGCGACCACCGACACGTCCTCCGGGACCGCCCGGCCGGTCCGCCGCAGCAGGGCGAGGAGCGGCTCCACGGCCGTCTCGTTCTGCACCACGAAGGCGCTGACCGCCGGGCGTTCGTCGAGGATGCGGGCGAGCACCCCGGCGACCGCGTCGTGACTGCCGTCGCACGGCCGGTGCAGCAGTCCGACGCCCAGCCGGGCGGCCCGCTCACGCAGTCCGCCGAGGGTCCGCTCGGCGAAGCCGGTGTGCCGGGCGTACACCCCGGGCGAGCCGCCGACGACGGCGATCTCCCGGTGCCCGAGGCCGGCCAGGTGCTCCACGCAGAGCGCCCCGGCGGCGGCGAAGTCCAGGTCCACGCAGTTGAGTCCGGCCGGGTCGGCGGGGAGGCCGACGAGGACGGCCGGCGGCGCGGCCCCGCGCAGCAGCGGCAGCCGCCCGTCGTCGAGCTGGACGTCCATGAGGATCACGGCCTCGGCGAGCCCGCTGCCGGTGACCCGGCGCAGCGCGGACGGCCCCTCCTCGCCGGTGAGCAGCAGGACGTCGTAGCCGTGCGCCCGGGCCGTGGTGGCGACGGCGACGGCGATCTCCAGCATGACCGGCACGTACATGTCGGTGCGCAGCGGCACCATCAGCGCGATGATCCGCGACCGGCTGCTGGCGAGCGCGCGGGCCCCGGCGTGCGGCTGGTAGCCGAGCTCCTCGATGCTGTCCCGCACCCGTCGCCGGGTGAGGTCGGAGATGGGCCGCTTGCCGCTGAGGACATAGCTCACCGTGCTGGCCGACACTCCGGCGTGCCGGGCGACCTCGGCAAGCGTGACCATCCGATCTCCCCGCGCGCAGGACTGTGGTGAATCGCTTCGACGGAGGCGTCGAACGTGTGCGTCGACGGCTCAGCGAGACCGTAACGCGGGGGAGTTGACGTGTCCAGACTGGCGGCGGGGAAAGGTCGAAGCGCTTCGACTGAAGGGGCGTCCCCGATGTCGACCGAACGGTTCAGTCTTGACAGTGAACTGATCGGTGTAGTTCCTTCTGTCGCAGCGGTGGCGCGGGTGGCCCGGGCCGCCGGAGGGACGAGGGAGGCGGAGAGATGTTCGCGGTGGTGTACCGGTGGCGGTTGCGGCCCGGGCGGGAGCAGCAGCTCATGGACGGCTGGCACCGGGTGACCCTGGCCATCCGTCAGGAGTGCGGCAGCTACGGCTCCCGGCTCCACCGGGCGGACGACGGCACCTGGGTGTCGTACGCCCGCTGGCCGGACCGGGAGACACGGGAGAAGTGCGGCACCCCCGACCCGGAGGGCGAGGCGATGATGCGCGAGGCGATCGCGGAGTACTTCCCCGAGACCCGCCTCGCCCTCGTCGACGACCTGCTCGCCGAGCCGGAGGCCGGCTGACGGGCCGGCCGGTCAGGAGGGGCCGGCGGGCTTGCGCAGCAGCTCGGTGAGGGCGGCGATGCTGTCCTCGCCGTGACCGGCCTCGGCGGCCCGCCGCACCAGGTCGTGCATCGGCGCGAGCCAGCCGGAGTCCACCCCGGTCTCCTTCTCCAGCTCCGCGTCGTGGGCGGTGCCGGCGAGGAAGAGGTTCACGGAGGACTCGCCGGCGCCGTAGTCGCCCCGGTCGATCTCGTCGGCGAGCACCGGCAGCAGCTCCTTGGTCATGTCGAGCAGCCGGCCGGTGAAGCCCACCATGCTCGCGGCCGTCCGGCCGCGCGCCTGGAGGGCGGCTGCGCCCTGGAAGAAGCCGACGAGCGCGGGCAGCAGGGCCGCCCCCACCGCCATCTCGTACAGCGCCGCCAGATCGGGCTCCTCGCCCAGGTGGACCGTGTCCCCGCCCAGCGCCCGCAGCGCCGGCGCGTGCGTGTCGAACGCCGCCCGGTCGCCGGCGTAGGTGAGCAGGGTCCCGGGCGCGCCGACCGCCGACGGCACGTCGAGGATGGCCCCCGCCAGGAACCGCGCCCCGTGCCCGGACGCCCACAGGGCCGTGTCGCGGGCCCCGGCGGGCGACCCGCTGTTGAGGGTCACCAGGGTCCGGCCGGCGAGCTCGGCCCCGGCCGCGCCGAGGGCGTCCCGGGTGGCGTCGAAGGTGGTGAGGCAGGTGACGGCCAGCGGGCTCGCCGCCAGGGCCTCCGCCGGTGTCGCGGCGACCGTCGCGCCGCGCTCCGCGAGCGGCGCCGCCCGCTCCGGCGTCCGGTTCCAGACCGTCGTCGGGTGGCCGGCGGCGAGGAACGCCGCCGCGAGGGCGCTGCCCATCGATCCGAGGCCGATCACGGTGACGGGTGTGCGGTGCTGCTCGGACATGCCCAACTCCCTGGTGCGCGTGGTGGATCGGGGTGCGAAACGTGCTGTTCACGGCCCCGGTTCCATCGTGCGAGAGCCCGTACATTGGATCAAGTACCGACATTTCTGTCGGGTACACACACGGATGTATGCGGAGGCGCGGGCGGCATGGGCGGACGGAAGTACACCTGCGGACTGGACGCGGCCATCACGGTCATGGGAGGCAAGTGGAAAGGGCTCATCCTCTTCGAGCTGGGTGAACAGCCGCTGCGGTTCGGCGCGTTACGCCGCGCCGTGCCGGGGATCAGTGAGCGGATCCTGATCCTCCAGCTCAAGGAGATGGCGGCGAGCGGACTGGTCCACCGCGAGGTGCACGAACAGGTGCCGCCGAAGGTCGTCTACTCGCTCACCCCCTTCGGGCACTCGCTGAACGCCGCCCTCGCTCCGCTCGGCGCGTGGGGCGAGGAGAACCTGGAACGGATCGAGCGGCTGCCCTGAGCGGGGCCGGGCGGCCGCGCGGTCTCCCCCGGTCGAGGGGAGCGCGTCCACGCCGGGTCCGTTGCCCGGCACCCGGCACCCGGCTAGTCTCTGTCCGCGATTCCGGCCGTGGTGCGGCATGTCGAACAGCGCGGCACGACGGCCGGCGGGAAGGTGAGGCAGGGGCCATGGGGCGACTCGTACCCGCGGTGACCAGGGCACTCGACATCCTGGAGCTCTTCCTCCAGGGAGACGGAACGCTCTCCGCCCCCGAGATCACCCGCCGGCTCCAGCTGCCCCGCACCACCACCCACGAGCTGGTCTCCACGCTCGCGGCCCGCAACTACCTCGTCCCGGTGCCCGACCAGCCCGGCCGCTACCGGCTCGGGGTGCGCACCTACCAGCTCGGCAGCCGGTACGCCGAGCGGCTCGACCTCGCCGCCGAGGGCCGCGAGGTCGCCCGTGAGATCGCCGAGAGCTGCGGCGAGACCGTCCACGTCGCCCTCCTGGAGGACGCCGACGTCATCCGCGTCGCCACGGTGGACTCCACCCACGCGGTCCGCGTGGTGCCGGAGGCCGGCCGGCGGCTCCCCGCCCACTGCACGGCCGTCGGCAAGATGCTCCTCGCCATGCTCCCCGCCGACGCGCTCGGCGAACTCCTGGACGGGCGCGCGCTGGTGGCCATGACCCCGGAGAGCATCACCGACCCGGACGTGCTGCGCGCCGCCCTCGCCGAGATCGCCGTCCTCGGCGTCGCCGTCGAGCGGCGCGAGTCCCACCCGGACGTCTCCTGCGTCGCCGCGCCCGTCCGCGACCGCTCCGGCCGGGTCGTCGCCGCGCTCTCCGTCTCCGTGCCGGTCATCCGCTGGGACGAGGCCCGTGAGGACGAACTGACCGCCCTCGCCGTGCGCGGCGCCGGTGAGCTCTCCGCCCGCCTGGGCCACCGCGGCGCCGTCCGCTGACCCGCCGGCGCGCACGCCGCCGGCGGGCACCCGGCCCTGCGTCACGCGGCGCGGGCTCGGCGGTGGGCGAACCGGGCCGCCGCCGGCGGCAGCCCGCTGTCGTGGCCGAACGGCGCCTGGTGCGTCAGCCGTCCAGGCGGACGACCCGGACCCCGCCCGCAGGGACGGTGAGCGTGCCGCTCGTCCGTTCGCCGCCGAGCAGCTCCGTGCCGGTGCCGTCCAGCGGCACCTTCGCCTCCGCGTCCGTGTGGTTGAGCGCGAAGAGATAGTGGCCGCGGGCGCCGGCCCGGCGGACGACCTCCACGTCGCGCGGGAGCGCGGTCCGCCCGGGCACGCCGGCGTCCTCGCAGGCCGCCGCCACGATCGTGTCCAGCGAGGCCGCGTCGAGGCGGGTGGAGACGTACCAGGCGGTGCCCCGGCCGAGCCGGTGCCGGGTGACGGCGGGCCCGCCCGCGGCCGGTCCGTCCGCGTAGGTCCAGACGGTCTCGGCGCCGCGCGGCCGGACGGACTCGGTCCACACGTCGCCGGTGAGCACGGCGCCGCCGGGGCCGGCGATCCCGACGCGCTGGTGGTCCAGGAGCGGCGACCACTCGTCGACGGTGAGGCCGAGGACGTCCCGGAGCGCGCCCGGGTAGGCGCCGGGGTGGACGGCGTCGTGCTCGTCGACGATGCCGGAGAAGTACGAGACGACCAGGGTGCCGCCGTTCTCCACGTACTCCCGCAGGTTCCGCCCGGCGGCCTCCGTGGTCAGGTAGAGCGCCGGGACGACGACGAGCGGGTAGGCCGAGAGGTCCGCCTCGGGAGGGGCGAAGTCCACCGTGAGGTGCCGGTCGTAGAGCGTCTCGTAGAAGCTGTCGGCGCGCTCCCGGGCGTCGTGGGCCTCGCTCGGGCGCCACTCCAGGCCCTGGGCCCACCAGGACTGCCAGTCCCACACCATGGCCACGTCCGGGACGGTCCGGCTGCCCCGGATCTCCTCCAGGGCGCCGAGGCCGGCGCCGAGTTCGGTCACCTCGCGCCAGATCCGGGTGTCGGTGCCGCCGTGCGGGACCATCGCCGAGTGGAACTTCTCGGCGCCGCGCCGGGACTGCCGCCACTGGAAGAACATCGCGCCCTCGGAGCCGCGGGCGACATGGGCGAGGGAGTTGCGGGCCATCTCGCCGGGGCGCTTGGCCGGGTTGCGGGGCTGCCAGTTCACGCCCGAGGTGGAGTGCTCCAGGAGCAGCCAGGGGGCGCCGCCGGCGACGGAGCGGGTGAGGTCGGCGGCCATGGCGAGGTTGACGTGGGTGCGCCGGCCGTCGGTGATCAGATAGTGGTCGTTGGTGACGAGGTCCACCTCGCGGCCCCAGGCCCAGTAGTCGATCGCGTCGCACTGGCTGAGCGCTGTCATGAAGTTGGTGGTGACCGGGACGCCCGGGGACAGCGCGTGGAGGATGTCCCGCTCGGCCCGGAAGTTCTCGCGGAGGGTGGCGTCGGCGAAGCGGCGGTAGTCGAGACGCTGGGCCGGGTTGCCGACGGTGGGGGTGGTGCGGGGCGGCAGGATCTCCTCGTACGCGCCGTACCGCTGGCCCCAGAAGGCGGTGCCCCACGCCTCGTTCACGGCCTCCAGCGAGCCGTACGTGCCGGCCAGCCACCGGCGGAACCCGGCGGCGCAGGTGTCGCAGTGGCAGGCGCTGACGGGGACGCCGTACTCGTTGTGGACGTGCCAGAGCGCGAGCGCCGGGTGGCCGGCGTAGCGGCGGGCCAGCTCGGTGGTGATCCGGGCGGCGGCCTCGCGGTAGGCGGGGGAGCTGTGGCAGATCGCCCCGCGCGAGCCGTAGGTGTGCCGGACGCCGTCGGCGGTGACGGGCAGCGCCTCGGGGTGCGCGCGGTAGAACCAGGCGGGCGGGGCCACGGTGGGGGTGCCGAGGTCGACCCGGACGCCGTTCGCGTGCAGGAGGTCGAGGACCCGGTCGAGCCAGCCGAAGTCGTAGCGGCCCGGCTCGGGCTCCAGGAGCGCCCAGGAGAAGATCCCGACGCTCACCATCGTGACGCCGGCCTCCCGCATCAGCCGGACGTCCTCCTGCCAGACGCTCTCCGGCCATTGTTCGGGGTTGTAGTCCCCGCCGAACGCGAGCCGGGTCAGGCCCTGGGGGGTCGTGGCTGACATGAGTCTCTCCTGAGCGCCTGGGGAACGGAAGGGGTGTGTGGTGAGCGTATCTGTGAACGTACACACACCAGATTCTGCAGCGACAACGCAACATAACCGCACAGGAACAACCATTGACAAGTGTCCGGAACGTTTCTCTACTGTGAACGCTCACAGATGCATGGTCGGCCTCCCCGTCCGAGGGGGAGGCCCCTTTCGGTCAGGGAGAACCCACCCATGCCCCAGATCACGCGCCGCAGCCTCGCCGCCGCCACCGCCGTCCTCCTGGGCGCCTCCGCGCTCACCGCCTGCGGATCCGACTCCGGCGACGAGGCGGGCGCGGCGTCCGGCTCCGTCGAGCTCACCTACTGGGCCTGGGCGCCCGGCATGGACAAGGTCGCCGCCCTCTGGAACGCCAAGCACCCCGACATCGAGGTCACGGTGCAGAAGCAGGCGTCCGGCGACGACCTCGTCACCAAGATCATCACGGCGGCCAAGGCCCACAAGGGCCCCGACCTCGTCCAGGCCGAGTACCAGGCCCTGCCGACCCTCGTCAGCAACGACGCCCTCGCCGACATCGCCGCCGAGGTCGAGGGCGTCGAGCGGCACTTCGCCCCCGGCGTCTGGCAGCAGACCACCTTCGGCGGCGACGCCGTGTACGCCCTGCCCCAGGACTCCGGCCCCCTGATGTTCTTCTACCGCGAGGACCTCTTCCGGCAGTACGGCCTCACCGTCCCCACCACCTGGGACGAGTTCGCCGAGACGGCCCGCGCCCTGAAGAAGAAGGCCCCGGAGAAGGCCCTCACCACCTTCTCCGCCAACGACTCCGGCCTCTTCGCCGGTCTCTCCCAGCAGGCCGGCGCCGCGTGGTGGACCTTCGAGGGCGACACCTGGAAGGTCGGCATCGACGACGCCGCCACCCGGAAGGTCACCGACTTCTGGGGCGGCCTGGTCGCCGAGGGCGCCATCGACAACCAGCCCATGTACACCCCCGCCTGGAACAAGGCCCTCAACACCGGCGAGCAGATCGCCTGGGTCTCCGCCGTCTGGGCTCCCGGCACCCTCACCACCGCCGCCCCCGACACCAGGGGCAAGTGGGCCATGGCCCCCCTCCCGCAGTGGAACCGGGGCGAGAACGCCACCGGCAGCTGGGGCGGCTCCTCCACCGCCGTCACCAGCGACTCGAAGCACAAGGCCGCCGCCGCGCGGTTCGCCACCTGGCTCAACACCGACCCCGAGGCGCTGGCCGCCCTCGTCCGGGAGAGCGGCATCTACCCGGCCGCCACCGCCGCCCAGACCAGCGGCGCCCTCGCCAAGGCCCCCGACTACTTCGCCAACCAGCCCGACTTCTACCCGAAGGCCGCCGAGATAGCGAAGACCACCGCCCCCGCCGCCTGGGGCCCCAACGTGAACGTCGCCTACACCGCCTTCAAGGACGAGTTCGGCAAGGCCGCCAAGGCCAGGACCGCGCCCGCCTTCGGCGCCGCCCTCGCCAAGGTCCAGGAGACCACGGTGACCGACCTCGGCAAGCAGGGCTTCGAGGTCGCGAAGTGACGCGGCCCTCCCAGGGCGCGCCCCGGTCGTACGGGGCCGAGGCGGCCCCGTACGCCCACCCGTCGCCCACCGCCACCCTCGGACGAGCGCGAAGCGCCCCGTACGCCCACCCGTCGCCCACCGCCACCCCCAGACGAGCGCGAAGCGCCCCCTACGCCTTCCTCCTCCCCGCCGCCGTCCTCTTCGCCCTCTTCTTCGCGCTGCCCATCGGCTACGCGGTCTGGCTCAGCTTCCACAAGATCGAGATCAAGGGGCTCGGCCTCGGCAAGGGAGCCAAGTCCGAGGTCTGGGCCGGCCTGGAGAACTACGCCTCCGCCCTCACCGACTCCGAGTTCCTCGCCAGCGCGCTCCGTGTCCTCGGCTACGGCGCCGTCGTCGTCCCCGTGATGCTCGGCCTCGCCCTCCTCTTCGCGCTCCTGCTCGACTCCCGGCGCGTCCGGGGCCGCTCCTTCGCCCGGCTGGCGATCTTCCTCCCGTACGCCGTCCCCGGCGTCATCGCCGCCGTCCTCTGGGGCTTCCTCTACCTCCCGGACGTCAGCCCCTTCCACCACCTCCTGGAGAAGGCCGGCCTCCCGCAGCCCGATCTCATGGACGGCGGCCCGCTCTACCTCGCGATGGCCAACATCGCCGTCTGGGGCGGCACCGGCTTCAACATGATCGTCATCTACACCGCGCTGCGCGCCCTGCCCGCCGAGGTGTACGAGGCGGCCACGCTCGACGGCTGCTCCGAACTCCAGATCGCGCTCCGCGTCAAGATCCCGATGGTGCTGCCCTCCCTGGTCCTCACCTTCTTCTTCTCCGTCATCGCCACCCTCCAGGTCTTCAACGAGCCGATGACGCTCAAGCCGCTCACCAACGGCATCCCCTCCACCTGGAGCCCCCTGATGAAGGTCTACAACGACGCGTTCACCGGCGGGAACATCCACGCGGCCTCCGCCACGGCCGTCGTCCTCGCCCTCGCCACCTTCGCGCTCTCCTTCACCCTCCTCAGGATCTCCAGCCGCCGCACCACGCAAGGAGCCGGCCGATGACCGGGACCGCCTCCCCGACGCTCCGCAAGGCGGCCCCCGCCGCCGGCACCACCCCCGGCGTCCCGCAGGGCCCCCCGAGCCCCCGCCGCACCGCGCTGCTGCCCACCGCGGCCCTGATCCTCGGCGCCCTCTACTGCCTGCTCCCGGTCGCCTGGGTCGTCGTCGCCGCCACCAAGGCGGACGACGAGCTGTTCTCCACCTTCACCTTCCTCCCGGGCAGCGGCTTCGCCGGCAACCTCGGCGACCTCACCGCCTACCGCGACGGCATCTACTGGCGCTGGATGGGCAACTCCGTCCTCTACGCAGGACTCGGCGCCCTCCTGTCGACGGTCGTCTCCGCCTTCGCCGGCTACGCCCTCGCCGTCTACCGCTTCCGCGGCCGGGAACTCTTCTTCAACGTCATGCTCACCGGCGTCCTCATGCCCCCCGTCATCCTCGCCGTCCCGCAGTACCTGCTGATGGCCGAGGCCGACCTGACCGACAGCCGGCTCTCCGTCCTGCTGCCGCTGATCCTCTCCCCGTACGGCGTCTACCTCGGCCGCATCTACGCCGAGGCCGCCATCCCGGCGGAGCTGGTCGAGGCGGGGCGCGTGGACGGGGCCGGCGAATGGCGGATCTTCACCCGGATCGCCGTCCCGATGCTCGGCCCCGGCCTGGTGACGATCTTCCTCTTCCAGTTCGTCGCCATCTGGAACAACTTCCTGCTGCCGTTCATCATGCTCGGCGACGACGAGAAGTTCCCCATGACCGTCGGCCTGTTCACCCTCCTCAAGCAGGGCGCGAGCCAGCCCGCCCTCTACACCCTGGTGATCACCGGCGCGCTGCTCGCCGTCGTCCCCCTGATCGCCCTCTTCCTCGTCATCCAGCGGTTCTGGAGCCTCGACCTGCTGTCCGGCGCCGTAAAGTCCTGAGCACAGGGGAACGAGGGGAAACACACAGCATGAGCCCAGCAGCGAGCAGACGCCGGCCGGCGACCATCCACGACGTGGCCCGCGAGGCGGGCGTCTCGCGCGGCACCGTCTCCCGCGTCCTCAACGGCGGCCACTACGTCAGCCCGGCGGCGAAGGCGGCCGTCGACGCCGCGATCCGCAGAACGGGGTACGTCGTCAACCGGCACGCCCGCTCGCTGATCACCGGCAAGTCCGACTCGGTCGCCTTCCTGCTCACCGAACCGCAGGAGCGCTTCTTCGAGGACCCCAACTTCAACGTCCTCCTGAGGGCCTGCACCCAGGCCCTCGCCGACCGCGACATCCCCCTGATCCTGATGATCGCCGGCACCGAGGACGAGCGCCGCCGCAACCTCCGCTACATCGAGGCCGGCCACGTCGACGGCGTCCTCCTCGTCTCCAGCCACTCCGGCGACCCCGTCGTGGCGCGGCTCCACGAGGCCGGCGTGCCCGTCGTCGCCTGCGGCAAGCCGCTCGGCCAGACCACCCGCATCGGGTACGTCGCCGCCGACGACCGCGACGGCGCCCGCGAGATGGTCCGCCACCTCCACGCCACCGGCCGGCGCCGGATCGCCACCGTCACCGGCCCCCTCGACACCCCCGGCGGGGTGGAGCGGCTCGCCGGCTACCGCGAGACGCTCACCGCCTGCGGGCTCCCCGTCGACGAGGACCTCGTCGTCACCGGCGACTACAGCCGCGCCAGCGGCGCCGAGGCCGCCCGCACCCTCCTGGAGCGGGCCCCCGACGTCGACGCCGTGTTCGTCGCCTCCGACCTGATGGCCCAGGGCGTCCTCGACGCCCTCGCCCGCGCCGGCAGGCGGGTCCCCGAGGACATCGCCGTCGGCGGCTTCGACGACTCCCCGGCCGCGCTCTCCTCCCAGCCGCCGCTGACCACCATCCGGCAGCCCTGGGACCGGATCAGCGCCGAGATGGTCCGCACCCTCCTCGCCCGGATAGCGGGCGAGGACCCGGCGACCGTCATCCTCCCCACGGAGCTGGTGATCCGCGAGTCGGCCTGAACCTCCTCACGACGGGCCCCGGACCAGGACGACCTCCAGGGTCCGGGGCCCGTGCACGCCCTCCACCCGGTCCAGCTCGATGTCGCTGGTCGCCGACGGCCCCGACACCCAGGTGAGCGCCCGCCGCGGATCCAGCCGGGGCAGCGCCTCCGGCACCGACGCCACCACCTGCTCCGGAGCCCGTACGACACAGAGGTGCAGGTCCGGCACGAGCGTGAGGGCGCGCCGTCCCTGCCCCGGCCCGCCGTCGAGCACCAGCGTCCCGGTCTCCGCGACCGCCAGCGCGCACCCCGTCACCACGGCGTCCACCGCGTCCAGCGCCTCCGGCGCGAGCCCCGGCCCGTCGGCCACCCGCTCGGCACCGGACTCCGCCAGCCACTCCTCCGGCAGCCCCGGCGGGACGACGACGCTCCGCGCCCCGCGTTCGTCGAGCAGCCGCGCGATCAGCCCGGGCAGCCCCGCCGGGTCGGTGCGGTGCACCCGGGCCCGGTAGTCGGCGAGGTTCTCGTGGAGCAGGCCGAGGACCGCGTCCGGGTCGTCCGCGATGTGGCGCGGGAGGTAGGTCCGGGGCACCTCGGGCGCCTCGGGGGCGTCCGCGACGGCGGACCGGATCCGGGCGAGGATCCGCTCGCGGGAGTTTTGGCTCATGGTCGGTCTCCCGTGCGGTCGTCGGGACGGGCTTCGGGACGGTCGTCGGGGCGGTCGTCGGGACGGGTTTCGGGGCGGTTCTTCCTCCACCAGTCACGGAAGGGTTCGGCGGGCATGGCGGGCAGGTCGCGGCTCTCCGACCACTGCCGGGCGCCGGGGCCGGGCAGCTTCCTCGGGTGCAGCGCGCGGGTCCTCGACGCGACCCGCTCACCCGCCGCGAGGACCCCGGGGCGGTCGAGCACCCAGCCCGCCGCCCTGATCGCCGCCTTCTCCAGCCGGTGCCCCTTCCCGCCCTGCCCGGCGACCCTCTCCCGCAGGTGCACCAGCACCTCGGGGATGTCGATGGCGACCGGGCACACCTCGTAGCAGGCGCCGCAGAGCGAGGAGGCGTACGGCAGCGAGGCGTCGACCTCGCTCGCGGTGCCGCGCAGCTGCGGGGTGAGGATCGCGCCGATGGGACCGGGGTAGACGGAGCCGTACGCGTGCCCGCCCGCCCGCTCGTACACCGGGCAGACGTTGAGACAGGCCGAGCAGCGGATGCACCGCAGCGCCTGCCGGCCGACCTCGTCGGCGAGGGCGTCGGTGCGCCCGTTGTCGAGCAGGACGAGGTGGAAGGTCCGCGGCCCGTCCCCGTCCGTCGTGCCGGTCCACATGCTCGTGTACGGGTTCATCCGCTCGGCCGTCGAGGAGCGGGCGAGCGTCTGGAGGAAGACCTCCAGGTCCCGCCAGGTGGGCACCACCTTCTCGATGCCGACGACCGAGATCAGCGTCTCGGGGAGGGTGAGGCACATCCGGCCGTTGCCCTCCGACTCCACCACGACGAGGGTGCCGGTCTCGGCGACCATGAAGTTCGCGCCGGAGATCCCGACCTTGGCGCGGAGGAACTTCTCCCGCAGGTGCAGCCGGGCCGCCTCGGCCAGCTCGGCGGGCTCGTCCGACAGCCCCTCGGGCGCCGGCCTGCCCCACTGCCCCATCTCCGCACGGAAGATGTCGCGGATCTCGCCCCGGTTGCGGTGGATGGCGGGGACCAGGATGTGCGAGGGGCGGTCCTGGCCGAGCTGCACGATCAGCTCCGCGAGGTCGGTCTCGTAGGCGCGGATCCCCTCGGCCTCCAGGGCCTCGTTCAGCCCGATCTCCTGCGTGGCCATCGACTTGACCTTCACGACCTCGGTCTCGCCGGTCGCCCTCACCAGCTCCGTCACGATCCGGTTGGCCTCGGCGGCGTCCGCCGCCCAGTGCACCGTGCCGCCCGCCGCCGTCACCGCCTCCTCCAGCCGCAGCAGGTACGTGTCGAGGTGACGGAGCGTCCGGTCCTTGATCCGCTTCCCCGCCTCGCGCAGCTCCGCCCAGTCGTCCAGCTCGGCCACGGCCCGCGCCCGCTTGTCGCGGATCGTGTGCGTGGCGTGCCGCAGGTTGGCCCGCAGCCGTTCGTCGCGCACGGCCTCGCGGGCGGCCTCCGGGAAGGCCGGCATGCCGACGAAGACTCCGCTCATCGCCAGGGCTCCTCTTCCGTGCTCGCCAGGATCTCCGCCAGGTGCACCGCCCGCAGCGGTGCCTCCCGCCGGCTCAGGACGCCGCCCACGTGCAGCAGGCACGAGTTGTCCGCGCCGCACAGCACCTCGGCGCCGGTCGCCACCGCGTTCGCCACCTTGTCCGCGCCCATCGCCGCCGACACGTCCGGGTTCTTCACCGCGAAGGTGCCGCCGAAGCCGCAGCACTCCTCCGCCCCCGGCAGCTCCCGCAGGTCGAGCCCCTTCACCGACTCCAGGAGCCGGCGCGGGCGTTCGCCGAGGCCGAGCATCCGCAGCCCGTGGCAGGACGGGTGGTAGGTGACCGCGTGCGGGAAGTACGCCCCCACGTCCGTCACCCCCAGCACGTCCACCAGGAACTCGGTCAGCTCGTACGTGCGCGGCCCGAGCGCCGCCGCCTCCGGCCCGAAGGCCGGGTAGTGGTGGCGGACCATCGCCGCGCACGAACCCGACGGCACGACGACGTGGTCGTACCCCTCGAAGGCGCGAACCGTGCGCCGGACCAGCGGCTCGGTCTCCCGCCGGTAGCCGGTGTTGAACGAGGGCTGCCCGCAGCAGGTCTGCGCCGCGGGGAAGTCCACCTCCACACCGAGCCGTTCGAGCAGGCGGACCGTGGCCACCCCGGTCGACGGGAACACGGCGTCGTTGACACAGGTGACGAAGAGGGCGACGCGCATCGGCAGTTCCTCGGGGACGGTACGGATCGGGCGGCGGCCCGGTCCCAGGCGGCGCCGTCGCCCTGCGGCTCGTAGTGTCGCAGGGCGCGGGTCCGGGCGACCAGGCGGCGCACGGAGGCCAGGTCGCCGACGGGGTCCGCGGCCCGCGCCCGCACCGGCACGTTCGCCGGCGCCTCCACCGGGCCCGCCGTCAGCGGCAGCCGGGTCGCGTCCGCCGCGCCGCCCTCATCGCCCGCCGGCGCCGGCCCGGGTGCCCGGGCCCGGCGACGCCCTCCCGGGGCCCGGGGCCGGAGTCCGGGAAGGCGCCGGGCCCGGGGTTCCGGCGCTCAGCGCCGTACGCCGAGCAGGTGCTCCAGGGCCAGCTGGTCGAGCCGCTCGAAGGCCATCGAGCGCGCGGCGGCCGCGTCCACGTCGAAGGTCTCGTACGCGGTCGGGTCGGCCAGCAGCCCGGCCAGACCCTCGGCGGCGGTGGGCACGGCCAGTTCGGGCAGCCGGGAGGCGGCCAGGGCCTCCACGACCTCGGGATCGGCGCGGAACTCCGCCGCCCGCTCCTTGAGGATCAGGTAGTTGCGCATGCAGTTCCTCGCCGACTCCCAGACGCCGTCGAAGCCGTCGGTGCGCACCGGCTTGAAGTCGAAGTGGCGCGGGCCGGTGTATCCGGCCGACTCCAGCAGGTCCACCAGCCAGAACGCCTGGCGCAGATCGCCCGCGCCGAACCGGAAGTCCTGGTCGTACTTGATGCCGGACTGGCCGTTGAGGTCGATGTGGAAGAGCTTGCCGGCCCACAGCGCCTGCGCGATGCCGTGCGGGAAGTTCAGCCCCGCCATCTGCTCGTGGCCCGTCTCCGGGTTCACGCCCACCAGCTCCGGCCGCTCCAGGCGCTCGATGAAGGCGAGGGCGTGGCCGACGGTGGGCAGCAGGATGTCGCCGCGCGGCTCGTTCGGCTTCGGCTCGATCGCGAACCGCAGCTCGTACCCCTGCTCGGTGACGTACTGCCCGAGCAGGTCGAACGCCTCCTTCATCCGGTCCAGGGCCACCCGCACGTCCTTCGCCGCGCCGGACTCGGCGCCCTCGCGCCCGCCCCAGGCGACGTACACGCGCGCGCCGAGCTCCACGGCCAGGTCGATGTTCCGGATCGTCTTGCGCAGGGCGTAGCGGCGCACGTCCCGGTCGTTGGCGGTGAAGGCGCCGTCCTTGAAGACCGGGTGGGTGAAGAGGTTGGTGGTGGCCATGGGGACCTGGAGGCCGGTGCGGTCGAGGGCGTCCCGGAACCGCTTCACGGCGGCGTCGCGCTCCGCCTCCGGCGCGCCGAAGGGGATCAGGTCGTCGTCGTGGAAGGTGACGCCGTACGCCCCGAGGGCGGCCAGCCGCTCGACCGACTCGACCGGGTCGAGGGCGGGGCGGGTCGCGTCGCCGAAGGGGTCGCGGCCCTGCCAGCCGACGGTCCAGAGGCCGAAGGTGAAACGGTCCTCGGGGGTGGGGGAGAAACGCTCGGGCATGGTGGGTCCTTCTCCTGGCGGCCGGATTTGTTTTCTGAGATAACTAATACGCCACCGGCGCCCCGCGGCGCCAGACCCCCCGAGGTCACAGAGATGAGATGAGGTGAGGGCGTGCCCGTCAGCCGCTCCGTCGTGATCGGCGTGGACAGCTCCACGCAGTCCACCAAGGCCGTCGCCGTCGACACCGCCACCGGCGAGGTCCTCGGCCTCGGCCGTGCCCCGCACACCGTCACCGGCACCGGCGGCGCCCGCGAGAGCGACCCCGGACAGTGGTGGACGGCCCTGGTCACCGCCGTCCGCGCGGCGGTCCGCGAGGCCGGCACCGCACCGGAGGCCGTCGCCGGCATCGCCGTCGCCGGCCAGCAGCACGGACTCGTCGTGCTCGGCGCCGGCCACCGGCCGCTGCGCCCCGCCCTCCTCTGGAACGACACCCGCTCCGCCCCCCAGGCCGCCGCCCTCACCGACCTCCTCGGCGGCCCCCGGGCCTGGCTGGACCGCACCGGATCCGTCCCCGTCGCCTCCATGACCGCCGCCAAGTGGCAGTGGCTGCGCGAGCACGAACCCCACCACGCCGAGGCCGCCACCGCCGTCCGTCTCCCGCACGACCTGCTCACCGAACGCCTCTCCGGCGAGGCCGTCACCGACCCCGGCGACGCCTCCGGCACCTGCTGGTACGCCACCGCCGACGGCGCCTACGACCCCGCCCTCCTCGACCTCCTCGGCCTCGACGCGGCACGGCTGCCCGCCGTGGCCCCCACCGGAGCCACCCGCGTCGGCGGCCTCACCGCGGCCGCCGCCGACGCCCTCGGCCTGCCGCGCACGGTCGCCGTCGCCGCCGGCACCGGCGACAACATGGCCGCCGCCGTCGGCCTCGGCCTCGGCGCCGCCGGCCTCCTCGACCACCCCGTCGTCAGCCTCGGCACCTCCGGCACCGTCTTCGCCGCCACCCGCACCCGCCCCGCCGACCCCGCCCTCGCCGGCTTCGCCGCCGCCGACGGCACCCACCTGCCCCTGGGCTGCACCCTCAACTGCACGCTCGCCGTCGACCGCTTCGCCGGCCTCCTCGGCCTCGACCGCGAGGACGCCCTCCCCGGCGGCGGGACGGTCGTCCTCCCGTACCTGGACGGCGAGCGCACCCCCGACCTCCCCGCCGCCTCCGGCCTGCTCACCGGCCTCCGTCACACCACCGACCCGCGCGCGGTCCTCGGCGCCGCCTACGAGGGCGCCGCCTTCACCGTCCTCCGCGCCCTCGACGGCCTCCTCGCCGCCTGCGGCCTCGACCCCGCCGACCCGGCCGTGCGCGACCGGCCGCTGCGCCTCATCGGCGGCGGCGCCCGCGGCCGGACCTGGACCGACACCGTCCGCCGCCTCTCCGGCCGCCCCCTCGTCGTCCCCGCCGCCGGCGAACTCGTCGCCCTCGGCGCCGCCGCCCTCGCGGCGGCCGCCGCCACCGGCGAGGACCCGGTCGCCGTCGCCACCGCCTGGGGCACCGGCGAGGGCGACACCCTCCCGCCGGTCGCCCGCGACGAGGAGACCTGGCACCGGATCGAGTCCGTGCTGACGGCGGCCACGCCGGCCCTGCTGTCCTGACCCCGCCGCGGCGGGACACCGTCGGCGGGCGCCGGGCCCCGCGGCGATGTCACCGCCCCCTGGCAGGATGCCGGTCATGGCGACGGCACTGCGCATCGAGGGCTTCATCCCGGCGGACCGTCCGGTCTCCACGCCGACCACGAAGTTCGGCGGCCGGCCCGTGTGGCTGACCGGCCCGCAGTGGCCGGTCAGCGAGGCATGGGACAGACCGATGCGGTTCGTCGGCCAGTTCGCACTGGATCCGGTGCTCGGCCCCGCCGGGCAGGGGCGACTGGCCTACGTCTTCGTGACCCACGCCGACCACGGAGAGACGTTCTTCGACCCCGACGTCATCGACCCCGACGGCGGCGAGAACGCCGTGATCGTGCAGCCGGGCGGCACCTACGCCGGGCCCGTACGCCCGCTGACGACCGGACCGACGCTGTACGACGCCGACGGGGCGGAGGCGGAGTTCACCGTCGCCCTGCGCCCCGTCCCCGACCCCACCCCGCCGGGGGCCGAGCCGGTCGACGCCGACAAGATCGGCGGAACGCCCGCGTACTTCCAGGGGGACGACCGGCCGGACGGCGACGCCTGGCGGCTGCTCCTGCAACTGGACGCGAACTGGACGCCGTTCTCCCTCCTGCTGGGCTCCGCGCCCCGGCTCTTCGCCTTCGTGTCGCGGGACGGCACCCGGGGCCGGCTGCTCGTCCAGGACTCCTGACCCTCTCGTCTACGCTTCCTGACGAGGACGAGATCACGAGCACGAGCACGAGCGCGAGCACGAGAGAACGAGGACGAAGGGCGGGGGCCGTTCCATGCGTACGACACAGCCGGCGGAGGCCCGCATCGAGGACGCGGCCACCTTCCTGGTCGCGCCTCCGGCGCTGCGGGACCACGACACGGTCAGGGACTTCCTCGGATCCGTGATCACACCGGAGCGGCTCGCCTCCGCCGCGCCCGACCTCACGGGCGCCACCGTCTACCTGTGCGGCGACCTCTCCGGGATCGACGCCCGCCGACTGCGCCCGGCCGCCCGGGTGTTCACCGTCCGGGAGCTGTCGCACGGCCACCCCGAGGACGCCGCGGCGCCATGGACCCCCGTCGGCGCCGGCCGGGTCCCCCTCCGCGTCCACGGCGTCGGCGTCTACTACCCCCGCTTCTTCGAGCCCGGCGACGACCACTTCGCGCGGATCCGCGCGGAGCACACGTTCCAGTCCCTGGCGGAGTCCACGAAGCCCGGGACGGCCCACCGCAGCGGCATCTACCTGACACCCGTCACGCGCGACGGCGACGCGCTCCACTTCCGCCTGCTCCGGTGCTCCACGAACCTCTCGGGCCCCACCGAGGGCTTCGGCCCGACCGACACCCGCATCGTCGAGGCGCTGAACCGCGAGGCCGCCGCCGTCTTCCGGGACCAGGCCCCGCTCAACCACGTCCTCGCGCAGATCTACCACAACACCCGTGCCACCGAGGAGCGCAGGCAGTCCAAGGCGAGGATCTCCTCCCACGCCGACAAGACCAAGGACATGCCCGCCAACGGCGTCATGGCCTTCTGCACCTTCTACGACGGGCTCGACGGGCTCCGGCCCCTGGACGACGCCCCCTTCGACCACGGGGTGAAGGGTGTCAGCGGGCTGACCAGGCTCCGCTTCCGCCTCAAGGAGCCGGCCGGAGACCACCACGGGCGGCCGCTCCCGCCGCAGTTCACGCTGACCCTCCACCCCGGCTCCGTGTTCTTCGTGCCGCTGTCCACCAACCGCCTGTACACCCACGAGATCCGGCCCTCGGCGCTGGACGCCGGAACGCTCCCCACCCGCCTGGGATACGTGGTGCGTTGTTCCGCCGCCGAGGCCGTCCACCGGGACGGCCGCACCTTCCTCAAGAAGGCCGGCGGCCCGGTGGCACTGGAGCCGCCCACCGAGGCCGGCATGGACGAGCTGCGCCGGCTGTACGCCGAGGAGAACAGGACCTCGTCCTTCGTCGACTACGGCGACGGATTCCCCTTCAGCATGAACACGGGAGACTACGTTGCGCCCCGGGTCTAGGCCGTCTCCTTCGGATCAGGCAGGGCTCGCGGCCGGGATCCTCACGTACGCGCTGCCGATCGAGGAGAACCCCTTCGAGGAGCTGTCCGCGTCGATCCGCTGGGAGGACGTGGGGAAGGGCCGGCGCGGCGCCGTGCTCACCAGGGTCGACGAGGACGGCGGCGTCCCCCTCGTGCGCACGACCACGCGGTACGCCCACCCGGCGCAGCGCTTCCGCGCGGTGCACGAACGGCTGGCGCGGCAGGTCCGGGAGCACGGTGCGCTGCCGGCCGGCTTCGACAACGCCCTCGCCGAGACCTGCACGAACGCGTACAGGACCATGGGCGCCCACTCCGACCAGGCCCTCGACCTGGCCGACGGATCGTTCATCGCCGTCTTCTCCTGCTACCGGGACCCCGGGGCGGGCGCGCCGAGGAAGCTCGTCCTCGCGCCGAAGGACTCCGGCGGCGAGACGTTCGAGCTGCCCCTCGCGCACAACGGCGTCGTCGCCTTCTCCGTCGCGACGAACCGGCGGCTCCGGCACAAGATCGTCCTGGACGCCTCCGGACCGACGGCGGACAACCCGTGGCTGGGCGTGACCTTCCGGACGTCGAGGACCTCCGTCCGGTTCGCCGACGGACACCCCCACCTCCCGCGGGGCGCGCGCCTCACCCTGGCCGACGAGGAGCAGCGGCGCGCGTTCTACCGGCTGCGCCGCCGCGAGAACGACGAGACGGACTTCGTCTACCCGCCGCTGACGTACACCGTCAGCGAGAGCGATCTGGTGCCGCCCGTCTGAGCGGGCTCCTGGGCGCCCCTCCCGGGCGTCCCTCCCGGGCGTCCCTCCCGGGCGTCCCTCCTGGGCGCCCCTCCCGGGCACCCCTCCTGGCCCGAAGCCGGGCGGCACGCCCCCGGCGGCCGACTGGCGGGCCTCCCCGCCCCCGGGCGACCATGGTGACGGAGACGACCCGTTCGGGGGCCGCACGCCCGGGAGGCGCCGTGGCACGCACCAGCGGATCAGCGGCACGCGACGCCCGCGGGACCGACGTGCTCGTCGTGGGGGCGGGGCCGGTGGGGCTGACCGCCGCCCTGGAGCTGCGCCGCCAGGGCGTCTCGTGCCGGATCGTCGACCGGTTGCCCGCCCGCCTGCCGTACGCGAAGGCGGTCGGCGTCCAGCCCCGCACCCTGGAGGTGTGGGACCGGATGGGCGTGGTCCGGGCTGCCCTGGAGGCGGCCGTGCCGATGCGGGGCCAGTACGTGTACGTGGACGGCGCCGAGCAGGGCCGGTACGACCTGGTGCTTCCGCCGGAGGTGCCGTACGGCTTCGCCGCCCTGCCGCAGTACGAGACCGAACGGCTGCTCGAAGAGGCCCTGGCCCGCCACGGCACCCGCGTCGAACGCGCCACCGCGCTCGACGCCTTCGCACAGGACCCGGACGGGGTCACCGCCCGCCTCACCGACGCCACCGGCGCCCGGGAGGAGCTGCGGGCCGGCTACCTGATCGGCTGCGACGGCGCGCACAGCACCGTCCGCAAGGGCCTCGGGCTCGCCTTCGAGGGCGGCGCGTTCCCGGAGGAGTACATGCTCGGCGACGTGGAGGTCGACTGGGACCTCCCCGAGGGGTACGGGGTGCGCTCGATGCGCCTGGACGGCACCGGTGCCGTCGACGACGTCCTCGTCTGCATCCCGCTGCCCGGCCGCCGCCGCTACCGGATGTCGATGCGGGTGCCGCCCGGGCTCTCCGCCCGGGACACGGGCTCCGGCGCCTCCGGCACCCGCGTCGCGCACGGCCTCGACGGCGGCCCCGCGCCCGGGCTCGCCGACATCCAGGCCGTCCTCGACCGGCTCTCCCCGCAGCGCACCACGGCCTCGGCGCTCCGCTGGGCCTCGGTGTTCCGGATCAGCCACCGCATCGTGGACCGGTACGGCGCCGGCCGGGTCTTCGTCGCCGGGGACGCGGCCCACATCCATCCGCCGACCGGCGCCCAGGGCATGAACACCGGCATCCAGGACGCCTACAACCTCGCCTGGAAACTCGCCCTCGCCGTCGACGGCGCCGCCTCCCCGACCCTGCTGGCCAGTTACGACGCCGAGCGCCGCCCGGTCGGCGAGGAGGTCGTCGGCCGCACCGTGCGGCACGCCACCGGCGGGGGCGTGCAGGCCGACCCGGAGGACCCGGCGACCCTGATGCTCCGGGAGGCGCAGCTGCTCGTCGGCTACCGGGGCAGCCCGGTCGTGGACCCGCCCGGCGACGGCCCGGGACCCGGGCCGGGGGACCGCGCCCCCGACTGCGGCGGCCTCCTCGGCCCCATCGCCGCCTACCCCGTCCGCCTCTACGACGTCCTCCGTGACCGCCCCACCGTCCTCCTGCTGTACGGGACGGGGTACGGCTCCGGCGGCGTCGCCGGCCGCGACGACCTGGCCTCGACGGCCTGGCGCGCCACCGGAGGCCGTGTCGACGTCTGCGCGGTGCGCCCGCCGGGCGCGGGACGCGGCACCGGACCGCTCCCCGTGTACCAGGACGCGGCGGGTGAGTTCGCCGCCCGCTACGCGACCGGGGGAGACCGGCCCGTCGCCTTCGTCGTCCGCCCCGACGGCCACCTCGGCGCCCGGCTGCCCGACCCGGACCCGGCCCGCCTGACCGCGCACCTGGCCCGGGTCTTCGCCGCGCCCGGCGGCGCGACCGGCGGCGCGGTCTAGGCCGTCTCGCGGCCCTTCTCGTCCTTCTCGTCCTTCTCGTCCGCCGGGGCCTCCGCGTCCTTCGCGCTCCCGTCGCGCTCCTCGCGCTTGTCGTCCGGACGCCTGCGGGGGCGGTCGGCCTCCGCGGTCACGAACTCGGCCGCGGCCGAGTAGGTCTCCGGGACCGTGAGCAGGGAGGCCACGCCCCGTGCCGCCGCGCCGGCCGCCCGCACCACGGCCTCCGCCAGTTCCTCCACCATCACGGGCCCCCTCGTTCTCCGCCGTACGTCGTGCTTCACCCCTACTGACGTGCGGAGACGTCCGAAGGTTGAGCGGCGGGCGCGGTCTTCGCCGCGGCGACGAAGGCGCGGACCAGGGCGTGGTCCTTCACCCCGGGCGCCGACTCGACGCCGCTGGAGACGTCGACGCCCCAGGGGCGGGCGGCGGCGATCGCCTCGGCCACGTTCCCGGGGGCGAGGCCGCCCGCGAGGAGCCAGCGGCCCTCCGGGCGGGCCGCCTCCAGGAGCGAGAGGTCCCAGCGCGCGCCCGAGCCCGCCTTCGGCGAGTCGAGCAGCAGGATCTCCTCGCCGAGCGCGCCGACCCGGGTGTCCGGCCCGTCGGCGAGCGCGGTCGCCCGCCACAGGTGCGGGAAGACCGCGGCGGCGGCCTCGAACTCCGCCCGGCCGTACGCGCGTCCGTGCAGCTGGAGCGCGTCGAAGCCGAGGTCCGCGGCGATCCGGGCGGCCTCGGCGGCCGGGGTGTCGTTGACGACGAGGACCGACACCGGGCCGTCCGGCACGTGCGCGACGAGCGCCGGCACCCGGTCCCGGCCGAGCCCCCGGACACTGGTCCCGCTGATCACCAGGCCGATCGCGTCCGCGCCCGCCTCGGCGGCCACGTCGATGTCGGCGGTCGTGGCGAGCCCGCACACCTTGACGAACACTCTGTCGCTCCTCTGCTCCCGTCCCGGCGCCGCCGAGCCTACTGACCGCGTCCGGCGGCGTCGATCCGCCGCTGGTGGACCCGCAGGTGGAGGGTGGCCAGGTCGAGCAGCGGGGTCGGCACGCCGAGGGCGCGGGCCCGCGCGGTCAGGTCGCCGAAGAGGTGCTCCACCTCGGTCGCGCGGCCCGCCGCCAGGTCCCGGTAGAGCGAGGGGACCATCCGGGAACCGGAGGCCGAGACCACGGCGAGCGTCGCCGCCCGCTCCTCCGCGGGCACCGGGTGTCCGGCCGCCGCGGCGACCGCCGCCGCCTCGTCGAGCACCGCGGGGCCCAGGGCGGGACCGCCGGGGGCGTCGTACACCTCGCCGACGGTGCCCCGCATCAGGCTCGTCACCGCCCCGAAGGTGGTGATGAAGACCCACTTGTGCCACATCGCGGTGACGATCGACGCGGGCACGGGCGCGTCGATCCCGGCGTCCTCCAGGACCGTACGGATCTCCTTGACGCGCGGCGAGACCGTGCCGTCCCGCTCGCCGAGGGCGAGGTGCGCCAGCGGGGCGAGGCGCCGGATCGCGCCGGTGCCGTCGAGCGTCGTGACGACCTTCGCGACCCCGCCGAGGACGGCCCCGGCGCCGAACCGGGCCTCCATCGCGTCGAGGTGGGCCAGGCCGTTGAGCAGCGGCAGCACCGCCGTCCCCGGTCCCGCGAACGGGGCCAGGTCCGTCAGGGCCGCGTCGAGGGCGGTCGCCTTCACACCGAGCAGGACCAGGTCGTACGGGCCGCCCGCCGGTCCCTCGCCGGCCGTGACGAGCCGGGGCGCGTCGACCACCCACTCCTCGTCCCGGCCCACCACCCGCAGCCCGTGCGCGCGCAGCGCCGCCGCGCGCCCGGGCCGGACCAGGAAGGTGACGTCCCGCCCGGAGCGGGCCAGCATCGTGCCGAAGTAGCCACCGGTGGCACCGGCGCCGACGACCAGGATCTTCATGGGGTTCCCTTCGGGGGGCGCCGGACCGGCGCGGTGGCGGGCGGCAGCGGGGTGAGCAGCCGGTGCGGGACGGCCAGGGCGGCCGTGATCGGGTCGGCGTCGTCGCCGGGCGGGGCGAGCCCGGGACCGGGGGCGACCAGGAGGTCGCCGGGCGGGACCGGGGCCCCGCAGCCGGAGCAGTGTCCGCCGGGGCCGACCGGAGCCCCGTCGGTGTGGTGCAGGAAGAGCCGCCGGGGCCCGCCGCCGGGCGGCGGCGCGTGCTCCTCGCCCCATGCGGTGAGCGCCCGGACGGCCGGCCACAGACCGAGGCCCTTCGCCGTGAGGACGTACACCTCGCGGCGGCCCGCGCCCGGTTCGGGGCGGCGGTCGAGGACGCCGGCCGCGGTGAGTCCGGCCAGCCGGTCGGTGAGGACCGCGCGGGGCACCGACAGGTGCGCGGCGAACTCGCCGAACCTGCGCACCCCGTAGAAGGCGTCCCGCACGATCAGCAGCGTCCAGCGCTCGCCGACGACCTCCATCGCGCGGGCGAGGGAGCAGGTCTGGCCGCGGTAGTCGCGCGGAAGCGTCATGACCGGCAGCGTAGGGCAAAGAGTTCGGTCACCGAACTGTTTTCGCGCGAAGGGGCGGTCCGCCGGAGCATTTCTGTTCGAGCGAAAGGGGCGACTAGGCTCACGCTCACCATGAACCAGCCCACGGAACCCAAGGCCGACAAGTCGGGCGTGCGCCGGCACAACCTGAGCCTCGTCCTCAGGACCGTCCACGACGCCGGCGAGACCACCCGGGCCGCCGTCGCCGCCCGCGTCGGCCTCACCCGGCCCGCCGTCTCCTCCCTCGTGGAACAACTCCTCGACCTCGGGTTCCTGGTCGAGTCCGGCAAGACCTTCAGCGGCCAGGCGGGCCGCCCCGGCACCGTCCTCAAGCCGGCCGGCACCGGCCCCGCCGGCCTCGGCGTCGAGATCAACGTCGCCTACGTCTCGGTCTGCCTCGTGGACCTCACCGGCACCGACCGGATCCGCCGCACCGTGCGCCTCGACAACCGCGCCGCCGCCCCCGACGTCCTCGCCCGCGCCGCCCGCGTCGCCGCCGAGGCGCTCGCCGAGGCCGAGGCCCTCGGCCTGAGCCCGGCCGGCGCCGCGCTCGCCCTGCCCGGCCTGGTCTCCGGCGGCACCGTCCGCCAGGCCCCCAACCTCGGCTGGCACGACACCCCCGCCGAGCGCCTCTTCGGCGACGCCCTCGCCGGCCTCCGCCCCACCGGCCCCCGGCTCCCCGTCGCCTCCGACAACGAGGCGAACATGGCGGCCCTCGCCGAACTCCGCTTCGGCGCCCCCGGCGCGCCGCGCACCTTCCTCCACCTCACCGGCGAGACCGGCGTCGGCGGCGCCGTCGTCGTCCACGGCGAACTCCTGCGCGGCGCCCACGGCTTCGCCGGCGAGATCGGCCACCTCGTCGTCGACGCCGGAGGACCCCGCTGCCGCTGCGGCTCCCGCGGCTGCCTGGAGCAGTACGCCGGCCAGGCCGCGCTGCTCGGCGCGGCGGGCGCCGCCGACCTGGACGACCTCGCCGCCCGCGCCGAGCGCGCGGACCCCCGGACGCTCGCGGCGCTCGCCGAGGCCGGCCGGATGCTCGGCCGCGCGCTCTCCGGAGCGGTCAACCTCCTCGACCCGGAGGCCGTCGTCCTCGGCGGGATCTACCCCCGCCTCATGCCGTGGCTGACCCCGGCCGTCACCGCCGAGCTCGCCGAACGGGTCGTCTCCGGCCTCTGGCCCGCCGACGCCGTCCGCCTGCGCGCCGCCTCCCCGGACACCGACGCGGCCCGGGGCGCCGCCGCCCTCGTCCTCCACGACATCCTCGCCGACCCGCTCGCCCACACCCGCTGACGGCCCGCCGGGCGGAAAAGGGCGGGTGGCCGCGGCGGCGCCCCGACTAGGGTGCGGGAATGCCGGAGATCATCCTTCCCTCCAAGCCGCGCCCCGGGGACCGGGTCGCCGTGCTGTCGCCCGCCGCGGGCCTGCCCGAGGTGCTGCCGCTCCCCTTCGAGCTGGGGCTGCGCCGCCTGTCCGAGGAGTACGGGCTGGTGCCCGTCGAGTACCCGACCACGCGCAAGCTCGGCGCGTCCGCGCGCGACCGGGCCGCCGACCTGCACGCCGCCTTCGCCGATCCCACGGTCACGGCGATCGTCGCCAGCATCGGCGGCGACGACCAGATCACCGTCCTCCCGCACCTGGACGACGACCTGATCCGCGCGAACCCGAAGCCGTTCTTCGGGTTCAGCGACAACACGAACCTGCTCATGCGGCTGTGGAACCTCGGCGTGGTCGGCTACCACGGGGCCGCCGTGATGACCCAGTTCGGGCGGCCGGGCGCTGTCCACCCCGTCACCGACGCCTCCGTCCGGGCCGCGCTCTTCGGCTCCGGCCCCTACGAACTCACGGCCCCGACCGACACCAACGACGTCGAGCGGCCCTGGGAGGACCCCCGCACCTTCGACTCCGCACCCGTCATGGAGCCCGCCGGGCCCTGGCACTGGCACCGGGCCGAGCGGGTGGCCGAGGGCCGCTCCTGGGGCGGCTGCCTGGAGATCGTCGCCCAACTCCTCATGGCCGGCCGGGAGATCGCCGAACCCGAGGCGTACGAGGGCGGGGTGCTGTTCCTGGAGACCTCCGAGCTGCTGCCCTCCGCCGACGAGGTGTTCCGGATCCTCCGGGCCATGGGGGAGCGGGGCCTGCTCGCCCGCTTCCCCGCCCTCCTCATGGGCCGGGCCCGCGCCTGGTCCTTCGACGCCCCGAACGACGCGGCCGCCCGGGCCGCCTACCGCGAGGCCCAGCGCGCCGCCGTGCTCCGCGCCCTCGACGCCTACGCCCCCGACACCATGGCCGTCTTCGACGTGGACCTCGGGCACACCGATCCGCAGGTGGTGATCCCGTACGGCGGCACCGTCCGCGTCGACGGACCGGCCCGCCGGATCACCGTCGCCTACTGACCCGGAGCCCGCTCCCCGGCCCCCCGCCCGTGCCGGACCAGATGGTCCCGGACCAGCGCCACGTGCGGGTGGGCCGGCGGACCGGGCCGCTGCACCAGGAAGCCCGTGTTGATCGGCGGGTCCTCGGGCAGGTGCAGCGGTACGAGGGCGCCCGAGGCCAGCTCCGCCGCGCACAGGTAGCGGGGCAGCACGCTCACCCCGGCGCCGCCCGCCACCGCCGCCCGCACCGCCCGCAGGTCCGGTACGGTCACCGCGGGCACGCCGGTCAGGCGCCGGCCGAAGACATGGCGCCAGTAGCGGCGCAGGATCGGCAGCTCCTCGGCGTACGCGACGAGCGGCACGCCGTGCAGCGCGGCCGGCCCCTCCGACGCGACCCGGCCGCCGATCCGCCCGGCCCACACGGGCGCACCCACCAGGACGAACTCCTCGTCGGAGAGCGGCAGCCAGGCGAGGCTGCGGCCCCGGGGCCGTACCGTCGACACCACCAGGTCGTGCCGCCCGGCGCGCAGCTCGTCGAGCAGGGCGTCGGTGAGCCCGAACGCGATCCGCAGCCGCACCCCCCGCTCCACCAGCGGTGCCAGCGTCGGCAGCACGGTGTGCGACAGGTACTCGGCCGGGCCCGCCAGATGGACCGGCTCCGCCGGGCCGTCCTCGCCGGGCGCCGCGCCGGCGGCGGCGCCCAGCGCGTCCAGCGGTCCCATGATCCGCGCCGCCAGGTCGTCGGCGAACGGCGTCGGCGCCACCCCGCGCGGCAGCCGCTCGAACAGCTCCCGCCCGAGCCGGCCCTCCAGGGCCCGGATCTGCGCGGTCACCGTCGGCTGCGACAGGCTCAGCACGCGGGCGCCCGCCGTGAAGGCGCCGGCCCGGTACACGGCCAGGAAGGTCCGCAGCAGGTTCAGGTCCGGGAGCCCGGCGCCCGGACCCGCCGGTATTCCCGGTGATCCATCGGAATTCCTATCGTCCACATGTCCGAGCCTATTGGATTCCCATGGGTCGCGACCCCTACGGTCGAACCCGTCGCCGTCCGGAGCATCCTCTTCCAGGGTGCTGGGGACGGCCGTCCCCACCCCGTGACCGAGAGGCCCCGCAGAACCATGTCGAAGATCCTTTTCGTGCTGACCGGCGCCGACCACTGGACCCTCGCCGACGGCACCGAGCACCCCACCGGCTTCTGGGCCGAGGAGGCCGCCGCCCCTTACGAGGCGTTCACCGCCGCCGGCCACGAGGTCGTCGTCGCCACCCCCGGCGGCGTCGTCCCCACCGTCGACCGGGGCAGCCTCGCCCCCGAGGCCAACGGAGGCCCTGAGGGGGCCGCGCGCGTGGCCGCCACCCTCGACTCCTTCGCGCAGCTGCGCACCCCGGTCCGGCTGGAGGACGTCGACCTCGCCGAGTACGACGCCGTCTTCTACCCCGGCGGTCACGGCCCCATGGAGGACCTCGCCGTGCACGCCGGCTCCGGGCGCCTGCTGGCCGAGGCCCTCGCCTCCGGCAAGCCGCTGGCCGTCGTCTGCCACGGCCCGGCCGCCCTCCTCGCCGCCGTGCGCGAGGACGGCACCAACGCCTTCGCCGGCTATCGCGTCGCCGCGTTCACCGACGCCGAGGAGACCCAGGCCGGGTTCGCCGGCAAGGCGAAGTGGCTCCTGGAGACCCGGCTCCGCGAGGCGGGCGTCGACGTCCGGGCCGGTGAGCCGTGGGCCCCGCACGTCGTCGTGGACCGCAACCTGATCACCGGTCAGAACCCGGCCTCGTCCGCGCCCCTCGCGGCCGAGGTCCTGAAGACGCTGGGCTGAGACCCCGCCGGGCCGTCCGGTCAGGCCCCGGCCGCCTCCTGGGCGATCCGGTCGAACTGGGCGCCCATGGCGGCGGCGAGGGCCTGGGCGGCGGAGAGCGGGCGGACCATGACGGTGAAGTCGTCGATCAGCCCCTCCTCGTCGAAGTGGAGGAAGTCGCAGCCCTGGATCTGCCTGCCGTCGACGGTGGCGGTGAAGACCAGGGCGTGGTCGCGGCCGCCCGGGTCGGCGATCTCGCGGACGTAGGTGAAGTCCTCGAAGACGCGCAGGACCCCGCGGAGGATGGCCGCGGTCATCGCCTTGCCGGGGTACGGCTTGAAGGCCACGGGGCTGGTGAAGACGACGTCCTCGGCGAGCAGCGCCTCGACGGCGGCCTGGTCGCGGTTCTCGACGGCGGTACGGAAGGGGTGCACGGGACCTCCACGGCTCACGAGGTATTCAACGAATTGAATAGGTGTACCGGAGGGTAGGGCGCAGGCCGGGGCTTGTCCAGCGCTCTCATCCGGCTCTCACGCGGGCCTTATCCCGGCCTCACGCGGCAGCCCTACGTTCGCGCCCATGTTCTTCACCTACCTCCGGCGCGAACTGCGCCGCCGCAGAAAGGCGGCGCTCGTCGTCGCCTCCGGCCTGGCGCTCGGCATCGCGCTGGTCATCGTCGTGACCTCGGTCTCCGCCGGCATGAAGCAGGCCCAGGGCAAGGTCCTCGAATCCCTCTACGGACTCGGCACGGACCTCACGGTGACCAAGGCCCAGGAGCGGCCCGCCGAGGGCGCCCAGCCGTCCCGGCCCCGCTTCGAGTTCCAGGGCCGGGGCGACGGCGAGGAGCAGAGCAGCGACCGGCTCATGGTCCAGGGCTTCCAGACCCTCGCAGACTCCACCGTCGCGACCGTCGCGAAGCAGTCCGGCGTCGCCCGCGCGGTCGGCGGCCTCAGCCTCGTCAACCTGAAGATCGACGGCGAGTTCCGGCGCGGCGAGATCCAGCGCGGCGAAGGCCAGGCGCAGGGGCAGGGCTTCGGCCAGGGCGGGACCGGCGGCGGCCCCGGCGACACCGTCACCGGCGGTGGCGCCGCCTTCGACGTCGACTCCTTCACCCTCTACGGCACCGACGTCACCAGCCCCGACCTCGGACCCCTCACCACGTCCACCGTCACCCAGGGCCGCACCTTCAAGGCCACCGAGACCGACGCGGCGGTCGTCGTGGTCGACAGTGCCTACGCCCAGCAGAAGGACCTCGCCGTCGGCGGCGAACTCACCGTCAAGGGCGTGACGTTCGAGATCATCGGCATCGCCACCGCCGACAGCGGCCAGTCCGCCGCCCAGGTCTACCTCCCGCTGAAGCGGGCGCAGACCCTCTCCGGCTCGGCCGGCAAGGTCACCACCGTCTACGTCAAGGCCACCGACTCGACCCGGATCGACGCCGTCAAGGCCGCCATCCAGAAGAACGTCACCGGCACCACCGTCACCACCTCCGCCGACCTCGCCCAGACCGTCTCCGGCTCCCTCGACACCGCGGCCGGCCTCGCCTCCAGCGTCGGCCGGTGGCTCTCGTACGCGGTCCTCCTCGCCGCCGTCCTCGTCGCCGGACTCCTCACCTCCTCCGCCGTCAGCCGCCGCGTCCGCGAGTTCGGCACCCTCAAGGCGCTCGGCTGGAAGAGCGGCCGCGTCACCCGCCAGGTCGTCGGCGAAGCCCTCGTCAACGGCGTCATCGGCGGCGCCCTCGGCATCGCCGCCGGCCTCGCCGGCGCCTACGCCGTCACCGCCGTCAGCCCCACCCTCACCGCCGAACTCGGCTCCGCCACCGGCGGGTTCGCCGGCCGCGGCGGCGGCATGGCCTTCGGAGGCGGGGGCGCGGGCGGACCCGGCGCGACGCGCACCGCCGCCGGCCGCAGCGTCGACATCGCGCTCACCGCCCCCGTCAGCCTCACCACCGTCGGCCTCGCCGTCCTCCTCGCCCTCGTCGGCGGACTCGTCGCCGGAGCCTTCGGCGCCTGGCGCGCCTCCCGGCTGCGCCCCGCCGACGCGCTGCGCCGCGTCGAGTAGCCGCGCCCCACACCCCCGTACCGCAGGAGCCCCTCCCGCGCCCCAGGAGTCCCATCCATGTACGAACTCATCGGCGTCACCAAGCAGTACCGGCGCGGCCAGGCGAGAGTCGACGCCCTCGCCGGGATCGACCTGAAGATCGCGCAGGGCGACCGCCTTGTCATCCAGGGCCCCACCGGCGGCGGCAAGTCCACGCTGCTCCAGATGCTCGGCGGCCTCGACCGCCCCACCGCCGGCAGCGTGTTCCTCGACGGCACCGACCTCGCCGGGCTCTCCGAGAGCCGGCTCACGGCCGTCCGCAGCCAGTACATCGGCTTCGTCTTCCAGAGCTTCAACCTCATCCCCACGCTCACCGCCCAGGAGAACGTGGAGACCGCCCTCGTCCCGCTCGGCGTCAAGGCCGGCGAGCGCCGCCGCCGGGCGGCCGAGGCGCTGGAGTCCGTCGGCCTCGGCGAGCGCCTGGGCCATCTGCCCTCCGAGCTCTCCGGCGGCCAGCAGCAGCGGGTCGCCATCGCCCGCGCGCTGGTCAAGCGGCCCCAGGTGCTGCTCGCCGACGAACCCACCGGCAATCTCGACGAGTCCACCCGCGACGAGATCGCCGACCTGCTCGAAGGGCTCTGGCGGGAACACGGCCTGACCTTCGTCATGGTCACCCACGACAGCACGCTCGCCCGCCGGGCCCCGCGCCTCGCGACCCTCCGCAAGGGCCGCGTCACCGTCACGGAGAACCCGAAGGCGGCCGGAGCGGCCACCGCGGCGGCGGCCGTGGAGACGTGAGCCCCGCCCCGGGGGCCTGAGACGCGGATCACGCCACCGCGCCCTTGTTCGGCAATGCCGAACGAGACGTACGGTGGCGTGACCGATCAGCGAGCGGGCAGAGGAGCCGGAACGCGCCATGTTCACCTTCACCTCCCAGGACGGCGTCCGCGTCCACGTCCACGACTGGCTCCCCGAAGGCCCCGTCCGCGGCGTCGTGCAGATCGCCCACGGCATGGGCGAACACGGCCTGCGCTACGCGCCGCTCGCCGGGCACCTCACGGCCCGCGGGTACGCGGTCTACGCGGCCGACCACCGCGGCCACGGCCGGTCCATGCACGCCGGCCCCGGACACCTCGGCGCCGACGGCTGGAACCTCCTCGTCGACGACCTCGCCACGCTCACCCGCACCGCCCGCGACCGGCACCCCGGCGTCCCGGTCGTCCTGCTCGGCCACAGCATGGGCTCGTTCGCCGCCCAGCAGTACCTCCTCGACCACGCGGAACTCGTCGCCGGCGTCGCCCTCTCCGGCACCACCGCCGTCGACGCCCTCCTCACCGCCCTGGCCGAGGCCCCCCGGCCGGCCGACGGCCCCTCCGACGCCTTCAACGCCCCCTTCGCCCCCGCCCGCACCGAGGCCGACTGGCTCAGCCGCGACGAGGCGCAGGTCGACGCGTACCTCGCCGACCCGCTCTGCGGCTTCGGCCTCGACCTCCAGGGGCTCGCCCACATGGCGGACGCCGCCGCGCGGCTCGCCGCGCCCGCCGGCATCCCCGCCGCCCTGCCCGTCGCGCTCTTCGTCGGCGACCGCGACCCGCTCAACGGCGGCCTCGCCCTCAGCGACCTGCTGGTCGCCCGCTACCGCGAGGCCGGCCTCACCGACGTCGCCTACCACCGCTACGAGGGCGCCCGCCACGAGGTCCTGAACGAGACCAACCGCGACGAGGTCGTGGCCGACCTCACCGCCTGGATCGAACGCGTCACCGGCTGACCCCGCCCGGACCGGCCTCAGATCCGGACGCCGTGCCCGCGCAGATACGCCAGCGGGTCCATGTCCGCCCCGAAGGACGGGCCGGTCCGCACCTCGAAGTGCAGATGCGGACCGGTCACCCGGCCCGTCGCCCCCGAGCGGGCGATCCGCTGCCCGCCCGACACGCTCTGCCCGGCGGACACGTCGACACGGGAGAGATGGGCGTACTGCGTGTAGCGGCCGTCCGGGTGACGGACCACCACCTCGTACCCGTACGCGCCCGCGTACCCGGCCCGTACCACCCGCCCCGGCCCCACCGCCCGCACCGGCGTCCCGCTCGGCACCGCGAAGTCCTGGCCCGTGTGGTAGCCCCGCGACCAGGAGCCGCGCTGCCCGTAGGACCCGGTGAAGACGTACGACTCCACCGGCGTGGTCCAGCCGCGCGCCGCCGTCCCGCCGCCCGGCGAGGGCCGCGGCGGACGCTCCGCCGCGGGCCCCTCCGCACGGCCGGTGCGCTGCTCGTACTTCCAGCGGTGCGAGGTCCAGTACCAGTGCCCGCCCGACCGGAACCAGTAGACCCGGTCCCGCGCGTCCCAGCCCGGCCGTCCCCGGAAGACCGGCTCCCGGGCGGGCGCCGACGGGCCCGCGGCGGCTCCCTGGCCACCGGTGCGCTGGAGGTGGACGGACCGGTGGGCGGTCCACCTCCACTCGCCGGCCGCGTTGCGGAACCAGTAGCGCGAGCCGTCCCAGCCGGCGTGCGCCGGGGCCGGTTCGGCGGCGGCCGTGCCGGTGCCCGCGGCCGTCAGCGCGACGAGACCGGCGGCCGTCGCCACGGCGCGGCGCACCCCGTGCAGGGACGTCGCGGAGTGCGCCGCCCGCGCGGCCCGGAGGCGGGCCGCGAGCGCCCCCGCCGCACAGCCGGCGCAGGCGCAGTCCCCCGGGGTCTCGTCGGTGAAGCCGGGCGCCTCCAGGAGGTCCACGGCAGGGATCCTGTCCACGATCACTCCTCGTCCGGGCGGGGGAGGCCGCCCCGCCGGGTGCAGAACGCGACGGTCAGGTCCTTGACCAGGGCCTGCCGTTCGAAGTCGTCGAGCTCGACCAGGCCGCGCGAGGTCAGCCGGGTGACGGTGTCGTCCACGGCGTCGATGACACCGGTGAGCACCGACTCCCGGTGCCGGGCGTCCAGCACCGCCAGCCGCCGGCGGTGCATCGCGGCGGCCACCTCGGGCGCGTACTCGATCCGGGTGGGCTGGGCCGAGAAGACGGCCACGCCGACCGGCCGGCACTCGGCCGCGAGCAGCCGGGTCAGCGCGTCGCCGACCGCCTCCGCGTTCCGCAGCGTCGGCGCCCCGCCCTGGAAGGCGTCGGCGGGCAGCTGCGACAGCACGCGCGCGGTGGCCGCCTCCACCTGCTCCCGCAGATAGCCCAGATGGTCGTCCACGGCGTACAGCGCCCGCGCCGTGTCGCGCACCGACCAGACCACCAGCACCACCACCCGCAGCGCCGAACCCTCCGCGTCCACGGCCGCGATGGGCTCGCTCCGCCAGTGCCGCAGCCGTACGTCGACCCGGCGGCGCAGCACGAAGGGGCTGATCCAGACCAGTCCGGTGCGGCGCACGCTGCCCCGGTACCGGCCGAACAGCGACAGCACCCAGGCGGAGCCGGTGCGCCCGCGCGTGAGTCCGCCGAGACAGACCACGGCGATCGCGCCGAGGCCGGCCGGCGCGACCCACTCCCAGGGGAGCAGGTGCGCGCCGCGCGGCGGCCGGGCCCGCCAGAGCAGGACGGCGGCGGTGCCCAGGGCGGCCGTCCCCGTGAGGACGGCGAGCCACCCCGGGGCGGCGGGGCCCGGGCGTTCGACGAGACCCGCGTCGGCGGGGGGATGCCGGCGCGGCGGGGCGCCGGCACCGACGAGCGGATGCCCGGCGGTGGCGGCGTTCGAGGTGGAGGTGACGGTGGTGGTGGCTGGGGCGGAGGACGACCGGAAGAGGTCGTCCATCGCTATGCCGTCCGTGTGCCGGCGCACGCGGACGGGCAGGCCCCGTGGGGATGGCTCGGTCATGAGGCCCTTCCGGCCGTGGCGGAGGTGACGGCGCGTCGGATGATCTTCGAATCCCATCGTCACAGGGGTGTATATCCGGAATGCCGGGACAAAGGTCCTGAATGGCCGGGACCTTGGTCCCTCGGCCACGGCCTCACGGGAGGCCGTTGTCAGTGGCGCCCCCTACCGTTCGGATCATGACGACGACGACCTATCTGGAGCTGTCGCAGGACGGCGGCGGTGCCCACAAGTTCTACGAAGTGACCGTCGAAGGGCTGGAGGTGTCGGTCCGTTACGGCCGGATCGGCGCGGCCGGACAGACCCAGCGCTCCTCCTTCGCGACCGTGGAGAAGGCGCACGCCGCGGCGGCGAAGAAGATCGGGGAGAAGGTCCGCAAGGGGTACGCGCCGGCCGTCCCCGGCCAGCGGGCGGCCCGGCCCGTCACCCGCCGCGCGGTCAGCTCCGCGCCCTCCACCGCCCGCTCCGTCGCCCCCGTCCTGTGGCGCTTCCGGACCGGCTCCGCCGCCTTCGGCATCCACGTGGACGAGGACCGGATCTGGGTGGGCAACCAGGCGGGAGACGTCTTCACCCTGGCCCACGGCGGCGAGGTGCTGGCCCGGTTCAGCCTGCCCGACGGCGTGAAGTGCCTGGTCGCGGACGACTTCTGGATCTACGCCGGCTGTGACGACGGCAAGGTCTACGACCTCTCGTCCAAGCTGCCCTTCGCCGCCTACGACATCACCTCCGACGTCGACATCTTCTGGCTCGACATCCACGAGGGCGTCCTGGACGTCGCCGACCGCTCCGGCCGGCTCACCGTCATCGACCACGAGGACGAGCACCAGTGGTCGCGCTCCGGCCGCGGCGAGCACGCCTGGATGGTCCGGGCCGACGCCCGCGCCGTCTACTACGGCGACACCCAGGGCGTCACCGCGTACGCCAACGACGGCTCGGGCGAGCTGTGGCACACCGGCACCGACGGCGCGGTGCTCTTCGGCTGGCAGGAGGACGCCGCCGTCTACGCGGGCACCGGCCGCAAGAAGGTGCAGCGGCTGGCCAAGCGCGACGGCCGGGTCGAGGCCGTCTACGCCTGCGACGCGGTCGTGTACTCGTGCGCCACCTCGCCCGGCGGCCGGTTCGTCTTCGCGGGCGACTCGTCCTCCTCCGTCTACTGCTTCGCCGAGGACGGCACCCGGCTGTGGAAGCTGGGCACCGGCGGCGGTTCGGCACTCTCCATGCAGTACCGCGACGAGCGCCTGTACCTGGTGACCACCGACGGTTCGCTGGTCTGCGTGGACGCGAGCGAGGCGGCGATCGAGGCCGCCCAGCAGGGCAGCGTCCCCGTCGTCCGGGACGTCAAGCTGGCCGCCGCGCTGCCCACGTACACCCCGGCGACCACCGTCGCCGCCGTCGCCTCCGTCGCGTCGGTGGGCGAGGCCCCGGCCGGCTCGATCGTGGTCGAGGTCGCCCGCGAGGGCGGCCGGAGCCGGGTCCGGGTGCTCAGCCCCGGCTACGAGCCGTCGTGGAACGTGCAGTTCCCGCGCGCCATCCGCGAGCCCGGCGCCCGGTTCGTGGTGGAGTCCCTGCACCCGGCGGCCGGCGGCTTCTACCGGGTCCGCGGCGAGATCCGGCGCCTGCTGTGACCGGGGACCCGGACGGCCGAGGGGCGTTCGAGGCGGCGACGGGCGACGGACCGCCCCTCGCCGGGGACGCCGAACAGCGCTCCCGCGAGGTCCGCTCCGCGCTCGACGGACTCCGCCAGATCCGGCGGCTGACCGGCGCGCCGGGCGGCGGCTCCGCCGCCCTCCCCGCCCTCTGGGAGCGACGGCAGCCGGTCCGGGCCGTGGCCCTTGCCCTGGAGGCCGGCGGGATCGCCCCCTCGGCGGTCGACGCCGCCGGGACTCGGACGGCGACCGGCTACCGGGTGCGGGCGGGGGAGCGGCCGGCCACCGTCGTCGTCGAGTGGCTGGGACCGGCCGGTTCCGGCGCCGCGGGCCAGGAGGCCGAGGCGCTCGCCGCCTGCGCCGGCGTCCTCGGACGGCTCGGCTGGGAGGCGCTGCTCTACAAGGGGCCGCGCGGCCGCCGCTTCCTGGAGGCGGAGCCCGCCGCGACGGCCGCCGGCCCGGGCCCGTCCTGAGCGGACGGACACCGGGCCGGGCGAGGAGCGGCGCGCGGTCAGGCGATCGAGGCGGAGACGATCGCGGAGACGGCGATGTTGCAGGAGGCGGTCACCCAGACCGCCGGGTGCGGCTCCGGGTCCACCAGCGTGGCACCCAGCTTGCCGGGCGTCACCAGGTCCACCACCAGGAAGGCGACGGCCATCATGACCAGGCCGAGCAGGCCGAAGGCCGCCGTGGAGACCAGGCCCTTGCCGAAGTTGTCGTAGGTGGTCCAGATGGAGGTGAAGACGATCCCGCCGATGCCCAGCAGGGCGGAGCTGAGCAGGACGGCCGCGTTGCGGTTGCGGTCCTCCCATATCTGCCGGCCCAGCTTGCCGGGGGTCAGGATGTCCACCAGGACGATGCCGAGGATCAGCAGGACCACGCCGAGGGCGCCGTAGGCGGTGGCACGGCCGAGGCCGTTGACGATGTCGGTCATGGGAAGCCGGCTCCGGAGAGTGGTGATCGCGAGCGATCGACGGTCATGGACCGGCAAAATCTAGCGCACGGAACAAGCCGGTCCGCCGCCCGCCCGGAGATCGGGCGGACGGCGGACCGGACGAGCGGGACCTCCTGGGGCGGATCAGACGCCCGGCGGCAGGTTCCTGGCCCGCGAGCGGACCATGAAGGCGGTCACGATCTCGGCCGCGCCGACCGCGATCAGCCAGATCCCGCCGAGGAGGGTCAGCACCGCGACCGACTCCAGCGGGGAGACGATCAGCACCACGCCGGCGATCGCGCTGACGACGCCGAGGAAGATCTGCCAGCCCCGGGCCGGCACGGCTGGGTCCGACGCCGCCGCCACGGTCTGCGTGATGCCGCGGAAGAGCCAGCCGATGCCGATCCACAGCGCCAGCAGCAGGGCCGACTGCGTCGCGCCCCGGAAGCAGAACAGGCCCAGCAGGATCGACAGGGCGCCGCTGATGAAGGCCATCACGCGCAGCGCGGTGGTGGTGTGCGTGCCGAAGGCGGCGATCAGCTGCATCACGCCGCTGAACAGCAGATAGAGACCGAAGAGCACTCCGGCCGCGACCAGGGAGGCGCCCGGCCACACCAGGACGAGCACCCCGAGGACGAGGGCCACGATCCCGGCCAGCAGCAGGGCCTGCCAGGCCGCCCCGGCGAGCATCGTCAGCGGACCCGGCGGTATCCCCTCCCGGGCCGGCCGGTCGTGCGGTCTGTCGTGCGTCTGTGTCATGGGGTCCGTTTTCCTTCCCGTGCCGCCGGCTGCCGGCGCGTACCGCTGTCCGTCGTCACCGGCCCGCCGAGCGCGCGAACGCCCCGGCGTAGGAGCGGAGGAAGAGCGCCTCCGCCAGCGCCATCCGCTCGATCTCGGTGGGGTCGACGCTCTCGTTGGGGGCGTGGATGAGACAGCCCGGTTCCTCCACGCCGATCAGCGCGATCTCCGCGTCCGGGAACCGGCCCGCGAGCACGTTGCACAGCGGGATCGAACCGCCCTGCCCCGACTGCACCATGTCCTTGCCGTACGCCTCGCGCAGGGCCGCCCCGAGCGCCGTGTACGCGGGTCCGTCGGTGCGGGCCCGGAAGGGCTGCCCGGCGCTCTCCGCCTCCACCTCGACCCGGGCGCCCCAGGGCGCCGACGCCACCAGGTGGTCGGTGAGCGCCTTCCTGGCCTGTTCGCCGTCGGTCCCCGGCGGCACCCGCAGGCTCACCCGCGCCCGCACCTTCGCCTGCACGGCGGCGGAGGAACCCACCACCGGCGGGCAGTCGATGCCGAGCACGGTGACCGCGGGCCGCGCCCACAGCTCGTCGGCGACCGACCCGGTGCCGACCAGCTGCACCCCGTCCAGGACCCCGGCGTCCGCGCGGAACTGCTCGGCCGGATAGGACACCCCGTCCCACAGCCCGTCGCCCGGCAGCCCGTCGATCGCCGTGTTGCCGTGCTCGTCGCGCAGGCCGTCCAGGATCCGTACGAGCGCCGCCAGCGCGTCCGGCGCCGGTCCGCCGAACATGCCCGAGTGCATCTCGCCCTTGAGCGTCGAGACGGTCACCACCACGTTCGTCAGCCCGCGCAGCGAGGTCGTCGTGGTGGGCAGTCCCAGGGCGAAGTTCCCTGTGTCGCAGATCAGCAGGGCGTCCGCGTCGAAGAGTTCCGGCCGCATCGGCACCAGCTGTTCGAGCCCGCCGGTGCCCTGCTCCTCCGACCCCTCGGCCACGAACTTGATGCCCACCGGGAAGCCCGCGCCGTCGGGTCCGCCGAGCGCCCGCAGCGCCGTGAGGTGCATGGCGATGTTGCCCTTGCAGTCGGCCGCGCCGCGCCCGTACCAGCGCCCGTCGCGCGCGGTCAGTTCGAACGGCGGGGTCCGCCAGGCCGCGTCGTCGAGCGGCGGCTGCACGTCGTAGTGGCAGTAGAGGAGGACGGTCGGCGCGCCCTCGGGGCCCTCGGCGTGTCCGACCACCGCGTCCGTGCCGTCCGGAGTGGTGACCCGCCGCATGTCGCTCAGCCCCGCCTCGGTGAAGGCGCGCACCAGGAAGTCGGCGGCCTTCGCGCACTCCTCGGGCGGGAACTGGCGCGGATCGGCCACGGAGCGCATCGCCACCAGCGCCGTCAGATCCTCCTCGGCGCGCGGCATCAGGGCCCGGACCCGCTCGCGCAGCGCTGCGGTGTCGGTGGACTCGGCGGTCATGCGTACCCACTTCCCTCGGGCCGCTCCCGGCGGCCGGGGCGGCGACGGCCACCCCAGTCAAGCAATGCCGGACAAACGTCGCAAAATATGACTCATGTGGAGTACGGGACCGGCTCCCGGGCGGCGGCCCGGCGGACGCGCGCCGACAGTGGAGGCGTACGCGTCCCCTCCCGCACCTGGAGAACGACATGGCTCACCCCAACCGGCGCGACCTCGGGCTGCTCGTGCTGAGGGTCGGCACCGGCGCCGTGCTCGCCGCGCACGGCACCCAGAAGCTCTTCGGCTGGTTCGGCGGCGGGGGGATCGAGGGAACCACCCACGGGATGGAGGCCATGGGCTTCCACCCGCCCCGCGAAGCGGCCATCGCCGCCGGGCTCGGCGAGGCGGGCGGCGGCGCGCTGCTCGCCCTCGGCCTCGCCACGCCGGCGGCCGGCGCGGCCGCCGCCGGCGCCATGGCGGGAGCCGTCTCCGTGCACGCACCGGCCGGCTTCTTCGCCCAGGCCGGCGGCTACGAGTACCCGGCCTTCCTCGGCTTCACCGCCGCCGCCATCGGCATCACCGGCGCCGGCCGCTACTCCCTGGACCACGCCACCGGGCACGTCCTCGACCGGCCCTGGGTGGTGGCCGCCGCCTTCCTCGGTTCGGCGGTCGCCGCGGCCGCCGTGGTCGGCCGGCGCGCCCAGGACCGGGCGGCGAAGGCCGCCGCCACCGAGGCCGAGCCGGACTCCGGGACCGAGGGCACCCAGGAGCCGGACGCCGACTGACACCCTGTGCGCCCCACCGGCGCGGCGCGCGGCAGCCCGGACCCGGGGGAGCCGCACGCGCGCCGGAGCGGGGCGTTAGGCTCGCCGCAGAGGAAGGGACGGGCGCCGGGCAATGAAGATCGATCTCACGGACACCAACTCCAGCGCGATCAACAAGGCGATCCTGGAGGGCCGGAGGGCCGTCGGCACCCCCGCCGTCGGTGTCGTCCTCACCCTCGTGATCGTCACCGACGAGGAGAACGCCTACGACTCCGTGCGGGCCGCCAACGAGGCGTCGAAGGAACATCCTTCGCGCACCCTCGTCGTCATCCGCCGCCGCGCGCTCTCGCCCCGCGAGCGCCATGTGACCCGGCTCGACGCCGAGGTCCGCCTCGGCACCGACGCCGGCTCCGGCGAGACGGTGCTGCTCCGCCTCCACGGCGAACTCGGCGCCCGCGCCGACTCCGTGGTGCTGCCGCTGCTGCTGCCCGACGCCCCGGTGGTCGTGTGGTGGCCGGTGGACGCCCCCGCCGTCCCCTCCAAGGACCCGCTCGGCGCCCTCGCCCAGCGGCGCGTCACCGACACCTACGCGGTCGAGGACCCGCTCGGCGCGCTGGACGACCGGGCCGCCTCGTACGCCCCCGGCGACACCGACCTCGCCTGGACCCGGCTCACCCCCTGGCGTTCCATGCTGGCCGCCGCCCTCGACCAGGCCGGGACGGACGTCGTCTCGGCCGCGGTGGAGGCCGAGGAGTTCAACCCGAGCGCCGAGCTGCTGGCCCGCTGGTTCGAGGTCCGGCTCGGCGTGCCGGTGGAGCGGATCGTCTCCGAGGGACCGGTCGTCACCGCCGTCCGGATGGGCACCCCGCAGGGCGAGATCCGGATCGACCGCCCCGAGGGCCCGGTGGCCCGGCTCGCCATCCCCGGCCAGCCGAGCCGCGTCATGGCCCTCAAGGTCCGCACGACCGCGGAGCTGATCGCCGAGGAGCTGCGCCACCTCGACCCCGACGACGCCTACGCGTCGGCCCTGGAGGGCGGCCGCACCTCCTGAGCCGCCGCGCGCCGCCCGCGCGGCGCCGCCGGCAGGTAGTACGGGCGGTGGTGCGCGGCCACCGGGGGCGACTGGTACGTCCACGCCCCGGCGGCGGGCGCTTCCGCACCGAGCAGGGCGCCCAGGTCGCCGCCGAGGGCTCCGTCCGGGGCGTGGACCGTCAGCCTGGCGCGGGCGGAGTGCCCGGGGTCGCCGAGGTCGAACCAGCGGTAGGGCTGGGAGACGTTCATGGGGCCGGCGAGCAGCCGTCCCTCGCGGTCGGTCCCGTAGCCGGTGACCGGCGCGGAGCTCGCGGCCACGGGCGTGAGGCCGTCCAGCCGCACCGTGAGGTCGAGGACGGGGTCCGGGGCCCTCTCCAGGACGTCGCCGGGGCCGGCCGACGCCGCCAGGCAGCGGACGGACCAGGTGTCGCCCTCCGGACCGTTCAGCGACGGCAGGCCGACCTCGAACCAGCCCGGGCGCTTGGGCTCCGCGTACAGCTCGCGTCCGGCCCGGATGGCGAACGGGTTGTCGCACACGACGTGGAGCCGGGCGATCCCGAGCAGCTTCGTCTGGTCCCAGCCCCGCGCGTACTGGGCGTACGTCAGCCGCGGCAGCCGCCCGGCCTCCGTCGTCGGGAAGGCGACGACGTTGCACTCGATCTCCTGGGTCACCCCGCCGCCGAACGCGTACTGCGCGAAGTACAGCTGGTAGTTGAGCGAGACCAGGGCCGACCCGTCGTCGAGGACGGCCGCCGTCAGCCCGGGGTGGTGCTCGGCGAGCAGCCGCCGGACCGGCCCGGGGTCGACCAGCCAGTCCACGCCGACCTGGTGCAGGGCCCCGTAGTGGAAGGGGAGCCGGAACGGGTCCGGCACGGGCGGGAGGGACAGGGGGCCGGTCATGCCGGTGCTCCTCGGGTCGGTGGGGTCCCGCCGGCCACGGAAGGCCCGGTGGCCGGAGGTGCGGAGGGAGCCCCGGAAGGTGCCGCCGACGGGCCGGTGCCGGCCGGGCGGTCGCGGTCCGCCAGCTCCGCCTCGATGCGCCCGGCGCTGCGCAGCGCCAGGGCCGCCATCGTCAGCGTCGGGTTGGAGGTCGCCACCGACGGCATGCTGCCGCAGCCGACCGCGTACAGACCGGGGTGGTCCCAGCACCGCTGCCAGGAGTCGACCACCGAGGTGCCGGGGGAGTCGCCCATGACATGGGTGCCGGCGGCGTGTCCGGCCCCGCGGTAGCCGTGGAGGCGCCCGTCGTGCTCGAAGCGGCCCGGCCAGGCCGCCGCGGGCGCGTAGGCGGTGTGGTCCTCGGCGCCGAGCAGCGCGAAGATCTGGTCCGAGACCGCCCGCGCCGCCGCCATGCCCGCCCTGACGTGCCCGTCGAGGTCGTAGGTGACGAGCGGGAGGGGCAGGCCCAGGGCGTCGCGCTCGCGCGGGTGGAGGGTGACGCGGTTCGCCGGGTCGGCGCCCTGCTCCATCTCGAACTGAAGGGTGAACTGACGGCGGATCCGGTCCCCGACCGCCCTCCTCAACTCGCCTCCCGTCAGCCCCCGTTCGTCGAGGAAGTGCCGCACGTCCGTGTCGACGGGGCCGCGTGCCCAGATCCAGCCCCACGTGCCGAACTCGATGCGGAACGGGGCCCGCAGCCGCCGGGCCGGCCCGGCGCGGAAGCCCTCGAAGCCGGACACCGACCCGGGACCCCGGTACGGCGCCGCGTCCACGGGCAACAGGCCCCAGGTCAGCAGGACCGGATGGTCCATCAGATTGCGCCCGACCTGACCGCTGCGGCGGGCCAGGCCCGAGAGCAGGAGCAGCCGGGCGTTCTCCACGGCGTGCGCGGCCAGGACCACGACATCGGCGCGCGCCACGGACACCGCGCCGTCGTACGACCGGAACTCCACCCCCGTGGCGCGCCCGCGCCCGTCGACGAGGACCCGGCTCACCACGGCGCGGTCCCGCAGCGTGACGCCCGGGCCCCAGCGCCCCTGCGTCTTCAGCGGGGTGTACTTGGCGTAGGAGGGGCAGTGCGGGATGCAGCGCGCGCTGCCCACGCACCGGCTGTCCGGGTCCGGCCGCCCGCCGCGCCCGCGCGGCAGATGGCCGCGGCCGCCGTCGTACCGGGGATTCGGGACGCCGTTGCGCGCGTGCGGGGTGCCGACCACCTTCAGTCCGACCTCGTGGAGCGCCACGGGGTCCTTGACCCGGCGCCCGTCGAGCCGGGCCGCGAGGACGCGGTCCAGACGCGCGGCCGGCAGGGGCAGCATGGGGAACACGTAGTCCTCGGGGAAGGGGAGTCCCAGCCGTTCGCGCTGCTCGTCCACGTCGGCGGCCACCCCCAGCTCCTCCTCCGCCTCCCGGTAGTGCGGCTCCAGTTCGTCGTACGTGAGCGGCCAGCGCCGCCCGTACCCGAAGCGCTCGGTGTCGAAGTCCTCCGGCAGCATGCGCGGCGCGAGGCCGGTCCAGACGTTGCCGGTGCCGCCGTTGGCGCGCACGTATCCGCTGGCGTACGGCAACGGCCCGTCCTGCCGCAGATGCCCCGCCGCCGCGAAGCCGGGACGCCCCTCCGTGCCGGTGAGGTCCGTCGCCACGTCGGGCCAGGGGGCCGCCGGATGGGACCGGTAGGGAGGGCCGGGTGCCTCGGCGGCCGTCGCCGCGCCGCCGTGGTCGCCGGAGCCCGCCGCGCCCGCCTCCAGGACCGGCACCCTGCGGCCGCGCAGGCCGAGCCGGTGGGCGACGAGCGAGCCGGCGACCCCCGCGCCCACGACGATCACGTCGTAGCGCTTCACCGGCGGCCTCCGGAGACTCCGGCGGACGGCCCGCTCTCGTCGGCCCAACTCCCGTATCCCCCCGGCGCCGTGCCGGGCGCGGCCAGGCCGGCCGCCTTCCACACCAGGGCCTCGGCCGAGGCGCGCGACTCCGCCGGAGCCGGCGGGCCGCCGGGCCATCCGCCCGTGTACCAGAGGTACGTCACCGCTCGTGCGGCATGGGCCAGTTCGTCGTCGACGACATCGTCGACGGCGTGGCGCACGGCCTCGTCCGGATCGCGGGCCTCGTGCAGCAGTCGCGCGTAGAGGTCGGGGCCGAGGCGCTCGGCGGCGAGCGCCCGGTGGGCTTCGGTCAGTCCGGTGGCCGTCAGTTCCGTTTCGGTGAAGCCGGTCAGCCGCGCCGACAGGGCACCGAAACGCCGTCTCTCGTCTGTGAGGAGCACGCGGGCATCGGTGCCCGGCCGCCCCCGGCACCATGCGCCGCGCCCCCGGAAGGACCTCGTCCCGCTCCCGGACGCTCCCTCGCGGGGAGGACGTCGTGCGACCTGGCGTTCGACAAGCGCACGCGCGCGCCGGAAAGGGGTGGTTCGGGCCGGTCCCGCCGCACGTCCTTCACCACCGCCGTACGAGGGGCGAGTCGGGTCGCGAGGGGGAGCCGGAGTCGCGGCGGGCACCTCAGCTGAATCCTTTTCTCTCCCACCGGCGCAAACGGGTGATCCTGGAGCGTCGCAGGGCCATTCCGTGCCTAAGATCCACTCCTGTGACAGAGAGTCAACATGCCCAGTCCGCAGGGGAGTCCGCGGACGTGGTCATCATGGGGGGCGGTCCCGCCGGCCTGGTGCTGGGGAACATCCTGCTGCGCCACGGCGTCGACTGCGTGGTGCTGGAATGCGCGTCGCGCCACACCGTCGAGAACCGCGCACGCGCGGGCTTCCTCGTGCCCCACACCGTCCGGGTCCTGGAACGCAACGGTCTCGGCGACGGGGTGCGCAGACAGGGCCGCGAGCACGGCGTCTGCGAGTTCCGCACCGAGGACGGCCGCTTCCGCCTGGACTACCGGCGGCTCGGCAGCGGGGAGCCCCACACCGTCTACCCCCAGCACGAGCTGGTCACCGACCTGCTCGGCCAGTTCCTCGACGGGGGAGGGCGGATCCGCTTCGACACCGAGGCGGTCGCCGTGTCCGACGCGGACGGCCCGGCCCCCTCGGTGACCGTGCGCGAGCCGGACGGGCGCCCCGGACGGTGGCGGGCCCGGTACGTCGCCGCCTGTGACGGGCGCCACGGCGCCGGCCGGCGCTCGCTCCCGCCCGGCGCCGTGCGCCACCACCGCGACCACGGCGTCTCCTGGCTGGGCCTGCTCGCCGAGGCGCCACCGAGCCTGGACGCCGTGGGCTACGCCGTCCATCCGAGCGGATTCGCCGGGCACATGGCACGCTCCGCCGACATCACCCGCTACTACCTCCAGTGCGACCGCGGGACCCGGGCCGACGCGTGGAGCGACGACCGCGTCTGGGACGAACTCGACCTGCGCATGCGAGCCTCCGCGTACGGGCCCCTCGTGCGCGGTCCCGTCGTCCAGCGCGCCGTCGTCGACCTGGAGTCCGACGTCCTCGAACCGCTGCGCCACGGCACGCTGTTCCTGGTGGGCGACGCCGCCGCCCTGATCAGCCCCTCCGCCGCGAAGGGCGCGAACCTCGCGGTGCTGGAGGCCGAGATCCTCGCCCTCGCCCTGATCGACGCCCTCGCGCACGGCGACCCCGGGGCCCTCGACCACTACTCCGAGCGGTCCCTGGCCCACATCTGGCGCGCCCAGGAGTTCTCGCGCTGGATGATCCGCCTGCTGCACGACCTCCCGGACCCCGACGGAGCCTCCCTCTTCCGGGAGCGGCTGCGGCGGGCGCGCATCGCGTCGCTGCGCGACTCCGCCCCTCATCAGCACTGGTTCGCGGAGAACTACGTCGGTATCTGACGCTGCCTCAAATCAGTTGCCCGCGAACCATCTTGCCCCGACCCCGGTCGCCCCCCGCCCCCTTGCCCCCTTCTCGTTTCCCGTTCCCCCTTCCCCCCTTCCCCCCTTTCTCCCTTCACCCATGGACAGGGAATGCACTCCGAACATGCCTTCACCATGCCCGCGCGCCCGCTGCCGAGAACGGCGCCGCACGGCGCCGACGACGCGGGACGGCTGGGCGCGACGGTCCGGTTCGTCCGCGAGCAGGACACCTCCCTCCTGCTCGCCCGCGTGCTGCCCGGCCTCGACGGACCCGAGCTGCGGGCCTTCACCGACCAGTGCCGGTTCGCGCACGCCGCCGTGCTGGTCTTCCCTCCCGACGAGGCCGCGCTGCGGTCGGGGCTGACCGGCTGCGGGCTGGACGGCGGCGTGCCGGCCCGGCCCAGCGTCGTCGTCCGCGACCGCCTCGCGGTGCGGTACGGCCGCCGTCCCGCCGATCTGGACGTGAGGATTCTCCGTCCCGCGGTCCCCGGGCCCGCCGGGGAGCACCGGGCCGTCGAGGTGTTCGCGCTCACCGTGCCGCGGGGCTCCGCGCTGGCGGAGATCGCCGCCGGCGAGCGCGCGCTGGATCACGAGGCGCACCTCGCCTTCGACGTCGAGCGTCCCGATCCGCTGGTGCTGCGGGGGCTGCTGGCGAGCTTCGCACGGCACGGCGCGACCGCCGACGGGGGCGGCTACAACCCGCACGAGGACGGCACCGTCTTCTACCTCGCGGCACCCGAGGACACCAAGACGCCGTACCGGCGGATGGAGTTGTACGCGCGCGGCGACCACCGTGACGTGCTGGCCGAGCACCTCGGACGGACCGCGGAAGCCCGGCCCGTGCCCCCGCACGACGCGTCGCGGCCGGCGGAAACGCTCCTGCGGCTGCTGACCGGGGCCTGGACCACCCAGGCCCTGGCCGCCTGCGCCGAACTCCGGCTGCCGGAGGCCCTGGACCGCCACACCGGGACGCGCGTCCCCGAGCTGGCCCGGGCCGTCGGGGCCCACCCGGAGAGCCTGGCGGTCCTGCTGCGGTACCTCGCCATGCTCGGCGTGGTCGAGGACACCCCGGACGGATTCCGGCTCACCGACGTCGGCGCGCTCCTGGACGAGGCGGCCCCCGCCTCGATGCGGCCCCTGGCGCTGATGTACGGCGGACCGTTCTACCAGTCCTTCGCCCACCTGACCCACACCGTGCGCAGCGGGGAACCCGGCTTCGAGCACCTCTACGGCGAGAATCACTTCGACCACTTCGCCCGCGACCCCGAACTCGCCGCCCGGTTCGACCGGTCCATGGTGTCGAGCGCCCCCCTCTTCGACGCCCTTCCCTCCCACCCGGTCCTCACCGCGGCGGCCGGCGCCCCCGGCCGCACCGTCGTCGACATCGCCGGAGGCACCGGGGAGCTCCTCGGCCGCGTCCTGACCGCCCACCCCACCCTGCGCGGCACCCTCCTGGAACGCCCCCACGTCCTCGCGGCGGCGCGGGAGCGCCTGGCCGGGCCGGAGACGGGCGGGCGGTGCGCGTTCCTGGAGGGCGACTTCGCGGACGTGCCGGCCGGGGCGGACGTCTATCTGCTCTCCCGCGTCCTGCACGACTGGGACGACGAGCGCTGCCGGAGCATCCTGCGGCACTGCGCCGCCGCCATGGGCCGGGACGCGGACCTCCTCGTCGTCGAGCGGCTCCTGCCCGCCGACGGTTCCCCGTCGCTCGCCACCGCGTGGGACCTCCACATGATGTGCAACACCGGGGGCCGCGAGCGCACCGCGGTCCAGTACGCCGGGCTGTTCGCCGCGTGCGGGCTCGAACTGGTCGGCCACGCCCCGCTCGCCCTGGGCGCGTACGCCCTCCACGTCCGGAGGGCGGCGCCGCCGGTCACGGGGTGAGCCAGCGGCGCAGCAGTCTGCTGACCGCCGGCATCGCCGCGTAGGTCATGAGCACGTTGAAGACGCAGGCGACGACCGCGCTGCTGAGCAGCACGGGCAGCGCGGTGAGGCGGGGGACGAGGAAGAGGCTGCCGAGCACGGAGATCGGGTAGATCGCCAGGGTCGCGCTGACGGCCATCTTCCACCGCGGGGGCGCGGGGCGGGTCGAGCCCGGTTCGGCGAACCAGGTCTCCATGCCGGTCAGCCGGCGCCGGGCGATCTCGGTGTGGTGGTGCCCCTCGCAGCCGGCGAACCAGGCGGCCCGCTCGGGCGACTCCTGCCACGTCCGGCACGCCTCCGCGTCCCGGAACCGATGGACGAGGAACCAGGGGGCGTCGCCGCCCGCCGAGCGGAAGAACCCGTATCCGAGGTGGCCGGGGAACGTGGCCGCACAGTCGAGGATGCCCTTCGCCCACCGCTCGAAGGCGGCCTCGTGGCCGGGTTCCACCCGGCGGGCTATCAGGAGGTTCACCTCGCCGCTGTCGGCGGGGACGGTGGTGTGCTCCAGGTCGGTCGCGGTCACGGACGCTCCTCTTGATCACCGCGCGCCCGGCCCCACTGTACGCGGTGACGACGGGGCGCCACCCGCCCGGCAGGACGGGTGGCGCCGCGTACGAGGGAGCGGGGAGCCGGTCAGGCGCGCTGCCAGAGGGCCGGGACGTTCGGGGGCTCCCAGCCGGCCTGGGCCTGGTGGCCCTGGAGGCAGCGGTAGGTGGAGCCGCCGTACGTGACCGTGGCGCCGGCCGCGTAGACCGTGCCCGCCTTCCACGTGCCGCCCGGCTCCGGCTCGCCGGGGCCGGGGCCCGGGTCGGTGCCGGTGGTCCTCAGTGTCAGGCCGTAGTTCGACAGGATCGGGTTCAGCGGCTGGAAGTACGTGGTGCCGCCGCTGGAGCAGTTGCCGGAGCCGCCCGAGGTCACGCCCTGCGCCTGGCTGCCGGAGATGTACGAGCCGCCCGAGTCGCCCGGCTCGGCGCACACGGTCGTCCGGGTCACGCCGGAGATCGTGCCCTCCGGGTACGTCACGCTCGTGTTGTGCTGCTGGATCGTGCCGCAGTGCCAGCCGGTGGTGGAGCCGGACCGGCAGACCGAGGCGCCGACCGGCTGCAGCACGGACCCCGTGACCTGCGTGTTGGCGCCCCCCGCGCCCTTCACGTACGGGGTCGAGGTCCAGTTGCCGTTCGCCGCCACCCACGCCATGTCGTTGCCCGGGAAGACGGACGCCTGGAAGGTGCCCTGCGCGACCTGGTTGTAGCCGCTGGTGGACTGGCCGGCGCGACCGCAGTGGCCCGCCGTCGCGAAGCCCTGCGTGGTGCCCCGGGTCACCGCGAAGCCGACCGAGCAGCGGCCGCCGCCGCCCATGTAGTACGCGTCACCGCCCCGGATGTCGTACAGCGGGCGCGGCGCCTCGGCGCTCCGCACCACCCGCACCAGCTCGCGCGGCACCCCGGTCGCCGCCGCGAGGCCCGCCCCGGCACCGGTCCGGGTCTCCTCGACGACCAGGACGTTCGCCCGCACGTCCACGTACCGGACCGGCGCGTCGGCGTCCGCCGCCCGGTCCAGCCTCTCCTTCGCCCGCTCCAGGGCGGAGAGGTCGTGGCGGACCAGCCGGGCCGTCGCCCCGGCCGCCCGGATCGCGTCGAGGTCGGCGGAGCGGGTGGTGGCGACGGTCAGGGAGCCGGACTCGGCGCCGTCGACCCAGGCGCCGGCGAAGGAGGCGCCGAGCCGGTCGCGGAGCCGGGCGGCCGAGGCCCCGGCCTCGGCCTCGTTGACGAGGCGGCGCTCTGCCTGCGCCCGGGTCAGCCCCAGGTCACGGCCCATCGCGGCGAGCAGCTCGGGCCGCGCCTCGGCGGCGCCGAGCGCGCGGGCGGCGCTCTGCACGGCCGGGGCGGTCCCGGGGGAGGGCTGCGCGGCGGTGGCGGACCCGGACTGGAGCCCGGTCAGCACCATCCCTGCGGCGGCCAGGGCGGTACACGCCGCGCGGGCGTGTCGTCGGAGCATGGGGAGTCTCCTCGGTTCTCGGTGGGGGATCTGCGGAGAACCGTAGGAACGGGTCCGCGGGAGCGGGAGCCTCCGCTCGGCCCCTTCCCCCGCGTTATGGCCGACGGCACTGTCGGTGGCGGCCGTTACGGTGCGCCCATGAACGTTCCCGACGTCGTCCCGATCGCGTACGAGCCCGACTACCGCACCGCCACCATCGGCCGGTGGGACGGGGGCCAGTTCCTCGCCTCGGTCACCGCGGCCTTCCCGGAGGGCCGGACCGTCGGCGACGACTGGGCGCGGCACAAGCGCTGGTACGCGGTCCTGCACCGCTTCGACGCGGCCGGCCGGCACCTGGGGTCGAGCATCGTGTCCACGGGCACGACGGAGGACGGCGAGCGGGAGGTGGTCGAGGCCGCGCGGCTGCTCCTCGACGAGTGGCTGGACGCCCTGCCCGGGCGGCGGTACGAGTCCATCGCCGTCGCGCCCTTCGCCGTCCGGTGCGAAGGGGCCCTGTTCGGGCTGGTCGTGGAGCACCACGGCGAGGAGGACGAGGGTGGGGACGTGGAGGGGGACGGGGACGGGGGCGAGGACGGGGCGGGCGACTGGGTCGAGCTCTACCCCGACGGCCTGGGGTTCTCCGCCCCCTGGGACGGCACGTACGACACCTGACGGACGCTCAGGACGCCGGGTCCGCCGTCCGTCCCCGTCGCACGACCCGGCCGTCCGTCCGCCGCCCGTCCCCGTCGTCCGCCGCCCGTCCCCGTCGTCCGTCGCCCGCCCCCGCCGTCCGTCTGCCTACCCCGTCGTCCGTGGGCCCGTCCCGTCGTCCGGCCCGGCCGTCCGTCCCGCGCTGCGCGCCAGCGCCTCCGCGTGGGCGTCGCGCGCGTGGGCCAGGACGGCGGCGGCGCGTCCGGCGGCCCGGCCCTCGGGGTGCCAGCCCAGGAGGTGGCGCCAGAGGAGCGGGGCGCCGGTCAGCGGCCGGGTGACGATGCCGGGGGTGGCGGGGAAGGTCGCCCGGCACAGGCCCACCGCCCGGCCCACCTGGACCAGGTGCACACAAGAGGCGGTGTCCGTCTCGTACACCCGGGCCGGGGTGAAGCCGGCCCGGACGCACGCCGCGGCGAAGCAGTCGCCGAAACAGCCGTCCCCGGGCACGTCCGTCCAGTCCTCGGCGGCGAGTTCCGCCAGCGCGACGTGCGGCCGGGCGGCCAGCGGGTGGCCGGTCGCCAGCATCACGAACACCGGGTCGCGGGCCACCTCCGTCCAGGCGAGCCGGCCCGCCTCCGGCGGGGAGCTCTCGCCGCAGACCCCGACGAGCGCGAAGTCGAGCCGCCCGGCGACCACGCCGCCGGCGACCTCCCGCTCCGACCAGGAGGTGTACGTGGTCACCTGTGCCTCCGGCTCCGCCCGGGCGAGCCGGTCCACCAGGCCGCCGAGCAGCGGCCCGTGGGTCCCGCCGAGCCGGTGCCCGGCGGCCCCCTCCCGGGCGAACCGGACGGCCTCCTCCTGGAGTCCGCGGACGGCGGGCAGCACCACCCGGGCGCGGTCGAGCACCAGATCGCCCAGCGCGGTGGCCCGCACCCCGTCCCGGCTGCGGACGAACAGGGCGCCGCCCAGGGTCCGTTCGATGCGCTTGAGCTGGGCGCTGAGGGCCGGCTGCGCCAGTCCGAGGGCGGTGGCCGCGCGGGTGAGGCTGCCGGCCTCGGCGATGGCCCGGACCGTCTTCAGGTGCCGCAACTCCAAGTCCATGCGCCCAGCTTGACGGCGCATCACTGACAGGTCCAGACCAAGGGAGGGGCTATCGGGCGCGAAGCCGCTCCGGCAGCCACCGCAGCTGCGCCGCCTGCTGGAACGCCTCGCCGCCCTCGTGGTCGTTGAAGTCGTACACCTCGATCGCCTTGTCCTCGTGCGCGTACGCGTTGAACGCGGCGAACACCGTCGACGGCGGGCAGGTCAGGTCCTCCAGCGCGGTGGAGAACAGCGCCGGAGCCGTCGCGCGGGCCGCGAAGTGCACGCCGTCGAAGTAGGAGAGGGTCCGCCGCACCCGGTCCGTCCGGCCCCGGTGCGTCTTCAGGTAGTTGCCGATCTCCCGGTACGGCGTCCGGTCCGTGACCGTCGTCGCGCGCGGGAAGTCGCACAGGAACGGCACGTCCGGCGCCACCGCCGCCAGGTCCCGCACCAGGCCCGAGACGGCGATCGTGATGCCGCCGCCCTGGCTGACCCCGGTGACCGCGGTCCGGGCCGCGTCCGCCAGCGGGTGCGACCGGGCCGCCTCCACCGCGCGCACCGCGTCCGTGTACACGCGCCGGTAGTAGTACGTCTCCGGATCCTCCACGCCCCGCGTCATGAAGCCCGGGAACGCCGGAGCGCTGCCCACCGGGTCGGCGGTGTCGCCGGGCGCCCAGCCGCTGCCCTGACCACGGGTGTCCATCACGAAGTGCGCGAACCCGGCCGACGCCCACAGCAGATGACTGTGCGCCAGGCCGCGCCCGCCGCCGTACCCGATGAACTCCACCACGACCGGCAGCGGCCCGGTCGCCCCCGCCGGGACGACGAACCAGCCCTTCACCGGATGCCCGCCGAAACCGGCGAAGGTCACGTCGTGCACCTCCACCGTCGAGAGCCCCGTCGCCACGCGCTCGAACCGCGCGTCCAGCTCGTGCTCCCGTGCCTCGCCGAGCGTCCTCGCCCAGAACGCGTCGAAGTCCTCGGGCTCGGCCGCGTCGCTGCGGTACTCCCGGAGCCGGTCGAGGGGCAGGTCGAAAAGGGTCATGCGCACCGCCTGGTCAGGTCGTCACGTTCGAATGTCGACCGGTCCGTCCCGGCCCGAGCCACCCTAGCCCGCCCGCCCGGCGAATTCATATACGTGAATGATCTTCGTTCGCCCGTACGCCCCCACCGGTGGGCGGCATCGGAGCACGCCGCGCGAGCCTTCTTCACGGAGTCGTCCGCGGAGGCCAAGGTGGGAGCGAGAGCGGCGAACGGAGGGGTGCGGTGATTGTCGGAGTCCTCAGGGAAACACGGGACGGCGAGCGGCGGGTGGCGGCGACGCCCGTCACGGTGGGGCGGATCCTCGGGCTCGGGTACGAGGTCGTCGTCGACCCGGACGCGGGCGCGGCGGCGGGCTTCCCCGACGGCGCCTACGAGGCGGCCGGCGCGCGCATCGGCACGGCCGCGGAGGCGGACGTCGTCCTCGGGGTGAACGCCCCCGGCCCGGACCGGCTCGACCGGATGCGGCCCGGGGCCACGGTCGTCGCCCTGTTCGCCCCCGCGTCCGACCCGGCGGCGGTCGAGGACCTGGCCCGGCGCCCTCTCACCGTCCTGTCCCTGGACGCGGTGCCCCGCATCAGCCGCGCCCAGTCGATGGACGTCCTGTCCTCGATGGCGAACATCGCCGGCTACCGGGCCGTGATCGAGGCGGCCCACGCGTTCGGCCGCTTCTTCACCGGACAGGTGACCGCCGCCGGCAAGGTGCCCCCGGCGCGGGTCCTCGTCGCCGGCGCGGGCGTCGCCGGACTCGCGGCGATCGGCACCGCCGGCTCGCTCGGCGCGATCGTCCGCGCCACCGACCCGCGCCCCGAAGTCGCCGACCAGGTCCGGTCGCTGGGCGGCGAGTACCTCGCCATCGAGTCCCCGGAGACCGAGGTCTCGGCGACCGGCTACGCCAAGGAGATGGGCGACGACTACAAGGCCCGCGAGGCCGCCCTCTACGCCGCCGAGTGCCGCGAGGCGGACATCGTCATCACCACCGCCCTGATCCCCGGCCGCCCCGCGCCCCGCCTCGTCACCGCCGAGACGGTCGCCGCCATGAAGCCGGGCTCGGTCATCGTCGACATGGCCGCCGCCAACGGCGGCAACGTGGAGGGCACCGTCCCGGGGGAGCGGACCGTCACCGCGAACGGCGTCACCATCCTCGGCTACACCGACCTGGCCGGACGCCTGCCCGCCCAGGCGTCCCAGCTCTACGGCACCAACCTGCTCAACCTCCTCACCCTCCTGACGCCCGGCAAGGACGGCGTCCTCGTCCTCGACCAGGACGACCCCGTGCAGCGCTCGGTCACCGTCGTCCGCGACGGCGCGCTCGCCTGGCCGCCCCCGCCCGTCCAGGTCTCCGCCACCCCCGCCGGCGACTCCGCCGCGCCGCAGCCCGTCTCGCCGGTGAAGGAACCCATGACGCCGCGGCGCCGCTTCACCGGCGTCGCCCTCGGCGCCCTGGCGCTCTTCCTCGCCGTCGGCTTCGCCCCCGCCGCGCTCCTGCCGCACGTCACCGTCTTCGTGCTCGCGATCGTCATCGGCTACTACGTCATCGGCCACGTCCACCACGCGCTGCACACCCCGCTCATGTCGGTGACCAACGCCATCTCCGGGATCATCGTCGTCGGCGCGCTGCTCCAGATCGGGCACGGCGGCACCGTCGTCACCGTGCTGGCGGCCGCCGCGATCCTGCTGGCGAGCATCAACGTGTTCGGCGGCTTCGCGGTGACCCGCCGCATGCTCGGAATGTTCAACAGGAGCTGACATGTCCGCCACCCACGCCGCACAGGCGGCCTACCTCGTCGCCGCTCTGCTGTTCATCCTCGCCCTCGCCGGACTCTCGAAGCACGAATCGGCCCGCCTCGGCAACGCCTTCGGCATCCTCGGCATGGGCGTCGCCCTCGCCGCCACCGTCGTCCTCGCCGCCGACCGGGGCATCGGCGCCGGCGCCGCCGGCCTGCTCGCCGCCGCCATGACGGCCGGCGCGCTGATCGGCCTGTGGCGCGCCCGCGGCGTCGAGATGACGGGCATGCCCGAACTCATCGCACTGCTGCACTCCTTCGTCGGACTCGCCGCCGTCCTCGTCGGCTGGAACGGCTACCTGGAGGTCGAGCACGACCCCGGCGGCGCCGAGGCCGCCGCCCTCGACGCGGCCGGCACCCTCGGCATCCACCACGCCGAGGTGCTCATCGGCGTGTTCATCGGCGCGGTCACCTTCACCGGCTCCGTCGTCGCCTACCTCAAGCTCTCCGCCCGGATCGACTCCAGGCCGCTCATGCTCCCCGGCAGGAACGCCCTCAACCTCGGAGCGGCCGCCGTCCTCGCCGTCCTCACCGCCCGGTTCACCGTCACCCCCGCCCTCTGGGTGCTCGTCACGGCGACCGTCCTGGCCCTGGCGCTCGGCTGGCACCTGGTCGCCTCCATCGGCGGCGGCGACATGCCCGTCGTCGTGTCGATGCTCAACAGCTACTCCGGCTGGGCGGCCGCCGCCTCCGGCTTCCTCCTCGGCAACGACCTGCTGATCGTCACCGGCGCCCTCGTCGGCTCCTCCGGCGCCTACCTCAGCTACATCATGTGCCGGGCGATGAACCGCTCCTTCCTCGCCGTCATCTCCGGCGGCTTCGGCATCGAGGCCCCGGCCGGCTCGCAGGTCGACTACGGCGAGCACCAGGAGATCACCGCCCAGGGCGCCGCCGAACTCCTCGGCGCCGCCCGCTCGGTGGTCATCACCCCCGGCTACGGCATGGCCGTCGCCCAGGCCCAGTACCCGGTGGCGGAACTCGCCTCCAAGCTCCGCGCCCGCGGCGTGGACGTCCGCTTCGGCATCCACCCCGTCGCCGGCCGGCTGCCCGGCCACATGAACGTCCTCCTGGCCGAGGCCAAGGTGCCGTACGACATCGTCCTGGAGATGGACGAGATCAACGGCGACTTCGCCGACACCGACGTCGTCCTCGTCATCGGCGCCAACGACACCGTCAACCCGGCCGGCGCCGAGGACCCCACCAGCCCCATCGCCGGCATGCCCGTCCTCACCGTCTGGGAGGCCGGCCAGGTCATCGTCTTCAAACGCTCCATGGCCTCCGGCTACGCGGGCGTCCAGAACCCCCTCTTCTACCGCCCCAACACCACCATGCTCTTCGGCGACGCCAAGGACCGCGTGGAGGACATCGTCAGCGCCCTGTGACGAGCGCCCGCTTGAGGATCTTGCCGGTGGCGCCCTTGGGCAGCTCGGCGACCACCCGGACCACGCGCGGGTACTTGTAGGCGGCGACCCGCTCCCTCGCGTACGCCCGGATCTCCTCCGGGGTCGCCTCCTCGCCCGGCCGCAGCACCACGAACGCCGCCACCTCCTCGCCGTGCCGGTGGTGCGGGACGCCCACCACCGCGCACTCGGCGATCGCCCGGTGCCCGTACAGGACCTCCTCCACCTCGCGCGGATACACGTTGTAGCCGCCCCGGATGATCAGGTCCTTCTTCCGGTCCACGACGAAGTAGAAGCCGTCCTCGTCGACGCGCGCCAGGTCACCGGTGCGGAACCAGCCGTCGACCAGCGCCGGAGCGCCGGACGCGTGCACATAGCCCTTCATCACGTTCTCGCCGCGCACGGCGATCTCGCCGACCGCCCCCGGCTCCACCTCGGCCCCGTCGTCCCCGACGAGCCGCAGCTCGACGCCCCGCACGGGGGTGCCGATCGAGCCGGCCCTGCGCGGGCGGTCCGGATGGTTGAAGGCGGCCACCGGCGAGGTCTCCGACAGGCCGTACCCCTCCAGCACCGTCGCCCCGAAGGCCCGCTCGAAGCCGTGCAGCACCTCGACCGGCAGCGCCGCCCCGCCCGACACCGCGAGCCGGATCCGGGGAGAGCCCGGCCCGTCCCGCTCCCCGTCCCGCTCCCCGTCCCGCAGCAGCGCGGAGAGCATCGTCGGCACGCCGAGGAAGACGCTCACCCGGTCGCGGCGCATCACCTCCAGGGCCCGCCCCGCGTCGAACCGGGGCAGCAGGGTGAGCGCCGCCCCGGCGGCGAACGCCGCGTTCATCGCGCAGGTCTGGCCGAAGGCGTGGAACAGGGGCAGGCCGCCGAACAGCACGTCCTCCGGGCCGAGGAGGAGCAGGGTCTCCGCCGTGGTCGCCGCGTTGGTCAGCAGATTGCGGTGCGTCAGCCGGGCGCCCTTGGGGGTGCCGGTCGTGCCCGAGGTGTAGAGGATCACCGCGGTGTCGTCGTCCGCCCGCGCCTCGGCCCCCGCCACCGGCCGGGCGCCGCGCGGCAGAGCGGGGAAGGCGTCGGCGTCCGTGACCAGGCACTCCGCCCCCGCCTCGGCGGCCGCCCGGCCCGCCTCGTCCGCGCACAGCGGGTGGACCAGCGAGAGCCGGGCCCCCGAGTCCCGCAGCACGAAGGCCGCCTCCCGTGCCTTGAGCAGCGGGTTCATCGGAACCACGACCCCGCCGGCGCGCAGGATGCCGTAGTAGGCCACCGGGAACAGCGGCACGTTCGGCATCGTCAGGGCGACCGGGTCGCCCGGCCGGACACCCCGGTCGCGCAGCACCGCGGCGAGCCGCGCGCTCGCCCCGTCGAGCCGCGCGTACGTCAGCGCCGTGTCGTCGTGGCGCACGGCGACACGTTCCGGGTGCGCGGCGGCGGAGTCCAGCAGGAGCGTGGCGAGAGTGGTCATGACGGTCGTGACCTCGATTCGTCTCGGAGGGGCGGCGGACGCCGCCGGCACGGGACCGGCGGCCGGCTCCCGGCCGTACCGTCCGCGTCGCTCCGGGATGCTACGGAGCCGCCACCCGTGACGCTTGACGCCAGGGGACCGGAAACTTAACTTCTGGGGACCCGTCGCCCCTGGAGCGTGCCCATGAGGCCCCTTGCCCGCACCGCCGCGCTGAACGGCTACGTCGAGCTGAGCCGTTCCCTCGGACTCGACCCCCGCGCCCTGATGAGAGGCGTCGGCCTGGACACCGCGGACCTGGCCGTGCAGGACCGCTGGATCTCCGGCACCGCCGTCGCCGACCTGCTGGAGCGGTCCGCCGCAGCCTCCGGACGCGAGGACTTCGGGCTCCTCCTCGCGGAGCTGCGGCGCTTCTCCAACCTCGGCCCCCTCAGCCTCCTCGTCCGCGAGGAACCCGACGTCCGCAGCGCCCTGGCCCTGCTCATCCGCCACCAGCACACGTACAACGAGGTCCTGCACGCCCGGCTCTCGGAGGGCAACGGCGTCGCCACGCTCAAGGTGGACCTCCGGCTCGGCGAACCGCGGCCGGCCCGGCAGGGCACCGAGCTGGCCGTGGCCGCGTTCCACCGGGTGCTGTGCGGCTTCCTCGGCCCCCGCTGGCGTCCGGCGGCCGTCTGCTTCTCCCACCCCGCCCCGCGGGACACGGCGAGCCACCGCAGGCTGTTCGGGCCCGTGGCCGAGTTCGACCGCGACTTCCACGGCATCGTCTTCTACGCCGAGGACCTGGACGCCGCCAACGCGATGGCCGACGCACAGCTCCGCAGCTACACCCGCCGCTACTTCGACTCCGTCGCCGCTCCCCGGGAGGCGACCGAGGTGGACCGGGTGCGCGACCTCATCGAGGCGCTGCTGCCCACCGGACGCTGCTCCATCGAGCAGATCGCGCGCAGTCTCGGCGTCGACCGGCGCACGGTCCACCGGCATCTGGCCCGCTCCGGGGAGACGTTCTCCTCCCTGCTCGACGCGACCCGCACGGGGCTCGCCGAGCAGTTCGTCGCCAACCCCAGCCGCACCCTGACCGAGGTCGCCACCCTGCTCGGGTTCTCGTCGCTCAGCGCCTTCTCCCGCTGGTTCCACGAGCACTTCGGCACCGGCCCGCGGGAGTGGCGCAGGGCCCGCTCCGGGGCGGCGGCCCACGACGGAGGCTGACCACGGGGACCCCGCACGGAGCTCCCGGGGGGTGTCCCCGATCGGCAAGTCCCCTGTCCCGCCAGGAAAAGCGGGCACGGGAGGACCGCCCTACGGTGACACCACCGCACACCCCCTGGACCCCCGGCTCCTCCCGGCCCGGACGTCCGCCGCCGCGGGTCCCGCCGGCGCGTCCGCCGGTGCCGCCGCCCGTCCAGGGGTGCGACCGCCCCTCGACAAGGAGAAGCAGCGTGCACTTCCACGACGACTCCCTCTACCCGGAGAACCAGGAGAAGCTGGTGATCCAGGTCGCGCCGTACGGCCCCGAATGGCTGCCCGGCGACGCGGACGACCTGCCGCTGACCATGGACGAGCACGTCCAGGCGGCCGTCGACTGCCACGCCGCCGGAGCGACGGTGCTCCACATCCACGTCCGCGAGCTCGACGGCAAGGGCTCCAAGCGGATGTCGCTGTTCAACGAACTGCTCGGGCGGCTGCGCGAGGCCGTCCCCGACATGGTGCTCCAGATCGGCGGATCCATCTCCTTCGCCCCGGAGGGCGAGGGCGGCGACGCCAAGTGGCTCGCCTACGACACCCGCCACCTGCTGGCCGAACTCACCCCGGCCCCCGACCAGGTGACGATCGCCATCAACACCAGCCAGATGAACATCGTCGAGATCATGGACGACGACGACCTCGCGGGCACCTCGATCGCCAAGCCCGACTACCACCGCGCCTATCGCGACATGGTCGTCGAGGCCGGCCCCGAGTTCTACCTGGAGCACCTCAGGAGGCTCCGCGACCACGGCATCCAGCCGCACTTCCAGCTCGCCCACCTGGCCCAGCTGGAGACCGTCGAGCGGCTGATCCGCTCGGGCGCCTACACCGGGCCCCTGATCCTCAACTACGTGGCCATCGGCGGCGGTTTCGCCGGCCGGCACCCCGCCGACCTGGTCGAGTTCATCCGGCGCGTGCCGGACGGCGCCGTCCTGACCGTCGAGAGCTCCATGCGCGCGGTCGCGCCGATGAACGCCGTCGCCATCGCGCTCGGCCAGCACGTGCGCGTCGGCAACGAGGACAACCTCTGGCGCGCCAAGGGCGAGCGGATGTCCTCCGTGGCCCAGGTCGAGCAGATGGTGCGGATCTCCGAGTCGCTCGGCCGCGAGATCGCCACCGGCGCGGACGCCCGCCGCGTCTACCGGCTCGGCGAGTACTACGCCGACGCCGACGAGACCCTCGCACGGCTCGGCATGGTGCCCAACCGCCGCCCCGGACAGCGCGGCTTCATGCTCCGCGACGTCACGGCCTGACACCGAGCCCCGAGGCCCCGGGGGCGCGCCGCCCGCGCCCCCGCCCCCGCCCGTCCTGCTGTCCGGCATCCGCCCGTCCCTCCCCGTCCCGACCCGTCCCGCCCCGTCACCCCACGATCCTTCGGAGCATCCCGTGGCACACGCCGTCCGCTTCCACGAGACCGGTGGTCCCTCCGTCCTGACCTGGGAGGAGGTCGCCGTCGGCGACCCCGGCCCCGGTGAAGTGCGCGTCCGGCACGAGGCCGTCGGACTCAACTTCGCCGACACCTACTTCCGCACCGGCCTGTACCCGGCCCGCCTCCCCGACGGCATCGGCGTCGAGGCCGCGGGCGTCGTGGAGGCGGTCGGCGCCGGTGTCACCGACGTCGCCGAGGGCGACCGGGTCACGTACACCGGGAGCCCCCTCGGCGCCTACAGCACCGAGCGCGTCATGCCTGCCGCCCACCTCGTCAAGCTGCCCCCCGAGATCGACTGCGAGACGGCGGCGGCGATGACCATGCGCGGTCTCACCGCCGCCTACCTGCTGCGCCGGATCCATCCGCTGAAGCCCGGCGACACCGTGCTGCTGCACGCCGCCGCCGGAGGGGTGGGCCTCATCGTCTCCCAGTGGGCCGCCCTGCTCGGCATCCGCGTCATCGGCACCGTGTCCACCGAGGAGAAGGCCGAGATCGCGCGGGCCCACGGCTGCGCGCACGTCCTCCTCCACCGGCGCGACGACGTGGCCGAACGCGTCCGCGAACTGACCGGCGGCGCGGGCGTCCCCCTCGTCCTCGACGGCATCGGCAAGGACACCTTCGCCGGCTCCCTGGGCTCCCTGGCCCGCCGGGGACTCCTGGTCTGCTTCGGTACCGCCTCCGGCCCCGTCCCCCCGATCGACGCCATGCAACTGGCCCTGGCCGGCTCGGTCTTCGTCACCCGGCCCGCCCTCGCCGACTACATCGCCGACCCCGCCGAACGGGCCGCGCTGGCCGGAGAACTCTTCGCCCACGTCTCCTCCGGACGCGTGCGGATCGCGGTCAACCAGCGCTACGCCCTCCCCGACGCGGCCCGCGCCCACCGCGACCTGGAGGCCGGGAGGACCACCGGTTCCTCCGTCTTCGTCGTCTGACCGGAGCTCTCCGTCCCCGCCCACCGCCCACCGTCCCCACGCACCCCCCGCCCACGTCCCCCTATCCCCCTATCCCCCTATCCCCCTCCAGGGAGTGATGGCACCCATGCCCGACACCCGCCTCCCGCTCGTCGCCGAGCCCCTGACCTGCGTCATCGGAGCCGAGCTGCGCGGAGTGCGCCTCGCCGACGCGGTCCACGACGACGGCCTGTTCGCCGAGATCAAGCGCCTGCTGCTGCGGCACAAGGTCCTCTTCCTGCGCGACCAGGACCTCTCGCGCGCCGACCACGTCGCGTTCGCCTCCCGCTTCGGCCCGCTGGAGGACCACCCCGTCGCCGGCAGCGATCCCGACCACCCCGGACTGGTCCGCATCTACAAGGACCTCGACAGCCCGCCCGAGCACTACGAGAACGCCCTCCACACGGACGGCACCTGGCGGGAGAACCCCTCGATGGGCGCCGTCCTGCACTGCGTCGCGTCGCCCCCGGTCGGCGGCGACACCATCTGGGTCGACATGGCCGAGGCGTACCGCCGCCTCCCCGAGCACGTCAGGACCCGCGTCGACGGCCTGCGCGCCCGCCACAGCATCGAGGCCACCTTCGGCGCCGTCCTGCCCGAGAAGGAGCGGCACGCGCTCAAGGCGCGCTTCCCCGACGCCGAGCACCCCGTCGTGCGCACCCACCCCGAGACCGGCGAGCGGATCCTCTTCGTCAACGCGTTCACGACGCACTTCGTGAACTACCACACGCCCGAGAACGTCCGCTTCGGCCAGGACTACGCACCGGGCGCGAGCCGGCTGCTCGGCTACCTCGTCGGCCAGGCCGCCGTCCCCGAGTACCAGGTGCGCTGGCGCTGGACCCCCGGCAGCGTGGCCATCTGGGACAACCGCTCCACGCAGCACTACGCCGTCCAGGACTACTGGCCCGCCGTCCGCAGGATGGAGCGCGCCGGGATCGTCGGCGACCGGCCCTTCTGACCCGCACCCACCCGGCAGTCGAGGTGATGACGATGGAGTTCCACCCCCCTGCGCAACCCCTGGCCCCGGCCGCGTCCGCGGCCGACTGGCCCGTTCCCCGACGGTACGCCTGGACCGTCTTCGCACTCGGCTTCGCCCTGCTGCTGTCCGACTACATGTCCCGCCAGGTCCTCAACGCCGTCTTCCCCCTGCTCAAGGCCGAATGGCTGCTGTCCGACGCCGCCCTGGGGTCCCTCAGCGGGGTGGTGGCCCTGGCGGTCGGCGTGCTCACCTTCCCCATGTCCCTGATGGCCGACCGGTGGGGCCGGGTGCGGAGCCTGCTCCTCGCCGCCACGCTGTGGAGCCTGGCCACCCTCGGATGCGCCGTCTCGGCCGGCTACGGGGAGATGCTCGTCGGCCGGCTGTTCGTCGGCATCGGCGAGGCCGCGTACGGCAGCGTGGGGATCGCCGTGGTCCTCAGCGTCTTCCCGGTCACCCTGCGGGCCACCCTCTCCGGGGCCTTCATCGCCGGCGGCGCCTTCGGCTCGGTCCTCGGCGTCTCCGTCGGCGGCGCGGTGGCGCAGGCGGCGGGCTGGCGCTGGGCGTTCGCCGTCATGGGCATCATCGGCCTGGTCCTCGCCGCGGTGTACGGCGCCGTGGTCAAGGAGCGCAGGCTGGTGCCGTACGGCGGATCCGCCGCCGGCCGGGACGGCGCGGCGGCCCCGGCGCGGCTCCGCGCCCAGGTGCCCCGCCTGTTCTCCTCCGTCTCCGTCGTCAGCGCCTACGTCGGCAGCGGACTCCAGATGTGCGTCCCCGCCGCGCTCCTCGCCTGGCTGCCCAGCTACTTCGACCGCTACTACCATCTGGCGCCCGCGAAGGCGGGCGCCGTCGCCGGCGGCTACGCGGTCGTCATCGGCTGCGGGATGATCCTCGGCGGCATCGTCTCCGACCGCGTCAGCACCACGGCCCCGCTCCGCAAGTGGACCGTCGCCGTCGGCTGCAGCCTCGGCTCCCTCCTCCTGCTCACCCTCGCCTTCCAGCTCCCGGCCGGCACCGGTCAGCTGCTCGCCCTCGCGGCGGGCTGCCTGCTGTCCGCGGGCTCCGCCGGGCCCGCCGCCGCCATGGTGGCGAACCTGACCCCCACGGCGATCGCCGCGACCGCGTTCGCCACCCTCACCCTGGCCAACAGCCTCCTCGGCCTGGCCCCGGGCCCCGCCGCGGCGGGAGCGCTCGCGGACCGGATCGGCCTCCTCGGAGCCCTCCGCGTCGTCCCCCTCGTCGCCCTCGCCGCCACCGTCGCCTTCCTCCTCGGCAGACACCGCTACCCACGAGACCTCCTCCGCCTCCGCGTCCCCGCCGCGCGGACGGCGCCCGATCACCCGCCGGAGACCGCCCGATGAACCCCACCCCCACCCCCGGTTCCGTGCCGGAACCGCCCGCCGTGGTCGTCGTCCCCGGCCTCCGGGACCACGTCGCGGACCACTGGCAGACCCTGCTGGCGGAGCGGCTCGCCCGCGCGGGCCACGCCGTCCGCACCGTTCCCCCGGCGACGGGGGACCGGCTCTCCCTGGACACCCGGATCGACGCCCTCGCCGCGACCGTCGCGACGCTGCGCGGACCGGTCGTCCTGGTCGCCCACAGCGCCGGAGTCCTCACCACCGTCCACTGGGCGCGGCACCACCGCGCCGACGTGCGCGGCGCGCTGCTCGCCGCCCCGCCGGACTTCGGGACGCCCCTCCCTGACGGCTACCCCACGCCCTCGGCGCTGGCCCGGAACGGCTGGACCCCCGTGCCCCGCACGCCCCTTCCCTTCCCCAGCGTGGTCGCCGCCGGCTCCGACGACCCGCTCGCCGCACCCGGCCGCGCCGCCGCACTGGCCCGCGCCTGGGGCAGCCGCCTCGTGGAACTGGGCCCCGTCGGCCACCTCAACCCCGCCTCGGGACACGGTGACTGGCCCCTCGCCCTCGACCTGATCCGCCCCTGGCTGACGGACCCCGGCGGGCGCGCCCCGGTACCGACGCCGGCCCGGGCGGCTACGCGTCCTCCGTCGACCCGTCGGCGGGAAGGGCCTGTTCGGCCCAGATGACCTTGCCCTCGCGGTGGTGCCGCGTGCCCCAGCGCCCGGCGAGCTGCGCGACGAGCAGCAGGCCGCGGCCGCCCTCGTCGAAGGTGCGGGCCCGGCGCAGGTGCGGCGCGGTGCCGCTCGCGTCGAAGACCTCGCAGGTCAGCGAGGACTGGCGGATCAGCCGCAGCCGGACGGGGCTCCTGCCGTAGCGGATCGCGTTCGTCACCAGCTCGCTGACGATGAGTCCGGTGGCGAAGGCCAGGTCGTCGAGCGCCCAGGCGGACAGCGTGTCGGAGGCGAACCGGCGGGCGCCGGAGACGGCCGCCGGGTCCGACGGCAGGTCGAGCGTGGCGACCCGCCCGGGGTCCAGCGCCCGGGTGCGGGCGACCAGCAGGGCGACGTCGTCGGCGGGACGGCCGGACAGCAGTCCGGCGAGGAGGCGCTCGCAGACCTCGTCCGGCGCCGTCGGCGCGTGGGCCAGCACCTCGCACAGGGCCGCGCGGGCGGCGTCGGCGTCCCGCGTCCGCAGCTGGAGGAGGCCGTCCGTGTACAGGGTGAGCAGGCTGCCCTCCGCCAGCTCGAACTGCGCGGTCTCGAAGGGGAGTCCGCCCAGGCCGAGCGGGGGACCGATCGGCATGTCCAGGAAGCACGCGGACCGCGTTGGACCGCCGTCGGACCCGCGCGGGCCGGGGGTGGCCAGGGCCGGCAGCACATGTCCCGCGCTCGCCAGGGAGCAGAGCCGGGAGACCGGGTCGTACACCGCGTAGAGGCAGGTGGCGCTCAGCTCGCCGTCCTTCCGGGCCTCCTCGCGCTGGAGCCGGATCACCACGTCGTCGAGGTGGGTGAGCAGTTCGTCGGGCATCAGGTCGATGTCGGCGAAGGCGCGGACGGCCGTCCGCAGCCGGCCCATGGTGGCGGCGGCGTTGACGCCCCGGCCGACGACGTCGCCCACGACGAGGGCGACCCGGGCCCCGGACAGGGGGATGACGTCGTACCAGTCGCCGCCCACGCCCGCGTGCGAACCGCTGGGCAGGTAGCGGGAGGCCGCCACGACGGCGGACTGTTCCACCGGACGGGACGGGAGCAGGCTGCGCTGGAGCGCGAGCGCGGTGGAGCGTTCGTGGGTGTACCGGCGGGCGTTGTCGATGGAGACCGCCGCCCGGGCCGCGATCTCCTGGGCGAGCAGGAGGTCGTCCTCGTCGAAGGGGACGGTGCTCTCGGCGCGGAAGAACTGGGCCAGGCCCAGGGTGTCGCCGCGGGCGAGCAGGGGCAGCAGCAGGGCCGAGTGGCACGTGCCGGCGCCGTCCGCGGCGGGCGGCCACCACTCGGGCCGGGGGCCCGCCTCGGCGGGGAGCAGACAGGGGCGGCCCGTGGCCAGCGCGAGCGCCGGCTCCGAGTCCTCGGGGTACGTGACCGCCGCGGCCCCGGCGGGGGACGGCCCGGTCACGTCGTCCCCCGGCGCGGGTCCCCGGGCGACGCGGCGGAGCGGGGGCGGCCCCGAGGGCGTCCGCGTCCCCTCGCCGTCGAGGACGGAGTCGAGGAGGTCGACGGTGGCGAGGGAGGCGAAGTCGTCCGTGGCGACGTCGGCCAGCTCCCCGGCGGTGCGGACGACGTCGAGCGTGGTGCCGATCCGCCGGCCGGCCTCGCTCGTCAGGGCGATCCGGCGCCCGAGCCGCCGGTCGCGCTCCTCCTGGTAGGCCGCGACGACGCGCTCGGAGCCCCGGTCGACGTACGAGAAACCCGCCTCGGCCAGTCGCATCGCCGCGGCGCTGACCAGCTGGGGGTCGTCGGTGTGCCGGGGGATCTCCGCCTGGATCAGCTGGAGCATGGCGAGGTGGCCGAGCCGGTAGGCGCGCAGGAGGGAGCTGATCGGGATCCCGCTCCGCGCGTACCGGCGGGCGACCGCCACGGCATGCGGCGGCGCGGCGGACCCGGCCGTCCCGGCCCCGTGTTCGAGGAGGTCCAGGAAGGCGGTGACGTGCCCGGCCGTCTCCTCCGCCACGAGGACGCCGTCGCCGCCCTCGTACGGCGGCTCGGGAACCTCGTCGCGGATGCGCCGCACCAGGGCGTCGGCGGACTGCCTCGTGCGCGGCCTGAGCCCCTGGGCCACACGAGCCAGAAGCGCGTCGGCATCGGTCCCCATACGAAAAGTGTGCGGAAGCGGAGGGGGGCCTGCCACCGGGGGCGGCCGACGGCGTTCCCCCACGTGACCTGGACCCGAAGCCGAGCTCCCGGGTCCTGTCCGGAAAGTCGCGCCAGGCGGGACCTTCCGGACAGGACCTACCGGGCGAAGGCGGTGAGGGCCAGGCGCTGGGCCACCTCCGGGACGCCGTCGACCGGGCCGGAGGTGCCCACCGCGTAGACGGCGCGCAGGGTGAGGTCCCGGGAGGCGAAGACGCCGCTGCGGTAGCCGGGGTCCGATCCGGTCTTGCCCCACAGCAGGGTTCCGTCGGGCAGGGGGGTGGACATCAGGCCCACGCTGAAGCAGGCCGTGCCCCTGGCCGGGCCGGTGTTGCAGTGGGAGCCGTCCGCGTACGGGAGCGGCCGGCCGTCGGGGCCCTTCGGGACGGTGAACAGCTCGGCGGTCTGCTCCGGGCGCAGCAGCCGTCCGCCGAAGAGGCCGGAGACGAACCGGTCCAGGTCCGCCGCCGTCGAGGTCATGCTCGCGGGCAGCCCGCCCTGCACGTTGACGTCGACGAGCTCGCCCCCGCCTCTCGCCAGATAGCCCGGCAGGTACGGCCGCGGCACCGGCGCGGGACGGTCCGGCACGGTGACCCGGGTGTCCCGCATCCTCAGCGGCTTCAGGATGCGGGTGGTCGCCTCGTACTGGTACGAGTGCCCGGTGAGCTCCTCGATGAGCTTCCCGGCGATCCGGTAGCCGAAGGAGTTGTACTCCTGCCGCGTGCCGGGGCGGAAGCGCGGCCCCGGACCCGGCCGGCCCTCGGGGCGGAGCGTCTCGCGGATCACCTCGTCGAAGGTGACGTACTCCAGGCGCCCCTCGATCTCCGCGTCCGGGGTGGTCGCCGGCGCGCCCTCCAGGTCGTGGGGGAGGCCGCTGGTGTGGTCGAGCAGCTGGCGCACGCTGATCGGCTCAGGGAAGCGGTCCTCCGGCAGCAGTCCGGGCAGGTAGTGCTGGACGCTCTCGTCCAGGTCGACGCGGCCCTCGGCGGACAGCTGGAGGAGGATCACCGCCTCCATGGGCTTGGTGATGCTGCCGATCCTGAAGTGCGCGCGCGGCGAGACGGACCGGCCGGAGACGACGTCTCCGGCGGCGCCCCGCCATGCGTCCCCGTTCCGGTGCACCTCGGCGACCACGCCGGCCGCGCTCTCCCCGGGACGCGGGACGATCGCGGCCTTCAGCGCGGCCCGGTCGAGCTCCGGCGCGGGGCCGCCGGTGACGGCCAGGGCGGGCGCGGCGGCGCCGAGGGCCAGGGCGGCGGTCAGGGCTAGGGCCGGGAAGCGACGCATGGACGACTCCACCTCTCGAAGCGGTGACCCGCGCCGACCGGGGCTGTTCCGGGCCGATCGGCGTGGGTCTTCGGTGATCTCGGGTTCGCTTCGAGTCTGTCCGCGGCGCCCTCCGGCGACGACGGGGATCACCCCCGCCCCACCCTGAACCGACCCTGACCCCACGTCAGGGACGTGGAGGCGCACGGAGTCAGGGGTCGGCGGGGGCGGTCACCGGCTCACCCGGCGGGCGGCGCCGGCGGCCACGGCACGTCCGCGAGGAGGGGGAGGACCGTGGCCTCCTCGTGGTCGAGATGGGCCGTCAACTCCGAGGCCATCGCGTCCAGTCGGGCCCGGAAGAGCCGGGGCTCGGCGATGCCGATGCCGTCCAGCAGCTCCACCAGCTCGCCCTGGACGCGGGCGACGGTCCGGTGCTCCTCGCGGAGCCGCGCGAACGTGTCGGCGAGCTGCGGGTGGTGCCGGGCGATCCCCGGGAACAGGTGCGCGTCCTCACTGGTGTGGTGGAACTCCAGCGCCTGGCAGAACGCCAGACAGCGCTGCCGGATCTGCAGCCCGAGCCCCGGGCCCGGCGGCTCGCCCGGCCCCTGGTGGGCGGCCCGCTCGGCGAAGTGGGCGTCGGCCTCGGCCCGCACCTGCCGCACCTGCCCCCGCAGCCAGGTGTGGACCTCCAGCAGCTTGTCCGCCAGGGTGCGGACCTCGCGGGGCGGCTCCCACCCCTCCGGGTCGGCGGGTTCCAGCACGACGACGGGCAACGGCCGGTCGGTGCCCTCCTGGTACGTGCCGTACCCGGGCTCCGCCCGTACGACATGGCGGAACAGCTCCTCGCGCCGCTCGCCCTCGGCGGGCACGGCGAGGGCCTCGAACGCCTCCGTCCCGATCTCCACCCGCACCACCGGGCGGGCGAGCAGGTTGTGGTACCAGTCGGGGTGGCGGTGAGCCCCCATGTTGGAGCCGACGATCAGGAGCGCGTCGCCGTGACGGACGTAGCCGAGCGGGGTGGTCCGCTCGATTCCCGACCGTGCGCCGGTCGTGGTGAGCAGGAGCAGGTCGCCGCCCTCGAAGGGGCCGCCGACCTTCCCGCCGTTGGCTCGGAATTCCTCGATGACGGACTGGTTGAAAGGCGTGGGCATACGGTTTCTCGGGTCTCCGGAGAAGGATGAGGACGGCATGGCGACGTCGGTCGTCGCGCGATGCCGGAGGGACAGGGCGGAGCGGCCGCCGTACGGGGAGCGCCGGGCACGCGCACCGGGGGACACCGGCACGTGGGGCACTGCCCCGAGGAATCGGAAGGCCGGAGCCGCGACCTGAGGCGGCTGCGCCGCGTCAGGACGAAAGGTGACGTGCGGCTGCGCTACGTCACGTACAGGGCGCGGAGTATGGACTCAAGGCGGACCCCTCGATGTGCTGGGCGCTCACCCGATCGCCGGCCTGCCCACTGCTCTTCGGCCGGCGCCACGTGGCACCGGCTCCATTACACGCACCGGACCGCCGGCTGTCAACGCGACCGCCCCCGGGCCGCGGCCGGCCGGCGTGCCTCCCGTCCCCGACCCCGAACAGAAGCGGAGGGAACCGGAGTCCGGCGGGACCCGGGCAGGACCGGTAGGCCGCCCCCGACGGGCCGAGGGGGCGACGGGGCCGTCACGCGGCGGGCCGCCGGACGGCCCGCCCGCGCCTGGAGACGAGGGTGGTGACGTTCAGGCGCTTGCTGGAGCGGTACGTCATCAGGGGGCTGCCGCTGACGAGTTCCTTGTACAGGACGGCGCCGCGGCCGGTCAGGCGCAGCCGGACCGGGGTGAAGTCGGCCCTGGTGAACTGGATGACCGCGTCCTTGCGGCCGAGGCTCACCGGCTGGTGGAAGTAGCCGAAGCGGAACGGCTTCACGGACCTGCCGCGGACGATCCGCGCGATGGTGTCGGCGGTGTACTGGGCGGTGGGCAGGCCGCTCTGGCAGGAGCCGTGCAGCGGGCCGAAGTCCATGCGGACGGCGGCGGCGTCGCCGACGGCGTGGATCCGCGGGTGGGAGACCGACCGCAGCGTGGCGTCGGTCAGGATCAGCCCGCGGTCGTCGGTGGCGATCCCGGCGTCGGCCGCGAGCGGCGACACCTTCGTCCCGGCGGTCCACAGGCAGGCGTCGGAGCGCAGGATCCGCCCGTCGGCGAGCTCGACGGCCCCGGACAGCACCCGTGCGACCCGCACGCCCGTCTCCAGGACGATGCCGAGGCGGTTCAGCGCCCGGTGAAGGTACGCACGGGCCCCGGGGCCCATCATGGAGCCGGGCTCCTCCGTGCTCACGAGGGTCACCCGCAGCCCCGGACGGGCCTCCGCGAGCTCCGTCGCCGCCTCGATCCCGGTCAGACCGCCACCGCACACGGTGACCTCGCCGCCGGCGGCCGCGACCTCCGCCGTCCGCGCGGCGAACCGGCCGGCGACCTCGGGGTCGTCGAGGGTGAACGCGTGCGCCTCGACGCCCGGGACCTGTCCGGTGTCCGTCGCGCTGCCGAGCGCGTAGACGAGCGTGTCGTACCCGAGCGACCTCGCGCCGTCGACGGTGACGCTCCGGTCGTCGGGGTCGATGGCCGTCGCGGTGCCCTGGACGAACGTGACGCCGGTGCCCGCGACCAGGTCGGGGATCCGGTGGTGGGCCAGCTCCTGGCCCGCGGCGATCTGGTGCATCCGAAGCCGCTCGACGAACCGCCCCGAGGGGTTGAGCAGGGTGACGCTCGCGCCGGTGCCCCGGGTACGGCGGGCCAGCCGGATCGCGGCGAACATCCCCGTGTAGCCGGCGCCCAGAACGACGATGCGGTGTCCGTTGGTCATCTCGGTCTCCAGGGAGTGGGCACCGGCCTCCGTACCGGTGACACCCCTGAGACAGACCGCCGCCGTCTTTCCTGACACCGCGCCGAGGTGACCTGCGCCATACGACGACAGCCCCACCGGGGCGGCTGCCCGGCTCCGCCGCGCTCACCCGTGGCGGGTGCCGGCGGGGGCGAGGCATGCGTCGGCCGTGAGTGGACAGCCGCCTCAGGAGCGGCCGTACGCGGACGCGAACACCGCGGGACGCGGTCGCCGCGGAGGAGGCGTGATGGAAGCAGTCGCGGTACGGGGACCGGCTGGGCGGGGCGGGGCGCGACGCACATCGACCTCGTGCGCCGCGGCGGGACCCTCCCCCTCTCCGGCGTCCACGGCGGCGCAGCCGACCCGCTGCCGCTGCCGCTGCCGACGATGTTCGACCAGCAGATCCAGCAGATCCAGCAGATCCAGCCGCGCAGGGGCCAGGCGATCGTCCGGCGCCGGGTGGACGACCAAGGCGCGGTTCCGGCCCTGACGCCCGCCCCACGAGCCGGGCGGGCCCCACCGGTCACGGTGCGGACCGCCCCCACCGGTCCGGAGAACCGGGCGGACGGCCCCGGACCGTGCCCCTCGGAAGGAGACGACCATGTCCCTGGACTCCGACCCCCGGAAGGCTCCCCCGGCCCCCGGCGGGGCGGCCGGATGCCGTCTGGTGCTGCTGCGGCACGCCAAGGCGGTGTCGAAGGACGAGCCGATCCACGACTTCGACCGCCCTCTGAAGAAGCGCGGACGGGCCGACGCACCCCGGGCCGGCCGCCGGCTCGCGGATTCCGGTCCCGCGCCGGACCTGGTGCTGTGCTCGCCGGCCCGCAGGGCACGGCAGACCTGGCAGCTCGCCGCCCCCGCGCTGACGGACCCCCCGCCCGCCGTGTACGACGAGCGGCTCTACCGCGCACCGCCGGGCGACCTGGTCGCCGTCCTGGCCGAACGGGGGCACGGCCTCGGATCGGTCCTGCTGGTCGGTCACAACCCGGGCCTCCACGACCTGGCCGTCGGCCTGTGCGGGAGCGGCCCGCCGGAGCTCCTGGAGCGGCTGCGGAACGGGTTCCCGACCTCGGGCCTGGTGGTGATCGAGGTGCCGGGCGGCTGGCGGCGGCTGTCCTCGGGCAGCGGGGTCCTGACCGCCTTCTGGTCGCCCGCCGGCTGACCCGCCCATGGGCTCCGCCGGCCGTTCGAGCCGTCGGGGGAGGCCGGACACGGACGGACGGTGCGCGTGCTGTGCCGATCGGCGGCGGGGCGTAGCGGGGGGAGAGCCAGAAGGCCGGTGGCCTGTACGGCTCCGTACGGCACCCCAACCGGAGGGTTGGTTCTTCCACGGGCCACCAGGCCGGGGCGCGCCCCGGCTCAGGTCGTCGGTACGCCGATGGCGACTCCGCCCGCCCCGGATGCTCCCCGTCCCGGCCTTGCCGGCCCCGGCGGCCCGCGGCCCGCGCGAGCGTTCCCGCCCGCGCCGTCGGGTCCTCCTCGTGAGCCGTCGCCGTCCACCGCCGCGGGGCTCGCCGCCCGCCTCTCCGACCGGGTCCCGGGCGGTCCGGCGGACCGTGAGTGGTCCGCCGCGGCGCGGGTAGGCGCGAAAGCGTCGTGTTCGACCGACTTGTCCACCCGAGGGAGGTCCTTCCATGCCTCTTGCCCCCGAGACCGCCGCCGCCGTTTCCGTACTCGCCGCCGACGGATCGTCCTCGCTGCTCCTGATCCTGGTGGGGGTGGCGCTGGTGGCCGTACTGCTCGCCGCGTTCTGGTGGGGTTCCCGCCGCGTCGCCCGCAGACGGCGGTCCGCCGGCGTCGCCCAGCCACCGTCCGCCGAGGCGAGGCGGGACTCCTGGACCGTCCCGGAGGACGGCCCGGACCGATGAGGAGGGCGTCGACCCCCCGTGCGACCGAAGGAGGAAGGATGAGCGAGAGGAAGCGGGAGCGGAGCCCCGCCGGCCGTGCCCCTCACCCGCGTACGACTCCGGCGCACGCGCCGGGGGAGAGCGGGGACGAAGAGGCCCGGCGGGAGGCGGAGGAGGCCGTGGCGGACAGGGGCGCCACCGCCGACCGTGAGGACGCGGGCGGTCACGCCGCCAAGACCCAGCGCCCGGGCAAGGGGCGCGAGGAACAGGCGAGGGAGCGCCACTGATTTGTGGACGGCGTCGCCGGCGAGACCGTACGAGCTGCCGCTCGGGGTCCGGCGACGCCGTCGCTGCGTGTCGGGGGCGGCGAGACTCGCTGGTGCGGCTGGTGCGGCTGGTGCGGCTGGTGCGGCTGGTGCGGCTGGTGGGATCGGTGGGGCTGGTGGGATCGGTGGGGCTCGTGTGGGGTCTGTCGTCGGGCGGGAGGCTCGTGCGTGCACTCCCGTTCGTCCCCTGATGCCCTGTTTGCCTTCGAGATCGTGGGGCACGCGGACTCCCATGCGGGTCCCGGGTCCCTCCCCGAGGGGCCGGGACCGACAGCGTGACCCAGCGAGTGAACGCGAAAGGATGTGAACCGATGTCGACCGGATTCGGCCTCGTCTTCGTCCTCGTCGTCGCGGCGGTCGTCGTGGCCGGCTTCCTCGCCGGCCTGGCGGCGGACCGTCGGCGGCGGACGCGACTGCGCGACCGCTTCGGGCCCGAGTACGAACGGACCGTCGAGGCGACCGGCAGCAGACGTGCCGCGGAACGGGAACTCGACGCCCGCGAACGCCGCTTCGCCGGACTGGAGATCAAGCCCGTGCCCGGTGAGGCGCGGGAGCAGTACGCCCGACGGTGGATGCGCGTCCAGGAGGAGTTCGTGGTCCGGCCCGAGGCCGCGGTCCACGACGCCGACGAACTCGTGGCGGCCCTCATGCGCGACCGCGGCTACCCCGACGAGGGGTACGAGCAGCGGCTGCGGGACCTGTCCGTGCGGCACGGCCGCGCCCTGGAGCAGTACCGGACGGCCCTGGAGATCTACGCGATGAGCACCCACGAGTCCGCCACCACCGAACAGTTGAGGGGCGCGATGATGCGGTACCGCACCCTCTTCGACGACCTGCTCGCCGACGGCGAGCCGACCGGCACCCGCCGGTCCTGACGCGGAGGCAGGAGAGATGCGACACCACGACACGTCCGAGCGCACCACGCGGGCGCCGAGCCGACGGCACCCCGCGCCCCCCGGGACCACGTCCCCCGGGAACGGAGCGGCCGGAGGCGACGCGGAACGGCCGCCGGAGCCCGGTCCCACGGTCGCGCCGACCCCGCCCGGGCACGCGGAGGCGGGGAGCGCGAGCGGTCGGGCGAGCACCGCCCCCCAGGCGCCGTCGTCCGTCCCGCCCACGCCGTCGGGCCCCACCGTCCGTTCGCCGGCCCCGGGCAGTCCCACGGTCGCGCCGACCCCGCCCCAGCACACCCGAACCGGGCCCGCCGACCCCGGAAGCGCCCCGCCCGGGCCCGCCGACCCCACGAGTGACCGGCCCGGGCCCGCCGACACCGGAAGCGCCCCGCCCGGCCCCGCCGACCCCGCGAGTGAACGGCCCCGGACCGCTGAGCACGGGACCGGCCGGTCCCGGCCCGTCCGGGCCGAGAACTCCCAGCCCCGGCCTGGTGGTTCGCCGAGCGTCCCGCCCCCGCCCCGGCCCGCCGGTCCCGGGGACGCCCAGCCCCGGCCCGCGCTGCCGCATCAGCGGATGCCGTCCCACCCGACCGCGCCGCCGGGCGTGCCGCAGAACCCGCCCATGCCCGCCGCACCCCCCGCGCCGGCACCCGCCTCACCCGGCGGTCACGCCCGTCATGCCGCGCCCGCACCCGACACCGACGGAGACACGGCGGAGGTGCCGGACCTCCTCGCCCCGGCGGAGGAGGCGGAGTTCCGCAGGCGCTGGCACGAGGTCCAGGGCCGGTTCGTCGACGACCCCCGCCAGGCGGTCCACGCGGCGGACGCGCTCGTCGGCGACGTGACGGGCACCCTGGCCGACACCTTCGCCCGCCACCGGCAGGCCCTGGAGGGCCGGTGGAGCCAGGGCCTGGAGGCGGACACCGAAAGCCTGCGCCGCGCCCTGTGCCAGTACCGCGCCCTGTTCCAGCGCCTGCTGTCCGCCTGACACCCGCGTAGTGCCCCGTGCCCGTGCCCGGGGGTGCGGTCGGTCCGCCGTCCGCACCCCCGGGCCGTCGGCGTGCCCGCGGCCGGCCCCGGCGGACCGGGGCCGCCGTGCCCCGGGCCGGGAGGGCCACCGGTGTCCCGTCCGGTACGCGCCGGGCGGGGCGGCGGGAGTCGCGTCAGGACGAGGCGCGCGGGTCGTCCGCGGGGGGAGCGAGCGGCGCCGGCGCCGTCGTACGCGTGCCGTCCGCGGGTTCCGGCAGCGGCGACGCCGCGCTCTCCCCGGCGGGGCGCGCGCCCAGCGAACCCGTCAGGGCGAGACCGAGCGTCACCAGGGTGGCCGTCACGGCCCGCGCGCCGCGACGCTCCGGACGGCCGGCGCCGGGAGACCGGGTCGCAGCGCGGGCACCCGCCCCTGCTTCGGGCCCTCCGGCGACGCGGGGCGCCGCCCTCTTCCGGGAGCCCGTCCCCGGGCCCGGGGAGGAGCCGTGGCCGGCGGTGCGCGGGTCGGCGAGGACGCGGGCGCAGACGGCCGCGCCGGGGCGGGCCTCGGGGGAGCGGGCGGTCATGGCCGTCAGCAGGCCGGCGAGCTCCCCGGGCAGACCGGTCGGAACGACCGGGTGGCGGTGCAGGTGGGCCAGAGCCGCCTCCAGCGGCGTTCCCCCGTACTCCGCCTCACCCTTCAGCGCCTCCAGGAGCACCAGGCCGAGGCTGTACACGTCGGCCTCCGGCCCGGCGCTCCGGCCGAGGGCCTGTTCGGGTGCCATGTAGGAGGCGGTCCCGACGAGCGTGCCGGCGCCGTCGGGCAGGGTGTCCGCGGAGTCGTCGGGGGAGTCGTGGGAGGAGCCGTCGTACGGGCGGGAGATGCCGAAGTCCGAGAGGTGCGGGGTGTCCGCCCGGTCCAGCAGGATGTTCGACGGTTTGACGTCGCGGTGGACGATTCCGCAGGCGTGCACATGGGCGAGTGCCGAGGCGAGGGCGGCGCCCGTCCGGCAGGTCTCGGAAGGGGTGAGGACGGCGCGGGCTATCCGCCGCCGCAGCGTCGTCCCCCGGACGAGCTGCAGGACGAGGTACGGCCGGCCGTCGTCGCCCGTGTCGTAGAGCGTCACCAGTCCGGGATGGTGCATCCGGGCCAGGAGCCTGGCCTCCTGGCCGCACTGCACGTCGGTCCGGCGGACGTCGGACGGCCGGAACACCTTCACCGCCACCGCGCGGCGGAGCCGCAGGTCCAGCGCTTCGTACACGTCGGCCGCGCCGCCGCGACCCAGCAGCCGGTCGAGCCGGTAGCGGCCGGCGACGACACGGGCCGTCGGCGTGAGATCCGGATGGGCGGGCCTCGCACGGACCTGCATCGGGGCTCCCTCTGGGGTGTGGCCGGCCGCCGGCGGCCGGCCGATCGGCGAGTGGACGGCCCGCCGGTACGTGCGCGGGCTCGCGGCAGACGCGTGCCCCGTCGGGCCATGAACATCCCCCCGGGGAAGGCGGAGGCGTGCGAACGGGCCGGACCGGGTGGCACCGGCGACGGCCGAACTCCCTTGGGCGAGAACCGTGTACGCGGACCCCGCCCATGGCGCGGGGAGGGAGGCATCCATGAACCTGGAATGACCGCATGAGACGCGGGTAGGCGGCGTGGAGGAGCGCGTGGGACCGCCTCCTCGCCGCCCGCCTGGGGCCACCCCCCTGCCGCAGGCCGACGGCCTCGCGACCGCCCCGCACCAGGGCCCCCTCCGGTGCGGGGCGGTCGCCTGCGCGGTGCGAGGGCTGCGCCGGCCGTACCGGCGCGGCGCCCGGCACGACCTCCCCGGCGACCTCGTCCGAACCCACCGGGTTTGACCGGAGCGGAAACGGCAAGCCGAACTGACAGGCACCGGAGTGACGGTGACGCGCGGTCGGCCGGTGCCACCCACCAGGAGGGTGGCCATGGCGAACGCGACCCGAGTCCCGTCCGTGCGGCGGGAGCGCACCCGCCGCACCCGTCCCTCGACCGAACCGCCTCCGCGACGCCGAAGCCGAAGCCGAAGCCGAAGCCGTCGTCGTGGAAGTGCACAGTCCCGTCCGAGGACCCCAGCGCCACGGGCCGGAGCGGCGGGAGCCGCACGCACCCTCCCGCCGCGACCCCCGTCGCGCCGTGCGGACGGGGCGGGGCAGGAGAGGGCGGACGGACGGCCTCGCCGCCGTTGACGGCGGGCCGCCTCCAGGTGGACGTCGTGAGCGGCGCCTGACGCGGCACCGCGCCGCGCGGGACGGAAGCCCCTGGTGGCCGGTGGGGCTTCCGCCGCGCCGCACCCGAGCGAGGCGGGCCCGTTCCCCCGGCCATCCGGACCCCGCGTCGACGCGGACACCGCCGCTCGCCCTTCGCACCACCTGCCCGGTGGTTCGCCCGCCCGCGCGGTGCGCCGCCACCGAGGGGTCGGCGCTCGATGATGGGCGGAGCGCCGGCGGGCCCGGGCGGTGCGGCTTCCGCTCGTGCCCCACGTTTCGGAGGAGGACCTTCATGGACGGACCAGACGGCGGTACGCGGAAAGACGGGCGAGGCGGGACGGAGGACGGGCGAGGCGAGCCGAACGACGGGCGAGGCGGGACGGAGGACGGGCGCGGCGAGTCGGAGGAGGAGCGCGCGGACCGGCGCTGGCAGGAGCTGCTCCAGGAGATCCGGGTCGCCCAGACCGGCGTGCAGATCCTCCTCGGCTTCCTCCTCACGGTGGTGTTCACCCCGCTCTTCCAGGACCTGGCGCAGACCGACAAGACGATCTACCTCGTCACCGTCGTCCTCGGCTCACTGGCCACCGGTGCGCTGATCGGCCCCGTCTCCTTCCACCGGATCGTGTCCGGCCGGAAGGTCAAACCGCAGGCCGTGGTCTGGGCCTCCCGGCTCACCTTCACCGGCATCCTGCTCCTCCTCGCGACGCTGACGGCCGCCCTGTTCCTCATCCTGAGGGTGGCGACGCACGACCCGTACGTGCCCTGGCTGGTCGCCGGCGTCCTCGCCTGGTACCTGATCTGCTGGTTCGCGCTGCCCCTCTGGGTCCGCACGCACTACAGCAGCGGAGACTGACCCCCGCGCGGAGCGCCCGGGCGCACGCACGGGCCGTGGAAGCGGGGGCCGCGTCGAGCCCCCGGCCGCCCGCCTCGTCGCCGTCACCATCCGCCGTCGTCGTCCGCCCCTCCGGGCGGGAGAGGGCTACTGTCGATCGTATGAGTGCTGACGGCGTCGCGACCGGCGGCGAGGTGTCCCTGGAGCAGGCGCTCAGCGCGACGGTGCAGCGGACGGGGGCGCTGGCGGCGGGCGTGTACCTGCTCGCGCCGGACCAGCCGGTGCTGTGCCTGGCCGCGGTGTGCGGGATGTCGGCGCGCGCGGTGGAACCGTGGTGGCGGGTGGCGGTGTCGGCGGCCGGGCCGCTGTCCGAGGCGGTGCGGGAGGACCACCTCGTGTGGGTGGGGCGGCAGGAGGACATGGCCCGGCTGTATCCGAACGCCGCGGCCGGACTGCCGTACCAGTTCGCGCTCGCCTTCGCGCCCCTGCGCGGGGCCCGCCGGTGGGGAGCGCTGGCGCTCGTCTGGCCCAAGAGCCATCCGCCCTCGCTGACCCGGCGCGAACGCGGCGCCGTCCTGGCGAGCGCGAGCGGCGTCACCCGCATCCTGGACGAGGCGCCTGGCCCGTGGGACATCCCCGAGGAGCCGCGTCCCGTCCCCCTCCTCCAGCCCGGTCCGGACACCGCGCAGACCGGACTCGCCGCCGACGACCTGCTGAGCCGGCTGCCCGTCGGCGCGCTCGGCATGGACCTCCAGGGCCGCGTCACCTACGTCAACGAGGCGGCCGCCCGGCTGCTCGGCCGCGGCGCCGACGCCCTCATCGGCACCCTGCCGTGGCAGGCCGTGCCCTGGCTCGACTCCCCGGTGCACGAGGACCGGTACCGCACCGCCGTCCTCAGCCGCGAGCCGGTCGCCTACACGGCCATGGGGCCGCCCGACCGCTGGTACGACATCACGCTCTACCCCGGCGACAGCGGCATCAGCGCCTTCATCTCCCCGAGCCTCCGGGACGAGGCGTCCGACACCCCGCTCCCGCGCGTGGCCGCCCACCCGGACCGTCCGGAGGAATCGGTGGGCGCGGGCCGGATCCACCAGCTGATGCACCTGTCCGCGGCGCTGAGCCAGACCGTCACCGTGTCCGACGTCATCGGCACCGTCGCCGACCAGATCCTCCCCGCCTTCGGGGCCCAGGGCATGGTCGTCTCCGCCGCCGACGCCGGCCGTCTCAGGATCATCGGGCACCGCGGCTACGACCCGCGGACCGTGGCGCGCCTCGACGGCGTGCCGGTCGACACGGAGATCACGCCCGTGGGCCGCGTCCTGAGCAGCGGCATGCCCGCCTTCTACTCCGCCCCCGCCGAACTGATCCGCGCCCACCCGCGGGCCCCCCTGCTCACCGGCAAGCGAGCCTGGGCGTTCCTGCCCCTGGTGGTCTCCCAGCGCCATGTGGGCTGCTGCGTCCTGTCGTACGACGAGGAGCACACCTTCGACGCGAGCGACCGGGCCGTCCTGGTGTCCCTGGCCGGACTCATCGCGCAGGCCATGGACCGGGCGCTGCTGTACGACGCCAAGCACGACCTGGCCCACGGCCTCCAGCAGGCCCTCCTCCCCGTGACCCTGCCCCGCGTCCCCCGCCTGGCCGTGGCCGCCCGCTACCTCCCGGCCGCCCACGGCATCGACATCGGCGGGGACTTCTACGACCTCATCCGCCTCGGCGACACCTCCGTCGCCGCGGTCATCGGCGACGTACAGGGCCACAACATCAACGCCGCCGCCCTCATGGGCCAGGTCCGCACGGCCGTCCACGCCACCGCGGGCTCCCGTCCGGGCGACGTGCTGGCCCGCACCAACCGCGTGCTGATCGATCTCGAGACCGACCTGTTCGTGTCCTGCCTGTACCTGCACATCGACCTCGCGGAGCGGCGCCTCCAGCTGGCGAGCGCGGGACACCTGCCCCCGCTGCTGCGCGGCCCCGGAGCGGCCCCGCGCACCGCCCCGCTGCCCGTGGACCCCGGCCCGCTGCTCGGCATCGGACCGTGCACCGAGGCCGACTACCCCGTCACCGCCGCCGCCCTGCCCGCGGGATCCCTGCTCGCGCTCTACACCGACGGTCTCGTGGAGAGCCCCGGCACGGACATCGGCGACTCCCTCGCCGACCTCGCCCACCACCTCGACAAGGTGGGCGGCAAGCCCCTCGACGCGGTCGCCGACACCCTCCTCCGGCACGCGGCGCCCCAGCACGGCCACACGGACGACATCGCCCTGTTCCTCCTGCGCAGCCGGTAGCCGATAGCCGGTAGCCGATCGCCGGCAGGAGGCGGGGCCGGTGTCCGGCGGGCGGACGCCGGGCGTCGTGCGTCATCCGTAGGTGACCGTCACCCGCTCGAAGCCGAGACCGAGCAGAAGCTTGCGGAGCATCGCGGTCGTGTTCCGCTCCGCCCGGGACGTCAGGTCGGACGCGTGGGCGGCTTCGCCGATCCGCTGGACGGCGAGGGCGTGGACGGCCTGCTCGCTCGCGGGGTTGTCCGAGAAGAGGTCGCCCAGCCGGTCGAGCAGACCACGCTGCTTGGACACGGCGTACGAGCGCTCGGGATCGAGCGCGGGCGCGCCCGTCCGGGCGTGCGGCAGACGCAGGGTGGCCTCGGTCCGGCCGGAGTCGACGGTCACGGCGTCGTCCCCGAGGCCGCCCAGGTCGACGTAGGCGCCGACGCTGCCGCTGGCCACGTACAGGGTGCGGGTGCCGCGGATCGCGTCCGGCAGGAACCGCGCGTCGTGCTCCAGGTCGACCACCACCTGATAGGTCCCCGCCGCGCCCTCGTACCGGCTCAGGTCCTGGACGGACTTCAGCACGGCGGGGCCGGAGCGGTCCTTCACGTCGGTCCCGAAGACGTCGAGACCGGGGAGCCTGAGGAACTGCCCGACCAGGATGAGGCCGACGGCGACCACGAGCAGGACGGCGATGACGGGCCGCCACTTCCCTCCGGAGCGCCTCCGGGTCCGGCGGGACGGCGAGGGTCTGTTCTCGGTGTCTTCTCCCATGCCCGCCGGTTGCCCCGGGTGTGCCCGTCCCACTCTCAACTCCCGCGGATCCATGCTCGGTTGGGGCTGCCGGGCAGCGTGTGACGGAGGAGTGGGGTCCGGCGTTCCGCCCGGCATGCGACCCGCTCGGCCGGGTACGCGGGATGCGTTCGCAGAGGGTGTCCAGGTGTCCAGGGGAGGAGCAGGCACATGATCGCGTGGAGAACGTGGAGAACGTGGAGAACGTGGGGGAGACGGAGCGGGGCGGCGGCGGACCGGGCCGCGGCGGACCGGGCGGCGGCGCCCGGCGGACCCCGCGACGAACCGGGCCGGGCGCGGGCTGCCGCTGCCGGTGACCCGGCCGCCGGGCGAGGCGAGGGCGGGGAGGAGGCACGGGCGGGCGGACCGGAGCCGGAAGGGGCCGGTGCCCGGGCGGCGCGGGCGCGACCCCGGGCGAAGGCGGTGGCCCCGGCCCGCAGGGGACCGGGCCGCTTCGTGCGCGCGCTGGTCGCCCTGACCGCCCTCGCGGGCATGGTGGCGTTCGCCGTGGTCCTGGCGCGGCTCACCCTGGCGTCCTCGCCGGCGTCCGTACCCCTCACCCACAGCAACCTGACACCGGGCCGGTCGATCAGGGACTACCTCGCCCAGCCCGGTTTCGTGGACACCCTCAGGCAACTCGGGGGGAACCTCGTCCTCGGTGTCCCCTTCGGCATCCTCCTGCCGCTGCTGTCCCGCAAGGCACGCGGCTTCGTCCGCGTCGCACTCGTCACCGCCGCGACCATGCTGCTCGTGGAGCTGGTGCAGGGCGCGCTCGTCACGGGCCGCGCCTTCGACGTCGACGACGTCCTCCTCAACACCACGGGAGCGCTCCTCGGGTACGTGGTCGTCGGCCGCCGGCTCGGCCGCCTCGTCCATCCCCGCACCCGGCCCCGCTGGTGGCAGCGCCGCCGGCCCGGCGACCCGTCCGTCCGGCGCGGGGAGCGCCGGCCCGCGTAGGACCGGCGGCGGCGGGTACGCGCCGGGACATGGCCGAACGAAACATCCCCCGACGACGGCCGCCGGAGCGCGCGGCCCCGCCCCCGGAGGCGCCTGAGCACCCGCCCCCGCCTCCCGAGGCACCGGACCACCCACCCGCCGACACCGCCGACACCGCCGAGACCGGCGGCCCTCCTGGCACTACCGGGCCCAGCGGCCCCACCGGCGCCACCGGGCCCAGCCACCCCACCGACCGCACCGACCCCACCGGGACGACGGCCGCCGGCTCACCGGAGGCCGAGACCGAGGCCGCCGGCCCGGGGCCCGCCGTCGAGGCGCGTGCCCCGGACTCGCCGGCCGACCTCCCCAGGGCCTCCTGGCTCGCGGTGCTCAAGGGGGCGGTGCGCGAGTTCACGGAGGACGAGCTCATGGACCGGGCGGCGGCGCTGACGTACTACGGCGTGCTGTCGCTCTTCCCCGGGATGCTGGCCCTCGTCTCGCTGCTCGGCGTCAGCGGGCGGCGGACGACCGACCGGGTGACGGAGAGCCTGGGCGAACTGGCGCCGGGACCCGCCCGTGACGTGCTGGAAGAGGCGCTGGCCTCCCTGCGGGACAACGCCGCCACGGGCGCCACGATGGCCGTGCTCGGCCTCGCCGTGGCGCTCTGGTCGTCCTCCGGCTACGTCGGCGCCTTCATGCGCGCCGCCAACCGCGTCCATGACGTGCCCGAGGGCCGGCCCCTGTGGAAGCTGCTGCCGATCCGGATCGGGATGACGGCGGCGCTGATGGTGATGGCGGCCGCCGGCGCCCTGCTGCTCGTGCTCAGCGGCGACGTGGCGCGCCGGGTCGGTGACGTGCTGGGTGTCGGCGACACCGCCCTGACGGTGTGGTCGGTGGTCAAGTGGCCCGCCCTGCTCCTGCTCGCCGTGGCGATGATCGCCCTGCTCTACTGGGCGAGCCCGAACGCGAAGGGCCGGGGGTGGCGCTGGGTCACTCCCGGCAGCCTGCTCGCCCTGCTGATCTGGGCGGCGGCCTCGGCGGGCTTCGCCGTGTACGTTGCCGAGTTCGCGTCGTTCAACCGGGTCTACGGCACCATGGCCGGCGTCGTCGTGTTCCTCGTGTGGCTGTGGATCAGCAACCTGGCCGTGCTGCTGGGCCTGGAGTTCGACGCCGAGCTGCTGCGCCGCCGCGCCGTGGCGGGAGGCATGCCGCCGGACCGGGAACCGTACGTCGAACCGCGGGACACGCGCGCGTGGAGCGACGAGGAACGCCACCGGGCCGGCCTGCCGGCCGTGGACGCGCCCCGCCGGGACGAGTGAGGGAGGCGTACGGGCGGGACCGGCGCGGTCCCGCGACGAGGACGGGGGCCGCCGGGCGCCGCTGTGGCGCTCCGGAGGGACGGTACCGAGAATGGTGGGAGGACCGGACGTGTGGAACACGAGGACCGGGCGAGGACCCAGGTGATCGCCGATGTGCCGATGGCTTGCGTACTGGGGAACGCCGGTGCTGCTCGAAACGATTCTGTACCGGCCCGCCCACTCCCTGATCGACCAGAGCCTGCACTCCAAGCTCGGGGTGGAGACCACGAACGGCGACGGGTTCGGCGTCGGCTGGTACTCGGAGCACAGCGACACCCCCGCGCTGCTCAGGGAGGTCGGGCCCGCCTGGAGCAACCGCAATCTGCGCGAGCTGGCGGACCACGTCAGGTCCCCGCTGTTCTTCGCGCACATCAGGGCGTCGACCGGGACGGCCGTGCAGCAGTCGAACTGCCACCCCTTCCGGCGCGGCCGCTGGATGTTCATGCACAACGGAGCCGTCGCGGACTTCCCGCTCCTGCGCCGCGATCTGACCCTCCTCGTCGACCCCGCGCTCTACGCGGACATCGAGGGCACGACGGATTCCGAGGTCATGTTCTACCTGGCCCTCACCTACGGCCTCGACGAGGACCCGCCCGCGGCCGTCGCCAGGATGGCGGGCGTCGTGGAACGCGTCGGCCGTGAGCACGGGGTGGAGCACCCGCTCCAGATGACGCTCGCCCTCACCGACGGCGAGCGCGTCTGGGCCTTCCGCTACTCCAGCGCGCGCGCCTCCCGGTCGCTCTTCTACAGCAGCCGGGTGGAGGCCCTGCGCCGGCTCCACCCCGACGTGGAGTTCCTGCGGGGCGTCTCCGGCGACACCCGGCTCATCGTCTCCGAACCCCTCGGCGACCTGCCCGGCGCCTGGAACGAGGTGCCGGAGAACAGCTACGGCGTCGTGCAGCCCGGCACCGACGAACTCCACCGCTTCGCCCCCGCGGCGGCCTGACGGCACCCGCCCCGGACGGCCCCGGCCCCCGCCCCCGCCCCAGCCTGTTCCGACGAGTTGCCGCGAGGGGGTTTGGCGGCGCCGATTCGGCGCAGGCGGAATACCAGGAACCACTTACGCGACGAAGTGGAGGCACCTCATGGGCATCATCGCGTGGATCCTCATCGGCCTGCTGGCCGGCGCGATAGCGAAGGCCCTCATGCCGGGCAGGGACCCGGGCGGCATCATCATCACCATGCTCATCGGCATCGCCGGCGGTCTGCTCGGCGGCTGGCTCGGCAAGGTGATCTTCGGGGTCGACTCCCTCGACGGATTCTTCGACCTCTCCACCTGGATCGCGGCCATCGTCGGCTCGATGATCCTCCTCGGCCTCTACCGCCTCTTCGCAGGCGGCCGACACCGGCATGCCTGACCCCGGCCAGGGCCGGCACCGGAAGGACGGCTCCTCGTCCCCCACGGGGGACGAGGAGCCGTCCGGCGTCCGGGCCGCCGTCGCCGCCGCCGTTCAGACCGCACCCGCCCGCAGGTCCTCCAGGACCGTGCGGGCCGCCCGTGTCCCCGACGCCAGCGCTCCCTGAAGCGACCCGGTCGCCCGGTGATCCCCGCACACGTACCGTCCGTGAGCCCACCGCGCGGTCCGGGAGAGCGGCGCCGGTCCCGGCATCGCCGGCAGGGCGTCGGGGACCGTGACCCGATGGACGGGCTCCCAGTCGCCCGTGTCCGTGCCGTACGCCTCGCCCAGGGCGGCCAGGACCGCGGCCGTGTCCGCGGGGCCGGGGGAGCCGAGCACCGACGTGGACACCAGCGCCCGGCCGTCGGAGGAGAAGCCGGGCTGGACGGCGGTGAGGACGCAGCTGTTGAGGAACCTGCGCCGCGAGTCGACGAGCAGCACGGGCTCGTCCAGCGGGGGACGGGCGGTCGCGTGGTACAGCGTGGTCACGGTCCGGCCGTCCGGGACGCGGAGTCCCGGAAGCAGCTCCGCGGCGACCCGCTGCCCGGTGGCGACGACGACCGCGCGGGACCGCAGCTCGCGCCCGTCCGGGAGGACCACGCCCCCGGGCGTCAGGGCGGACACCACGGTTCCGGTCCGCGCCACGCCGGGCGGCAGCCGCGCCGCGAGCTGCGCGGGCACCGCGCCGATCCCCTCGGCCGGCAGGCAGAGGGTCCCGCGCAGCATGCTCCGCCACACCAGGTGGAAGAAGCGCGCCGAGGTCTCCAGCCGGTCCTCCAGGAAGACCCCCGAGAGGAACGGCCGGAAGAACGTCTCCACGAGCCGCGGCGAGACGCCCGCCGCGGCCAGGGCCTCGCGCGCGGTCCCGTCGGCGCCGCGCCGCAGCACCGCGGCCGGTGCCAGGGCGTCCCGTCCCGACAGGGCCAGGAGCGCGAGCAGGTCGCGCCCGGACGCGAGCCGTCCGGGCAGCAGGTCCCGGACGTCCGCCGGGCGCCGGAGCGGATCCGTGAAGCGCCGCCGCCCCCGCTCCGTGTGCACGAGGACGCCCGGCGTGAACGGCCGCAGCCGCAGGGCCCTGAGGTCCACGCGCCGCTTCACCTGCGGGTACGACGTGTTGAAGACCTGGAAGCCGCGATCCGCGGTGAACCCCGCCACCCGGTCGGTACGCATCCGGCCGCCCACCGTGTCGCCCGCCTCCAGGAGCGCCACCCGCAGGCCCGCCGCGCACAGGTCACCGGCGCAGGCGAGCCCGGCGGCACCGGCTCCGACGACCACCACGTCGTGGCGCGCGCCACCGTCCCTCGGCTTCTCCATGCCGTCCTCCTCACCGCGAGGCCCTCGCGCGACGACCCGTTCGCGCGAGGCGGTCACGGCACGTCCGCCCGAACCCGCGCGCCGGCGCCGCGCCGTCACCCGGGTTTCCCCCGGAACCCCTCCGCCGGATGCGTACCGACCGGGTGGCGTCGGGGCGGCGCGCCCCCGGCCGGCGTTCCGGGGGAGGAGAGCAGGGGATGAGGGAGGGGGAGGAGCGGTCCGCGGCACGGAGAGGCCCGGCGGGCTCAGACGGGGGAGGGGCAGGGCCTCACGGTGACGCGCACCGAGAAGACCTCCTTGCCGTTCTGCCGCCCGGTGACCTCGGTGCCGACCGCGCCGCTCCCGCCGCGGCGCGGAGGGGTGGCGTCGACCCAGCAGGGGGCGTCGAGCTCGACGTAGCGGAGGAACCGGGCGTCGAACTCCGTGGGGACGGTCCGGGGGCTGCCGGACAGGGCGTGGGCGGCCTGGGCGGCGGCCTCCAGGAAGACCAGTCCCGGTATGTGGTCGTGGGCGTGGTCGAAGAAGAAGCGGTTGGCGGTGTCCACGCGCAGCTGCCAGCGGTGCGGCTCCGCGAGCGGGCTCAGGACCGCGTTCTCCAGCGAGGTCTGGCCGCCGCGGAGGGCTTCGTCGAGCGCGGGGCCCGGCGGGAGGGCGCGGGCGCTGGCGGTCTGCGCGTCCGCGTACGCCCCGCGCAGCCTGTCGTAGATGGCGGGCGGGTGGGCGGTGTAGCGGACCCGGGCGATGCCGAGCGGTTCTCCGTCGCGCGTGGCCGTGACCTGCGCGGCGAGATGGGCGGAGCCGAACCGGCGGCGGGTCACCTCGGTGTGAGTGATCGTCAGGTGCACGGTGGGCGCCGGTAAGCGGGTGCTCAGGGCCGCCGGCACGACGGAGCTGTCGTAGGACTCCCACCCCAGCCGGAAGTCCAGGGGGATCCCGTGGGCGACGTGGGACAGCAGGGCGAGGGACTGACGGATCGTCTCGGAGAAGAGGAGGGGGTGGTAGTGATCCGTGTGGGATGTGTAGAGGGGATGGCGCTCCGGCCAATCGGCGATGACGGTGTGGGAGACGCCGTCGGCGTGACTGCGCCAACCGGACAGGAGCACCTGACCGGGTACGGTCTTGCGGGTGAGTGCCGCGGGGACGTGCCGGATGCTTTCGAGCGTTGCGATCGAGCCAGTTGTCACGTTCATGGAGTTCTCCCGGAGAACGGCGCGAGTGGGGTGGTGGCAACTGCTGCGGGCAGGGTGCGAGAGACCGCTTCGTAACATAGTGATGATTATGTTTATCTGTCGAGGGAGTGTGAGGACGGATCCATGGCTCAACAAGAACGGAGCGCCCGGACGCGGGCGGCCATCCTGCGGGCGGGTGCTGAGGTGTTCGCCGAGATGGGCTTCGCGGGGGCGAGCGTCAGCAAGATCACCCGCAGGGCGAATCTCACGCTGGGGGCGCTCTACTTCCACTTCGAGTCGAAGGAGCAGCTGGCGCGCGAGATCGTCCGGGCGCAGCCGGAACTGGTGACGTCGGAGGCGGCGGCCGGCCTGCGGGGCGCCGTCGACATGACCCTGGCGTGGGGGGCGCAGCTCACGCGGGACCCTTTACTGCTGGCGGGCGCCAGACTGGTGATGGACCAGGAGTACTTCGTCCGCAGCGAGGAGGGCAACTCCTACCGCCAGTGGACCGAGGTGCTGCTGCCGTACCTCCATGAAGCCTACGAGAAGGGCGAGTTGAGACCCGAGGTGAACGTGCTGGCCCTCGCCCAGCTCGTGGTGAACGCCTGCACCGGGGCGCAGATGAACTCGCAGCTCGACAGCGGCCGGCAGGACCTGCCGGAACGATTGCGCCAGATGTGGTCCCTCCTGCTGCCGCTGGTCGCGACCGAGGAGGCCGCGGGCCGCGTCATGGAGGCACTGGGGCCGCGCGGGAACGATTCTCCGGTGAGGGACGGGAAAGGGGCCTGATCGCCCCACAGGACTGCCGTGTCCGTCGCGTATGGCGTTGAATCGGCCCATGCCATATGTATCGCGTGCGTTACAGGGAAGAACGGTCATGATCACGGGGGCGTCGAGCGGCATCGGCGCCGCCGCCGCGCGGCTCTTCGCCGAGGAGGGCGCGGCCGTCGTGCTGATGGCCCGCCGCGAGGACCGGCTGGAGGCCCTGGCCGCGGCGATCCGCGAGGGGCGGGGGAGGGCGCTGGCCGTGCCGGGGGACGTGCGGAAGCCCCAGGACGTGCGGGAGGCGGTCGCCCGGGCGGTCGAGGAGTTCGGCGGCCTGGACGCCGCGTTCAACAACGCCGGGACGGGGACGTTCGGCAGCGCCCTCCACGAACTCGACGAGGACGCCTACGACACGGCGATGGACGTCAACGTGAGGGGCGTCTGGAACTGCATGCGCCAGCAGATCCCCGTCATGCTGCGGCAGGGCCGCGGCGGCACGATCGTCAACACCTCCAGTGTCGCCGGCCATTCGGCGACGGGCGCCACGGCGCCCTACATCGCCGCCAAGCACGCCGTCCTCGGTCTCACGCGGGCCGCGGCGTCCGAGTACGGGGACTCCGGGATCCGGGTGAACGCCCTGACGGTCGGCGCGACCCGCACGGCACTCCTGGAGCCCTTCACGGACGGCACGCCCGAGACGGAGGGGCGGCTGACCCGGCGCGCGGTGCAGAAGCGGCTGGCGGATCCGGACGAGGTGGCGCAGGCCGCGCTCTGGCTGTGCAGCGATCGGTCGTCCTTCGTCACCGGCGGGGCGATCGCGGTGGACGGAGGGTGGAGCGCGGTGTGATCCCCCTCGGGCGGCGGGTCCACCCGCCCCGCCCCTCGGACCGGTACGCCGGTACGGCGTGACCCCGGCGGGCCGGCGTCCGGTACGGGAACGGCGAGGGGAGCCGGCGGACCCGCCTCCGGTACGGGAGGGGCGCGCCGGACTCAGACGCGGAGCCGGGCCGGCGGCCGGGCGGCCCGGGGCAGCGAGGCGACGGGGATGGTGCGGGACAGGCCGTCCGGGTCGATCTCCGACAGTTCCTGGTAGCAGCAGGCCGCCGAGACCAGCGTCACGTGCCGGTGCCAGCCGGGGTACGACCGGCCTTCGAAGTCCTGGAGCCCGAAGCTGCCCTCCAGGCGGCGCACCGCGCGCGGCGTCGCGGCCTGCAGGGAGGCCAGCTCCAGGAGCTCCTCCACCGACAGGTGGACCAGTGTGGTGAGCCACGCCGAGGCCGGCCGCTCGCCCTCCCGGGGCACCTCGGCGAACAGCCGGTAGAAGCGCTGCGGCTGGGGGCCACGCGGCAGCCGGACCAGCCCGGTGACCACGCGGGTCAGGCCGGTGGGACGAGGATGGCCGTACTTCAGGACCGACCGCAGGAGTTCGCCCTCGGTCTCCAGGAAGCGGCGCGCGCCCACCGGGGGGACGGAGGTGTCCGCTCCGGCGCCGAAGGGGTGGGCCGGCACCGTCGGCAGGACGGGCAGGGAGTCGGGAACGGTGGCCACGAAATCGTGCGCGCGCTCCCGCAGGCCGTGGAGCAGCCGATCGGATTCCTTGTACGCGCGGAGGTCGGCCACCAGCGGCAGCGCGGGGGACCCGCTCGCGGCCAGGGCGTCGGCCAGGTCGAGCACGTGCGCCCAGGCGGGCACGGGCTGGACGTCCTCGGGGATGCGGGTGCGGCGGCGTAAGCGGTCCTCGCTCCACTCGCTCGGCAGGTGCAGGCGCCAGTCGACGGGGACCTGGCCGCGCCCCGTCGCCAGGAACTGTCCCACCCCCACCTGGCAGTTGATGGTGCGGCCCAGGGACGGGACGAACCTGCGGTGCACCCCGCACGACTGGTCCCCCCTCTTGGGGACCAGGGCGATGCCGACGGTCCACGCCTGGGGGCGCGCCCGGTGCCCCACCCAGCGCCTCAGCTCGCCGCGGGCCGGCTCCCACTCCCACGGGCTGGCGTTGACGAAGCGGTGCAGGGACTGGGAGGCGGTGGGGGAGTCGGTGATGGCGGCGGCCATGCTGCGCATCGACTTCCTGCCCGAGACCGCCAGGAGCCCCATCAGGTACGCGGCGGCCCACCGGCGCTGGTCGGCCCGTGGCAGATGCGCGAAGAGCTGGTCGGCGAAGCCGGCGACTCGCTGCCCGGCTTCCACGGCGGACAGCCGGTCCGCGCCGTACGCGGCATTGGTCATGAGGGGGCTCCCAGGTGCGGCTCAGGGGTCGATGACGCAAAGAATAATAGGGGTTGCTATTTTTTTATCGGGATGAATCAGCCACTCCCTCGCTTTCGGGGCCGGCGTCGTGGAGTAAGGGCTTGCTCTGTGTGAACCAGCCAACCGTGATCCACGGGCTTGTCGGTGCTGACCTGCGACGTCACACTGGCCGCCACGACCGCCGGACCGTCAAGGGCCGGCCCCTCGGCCGCCCCCCGGCGGGAGCGGGTCCCAGGCGGGTCGCCCTCCCGCGGAAGGCCGCGCGGCGCACCGCCGCCGGACCGGGCAGGGGTCGACGGGGCTCACCGTTCCGCGTTCTCCGCGTGTGCCGTGTACGAGGCGCGGCCTGCCGTCCTCCGCCGCCACCGCCCGGGAACGGCCCTCCTGTTGACCATCGACCAGCGCACCGGAGACTTGTATGACGAAGCAGTTGCGTGCGGTACGCACCCGGCAGGCCCTCGTGAGCGCCGCGGCGTCCGAGTTCGACCGGAGCGGGTACGCCGGCGCGGCACTGAACAGAGTCTGCCGGGCCGCCGGGATCACCATGGGCGCCCTGACGTTCCACTTCGCGACCAAGGACGAACTGGCCTCCGCGGTCCAGGTGCAGGGGCAGGTCATCACGCGGGCCGCCCTGGCGGGCCTGCCGGCGGGACCGGCGCCGGCCCTGCACCGGGCCATCGACGTGACGCTCGAACTGGCCCGGCTGCTGGAGGAGGAGCCGGCCGTGCGCTCCGCGTCCCGGCTCAGCCGCGAGCGGCCGAACGAGAACCTCGCCTGGACCACCTCCTGGATCGGGGCTCTCCAGGACCTCTTCGGGCAGGCGTACCGGGACGGGCAGCTCCACGCGGCCGTCCGCCCCGAGGATCTGGCCACGCTGTCACGGTTCCTGGTGCTCGGCGCCGAGGACCGGGTGCGCGCGGAGTCCGCGCGGAGCGGGGCGGAGCCGCGCGATTCGGGAGCCGTCGAGGAGGTCCGGCAGATGTGGGACATCATCCAGCGCGGCATCTGCGGCCCCTCCCACCGTGCGACGTGACGAGGCGCCCGCCCGCGGGCACCCGGTGAGGGGCGGAACGGCGAAAAGGGCCGGCGCGCGGTTCCCGGTCGTGACGGCGGTTCGCGGCATTCGCATCTGTGCGCGAACCGCGTCACGATTTTCGCGAGTCGGCATTGCCGCCGCCGCCGCGGACGCGGATCGTGGAATCGCCAACCGACACACATACAAGGGGCGACCCGTGGTGGAGACGGAACGGACCGGCGTGAACGCGGCGCGGGTGGCGGCGGTCGTCCGGTGGCCCCAAGCCCCTCCCCGACCTGCCCGTTCGTACCCGTGCGGCAGGCCGGAGGGGCCGGGCGCCGCCGGGGGCCGTCGCCGGACGGCGCCCGGGACGTAGGCCGCGCGACCCCGCCGCGTCGTCCGGGGCGGGTTTCCCGCCCTTCCCGGAGATGTTCCGCCTTGTGTCCGCCGCGTCCGCGTCGAGCGGCGGTTCCATCGCATGCACCAGCTCGGACTTCCGGCTGCCCATTTCCGGGGCGGTCGATACCGCAATGCCTTGAAAAGACTTCCGTGGAGGACTTCATGGCGACAGCTCAGCGTAGGGACGCAGTGGTGGTCGGGGGAGGCATAGCCGGATCCGCGCTGGCGGCGGCGCTGGCCGGGGACGGCTACGACGTCCTGCTCCTGGAACGGCAGACCGTCTACCGGGACAAGGTGCGCGGCGAGGTCATCAACTGCTGGGGCGTCGTCGAACTCCTCCGCCTCGGCCTGGAACAGCCGCTGCTCGACGCCGGCGGCACCTACATCGACCGCTTCATCGGATTCGACGAGATCGTCGACCCCGAGACCGCCCGCGCCAACGCCCTCCACCTGGACGACATGCTGCCCGGCATCCGCGGTGTGCTCGACGTCGGCCACCCCGAGGCGTGCGAGGCGCTCGCCTCCGCCGCCGCCCAGGCCGGGGCCACGGTCGTGCGGGGGGTCGGGGACGTCATGGTGACCGGCGGAGCGCACCCGAGCGTGCGCTACGAGCACGACGACGTCGAGTGCGAGGTGCCCTGCCGCCTGGTCGTGGGCGCGGACGGGCGCACCTCGACGGTCCGGCGCCAGCTGGGCGTCAGCCTGACCCAGACCCCGCCGAACTCGCTGGGCGGCGGCATGCTCGTGGAGGATCTCCACGAGTGGCCCGCCAACGTGACCTCGATCGGCACCGAGAAGGACCTGCTCTACTTCGTCTTCCCCCGCGCGGGCGCCAAGGCCCGGCTGTACCTGCTGCACGACGTCGCGCAGAAGGGCCGCTTCGCCGGCCCGACCCGCCAGGCCGACTTCCTCGAAGCCTTCCGGCTCGACTGCATTCCGCACAGCGAGATGTTCGCCGCGGCCACCCCGTCGGAGTCCTGTGCCTTCTACCCGATGAACGACGCCTGGACGGACGGCCCCGTCGTCCCCGGTGCGGTGCTCGTGGGCGACGCGGCCGGATGGACCGACCCCGTGGTCGGCCAGGGCCTGTCCATCGCGCTGCGGGACGCGCGCCTCGTGTGGGAGGCGCTGCGGTCCCACGCCACGTGGTCCCCGCAGATCCTCAAGCCGTACGTGGACGAGCGCGAGGAGCGGATGCGCCGCCTGCGGGTCTCGGGCTCGGTCCGTACCGCGATGAACATGACCTTCACCCCCGAGGGCGCCGCCCGCCGCAGGGCCTACGCCCAGGCGTGGCCCACCGACCCGGTGCTGGCCGGCTCCCGGCTCGCCACGTTCAAAGGAGCGTTCGGCGTCCCTGCCGAATCGTTTCACCCGAGCACCATCCAGCGCCTGCTCGCCCTCGGCTAGCCCGCGCCCGACCTGAGCACCCCATCGCATCGAAGGGACTCCGCCATGCACGTGAAGACCGACGCCGACGACATCCGGATCCGGAAGAACGGCTGCGACATCCGCGAGCTCTACCCCTGGCAGGGGGTGGTCGCCCCGCCGTGGAACAGCACCCTGTGCTCCATCCGGCCGACCGAGTCCAGCACGCCCCACGGCCACGCCACCGACGAGACCTTCATCTTCGTCAGCGGCCAGGGCCACCTGCGGGTCGGCACCGAGCACCGCCCGATCACCCCGGGCGACGTCGTCTACATCCCGCACGGCACCGACCACCAGGTCACCAACACCAGCGAGTCCGACCCGCTGACCTTCGTGAGCATCTACTGGCTCCAGCCCGCCCGGCCCGACGAGGACGCGCGATGACCGGCTCCCCGGGCACCGGAGCCCCCGCCCCCCGGCGCGTCAACGTCACCTTCTCGCCCCCCACCCCCAACGGCGACCTGCACCTGGGCCACCTCGCCGGCCCCGTCCTCAACAGCGACGTGTGCGCCCGGTCCCAGAAGGTCCTCGGGCACGACGTGGCCTTCGCCACCAGCACCGACGACAACCAGACCTACGTCGTCACCACCGCCGAGCGCCTCGGCACCACGCCGGAGGCCCTCATCCAGCACGCCCTGGACAGCGTGACGGCGTCGCTGGAACTGGCCGGCGTCGACGTCGACCTGTTCGAACGACCGGACGCCGACTACACCGCGTACGTCCGCTCCTTCTTCACCCGGCTCTGGGAGCACGGCGCCTTCGACCTGCGCGAGGTGGAGCTGCCCTACGACGCCGGCACCGGCGAGTACAAGGCGGAGGCGTTCGTCACCGGCCGCTGCCCCACCTGCCTGGCCCACGCCCGGGCCGGCGTGTGCGAGGCGTGCGGCCTCTACAACCTGCCCGGCGCCCTGCTGCCCGTGGCCGACACGGCCTCCGCCCTCCCGCGGCGCCCCGTCCCGATCTGGGTCCTCGACCTCGAACGCCACCGGTCCCTCATCACCAACTGGTACCGGACGAGCGACGTGCGGCTGCGGCCGGACCTGGCCAAGGTCGTCACCGACACGCTCGCCGGACGCCTCCCCTACATCCCCGTCACCTACCCCAGCACCTGGGGCATCACGGTGGACTGGGACGGCCCCGACGTCCACCCGCAGGCCATCAACGCCTGGCCGGAGATCTACGTCGGACACCTGTACTGGCTTCAGCAGGCCCGCCTGGACCCGCAGGCCGAGTGCGACGAACTCGTCCAGTTCATCGGCATCGACAACGGCTTCTACAACGCCTTCGTCTACGTCACCCTGGCCCTGCTCGCCGCACGCCACGGCATGCCGGTGCACCTGCCCAGGACGCGCACGCTCACCAACCAGTACTACATGCTGGAGGGCCGCAAGTTCTCCACCAGCAAGGGGGACGTGCGCTGGGCGCGCGACTACCTGGAGACGGTCGGCCGCGACCGGGCACGGTTCGTCCTCGCCCTGACCAGCCCCGAGCTCCAGCAGGCGGAGTTCAGCGAACCCATCGCCGCCGACACGATCGCGGCACGCTACGACGCCCCGCTCGCCACCATCGCGGAAGCGCTCGGAGCCCTGACCGGCCGCACCATCGACACGACCCCCTCACCCTGGTGGGACGCCGCGCTCCAGGCTTCCCGCCGGCGCTTCGAGGACGCCTACCGGCTGGAGGACTTCAGCGTCCGCAAGGCCGCCGAGGCGGTCGCCCTCCACCTGGAGGTCCTGGCACTGCGCGCCGGCGACATCCGGCCCGACGACCCGAGCGAGGTCTCCGGCGCCCTGCGCTTCCTGTGGGCCCTGCGCACCCTGGGCTGGCCGGTCACCCCGGACCTCGCCGAGCACATCTCGTCCGCCTTCGCGGGCCCCTCCACCGTCGGCAAGGCACCCCTGCTCGCCGACCTCTCCACCACACCGGAGAACCCCTTCCGCGGGCTGACCGTCCCGGCCGCCCCGCCCACCCCCACCCCGTGACCCGCGGGGCGACCCGCCCCGCGCTCCGCTCCCGCACGTCCGGAACCCGAACCCTCCGAGGAGACCCACCATGCTGCGCACCTTCATGAACGCGAAGATCCACCGCGCCACCGTCACCGACAGCAACCTCAACTACGTCGGGTCCATCACCATCTCGCCGGAGCTGCTCGACGCCGCCGGCATCGGCGTGCACGAGCTCGTGCACGTCGTCAACGTCAACAACGGCGCCCGCTTCGAGACGTACACCATCCTCGGCGAGCCGGCCGCGAACCAGGTCGTCGTCAACGGCGCCGCCGCCCGCCTCGTGGAGACCGGCGACAAAGTCATCATCATCAGCTACGCCCAGCTGACCCCGGACGAGGTCGCCGACCACAAGTCCCGCGTCGTCCACGTCGACGACACCAACGCGATCACCGGGACGGCGCTGCTCAGCGCGTGAACTCCGGGTCCGCCCGTCCCGAAACGACGTTCCTGCATGCACGACAAGTCGAGGATGCGTGAACCGTGACAACCCATGAGATCCATCCGGTGCTGGGAGTGGGGTTCGGACCCGCGAACCTCTCCCTGGCGGTCGCGCTCGAAGAGCGCGGCCGCGCCGGCCTCGCCCGCTTCATCGAACGGTCCGCCGGGTTCCAGTGGCAGCAGGAGCAGCTCCTGCCGGGTGCCGACATCCAGAACAACCCCTTCCGGGACCTCGCCATGCAGCGCAACCCGGACAGCCCGCACACCTTCGTCAAGTACCTCGCCGCCCGCGGCGGCCTGACGGAGTACCTGCACCTGAACGCCAAGTTCCCGCTGCGCAGGGAGTACTCGGCCTACCTCGCCTGGGTCGCCGAGGCGTTCCGCGACCAGGTGGACTACGGCCGGTCGGCCGCACACCTCTCGCTCGTCGAGGGCGACGACGGCGGCGAGCTGTTCTGCGTCGAGACCGACGACGGCAGCCGGTACCTCGCCCGGAGCGTCTCCGTGGGCACCGGGCGCTCGCCGCGGATCCCCTACGTGTTCCAGAAGGGCCTGGGGGAGAGCGTCTTCCACTCCACCCGGTACCTCTCCTCCATCGGGCGCTTCCAGGACCAGGCGATCCGGGTCGCCGTCGTCGGGGCCAGCCAGAGCGCGATCGAGATCATCCTCGACCTGCTCGACCGCCCCAACGTGCGGCAGGTGACCTCCGTCCACCGCGGCATCGGGTTCCGGCTCAAGGACACCAGCCCCTACAGCCGGCAGGTGTTCCTGCCCGAATTCGTGGACTACTTCCACCCGCTGCCCAGCGGCAGGAAGCGGCAGCTCCGCGACGAGCTGCGGTCGATCAACTACGCCGCCTGCGACCAGGACGTCATCGACCGGCTGGTCGGCGCGCAGCGCGAGTACGACCTGACCGGCTCCGACCGGCTCGTGATGAGGCCCTTCCGCGAGGCCGTCATCAGCAGGCCGCACGGTCAGGGCCACCGCATGGTCCTGCGCGACGTCAACCACCTCACCGAGGAGACCCTCGACGCCGACGTGGTCGTCCTGGCCACCGGCTTCCGGGACTTCGGGGGCGAACCCGGTGACGAGCCGTACCACCCGCTCCTGGAGGGCATCGCCCACCGTCTTCCCCTCGACGAGGAGGGCACCCCCGTCGTCGCGCGGGACTACTCGATCGAGCTGAAGACGGAGGCCGGCACCCCGCGGCCGCTCAAGGTCTACCTCAACGGCCTCTGCGAGGCGAGCCACGGCATGGGCGACGCCGGAGCCCTCGCCATGCTCTCGGTACGGGCGACCGACATCGTCGACTCGCTCCTGCGGCACGACACCCGAGGGCATGAGGAGCTGCTGGCCGCCGGGACCACGCCGTGACCTCCTCCACGACCACCGCCGACGTCGCCGTCGTCGGCGGCGGGATCATCGGGCTGGCCACAGCCGAACGGCTGACCGCCCACGGTCTCACCGTCGCCGTCATCGACCCGGCAGGCATCGCCGGAGGCGCCACCAGCGCCTCCGGCGGGCTGGTCCGCGCCTTCGACCCGTCCACCCCACGCCGGAGGCACGCCGCCGCCGGCCTCGCCCTCTACCTCCGCCAGGGCCACCGCGGAACCTGGCCCGCGCTCCGCCGCCAGGGGAGCCTGAGCCTCGTCGCGCGCACCGGCCTCCCCGAGGCCGCCGCCGCGGTCGCGGACCTCGAAGCGGCCGGCCACACGGCGGAGATCCTCACCGCGCACGACCTCGCCGCCCGCTTCCCGTCCCTCGACGTGCCCGACGACCTGGCGGCGGTGCACGAACCGGACGCGGGCTGGCTCCCCGTCGGCCAGGTGGCCCGCGCCATGGCCCGCGACGCGGGCCCCCGGCTCCGGACGGTCCCGGCGCGGGCCACCCGCCTGCTCACCGACGGCTCCCGCGCGACCGGCGTCCACACCACCGCCGGACCCGTGCGCGCCCGGGCCGTCCTGCTGGCCGCCGGCGCGGCCAGCACCGGCCTGGCCGCGACCGCGGGCGTCCACCTGCCTCTGCGCACCCGAGCCGTCGGCTACTGCCTGTTCCGCGTGGACGACCCCGTCGGCCTCGCCGCGCTCCCCACCGTCGTGGACCGCACCACCGGAGCGTGGCTGCGCCCCTGGGGGGCGGACGGGCTCGTCCTGGCGGGAGTCTCGTCGCGGGAGACCGACGTCCCCGAAGCCGTACGCCGGGGCGTGCCGCCCCAGGAGGAGGAGCGCGTCCGGGCCGTGGTCCGCCACCGCTACCCGCGACTGGCCACGGCACCCCTCGCGGGCGGAGTCACCGCGTACGACGCCATGGCACCACAAGGCGACGGCGAGGTCACCGCGCGGACCGGACTCGCCGGCCTGGTCACCGCGACCGGATGGAACGGCGGCGGATTCAAACTGGCGCCCGCGATCGGCGAGATCGCCGCCGCCCGTCTCCAGGAGGAGGCCAGCCGATGACGGGCACCGCACGCCTCAACCCCACCGACGAGATGCTCCACCGGGCCGCCGGCGCCCTGGGGTCCACCCGGATCGTCCAGGTGCTGTGGACCTTCCCGGACCCGGTGCCCCCCTCCGCCCTCCAGGCCGCCTGGGAGGACCTCGACCAGGGCCGCCTCAGCCGCCGGGCCCGGCCCGCACGCGTACCCGGCGCCCGGCGCAGCTGGGTTCCGGCCGCCAACGAGGAACCCCTCCACACCACGTCGACGCCGCTGACCGACGCCACCCTGACCGACTGGATCGACACCCAGGTCAAAGCGCCGCTGCACCCCGGCGGCGGCGCCCTGTGGCGGCTGGCCGCCGCCCCGTACGGTGAGGGCACCCTCGTCTCGCTGACCGTGCCGCACTTCCGCTGCGACGGACTCGGCATCTTCCACGCCATCGGCTCTGGCGGACGCGACACCCGCCGCGCCCCCGCCCCCCGGCTGCTCGACGACCTGGCCGACCTGGCGCGGCAGACGCTCCACGGCGGGCTGGCCGCCGCGCGCTGGGTCCCGGCGACCCTGGCCAGTCCGTCCCGGCGCGAACGGATCAGGACCGCACTCCAGGCCCCTCCGGCTCCCCCTTCCACGCCCCCGGCCGCACCCCGCTTCTTCACCTCGGCGATCTTCGAGACGGACGCGGCCCACTGGCAGCGGCAGGCGGACCGCTTCGGCGGGACGACCAACAGCCTCTTCATCGAGATCGCCGCCAACCTCGTCCGGTCCGCGACGGCCGGCGACCCGGCCGAACCCTTCGACGTCGGCATCCCCGTGAGCCTGCGGCGGTCCGCCCACGACCCGCGGGCCAACGCCCTCGTCGTCAGGCCGCTGACGGTGCCGGGCGGCCCCGCCCGCCACACCGGCCTCCGCCAGACCCGGCAGGCGACCAGGGAACTCCTCCAGGACACGGGAGAACACAGCGCCACCCTCGTCCCCGAACCCCTGTGGCACCTGCTCCCCACGCGCCACGCCGATCGCCTCAAGAACCCCGGCGCGCAGCAGACCACCGTCGTCGCCTCCAACTTCGGCCGCACCCCCGACGCGATCGCCCGGTTCACCGGCCGGACAGCCGCCGGCATCGCCGTCCGCACCATGAACGTGCCCGGGGTCCTGCCGGACCGGGCACGCCTGCGCGCCTCCCTCTGCCTGCTGCGGACCGGCGACCGGCTGACCGTGACCGCGACCGGCATTCCCGACCGGTTCGGTGACGCCTCGTCGCTCCGGCGCCTCGTCCACGAGGAGCTGGCGGCCTGGGGCCTCACCGTCCACCGCTGGTGGGGCGAGCCCTCGCCGCACCGAGTGAAGGAGCCCTGACGCGATGCCCACCGTCCCCGCGGCCGCGCTGCCGGACCGCTGGTTCCGCACCACGCCCGACTCCGCCGTGCTGCCCCGCCCGCGCCTGCTGGCCCGCTCCCTCGTCGACGTCACCGTCCTCGACGACCGCATCCGCGCCTACGAACGACTCACCGGCACCCCCGCGGACCTGCGGATGCCGATCCCGGACTTCGGCGGCCTGGAGCTCGCGGCGGTCGGCAACATGCTCCTCATCGCCAGCGCCCGCCCCTTCACCCCCATCCAGCGCCGCACGGCCTACTCCGTGATCGTGCCCTCCCTCGACGGCGCGCTCCGCAGGCTGGACCAGGTCGGCGGCACCGTGCTGGAACCCCCCGAGACCATCCTCCCGGGCAGCCGGGCCCGCGTCCGCTTCCCCGACGGCGCGATCGCCGAACTCGTCGAGCACCGCCCCAACCCCGGCGAACGACCGCGCCCCCCGGAGCCCCGGACGACCGGGGACTCCGGCGTGCGGCTGCTCCTGCGCAAGGCGGTGAGCCGCAGCGTGTTCGCCTCGCTCGTCCGCCTCTACGAGACGGTCCTCGGCACCGACCGCGACACCCGCCTCCACCTGGACGCCCCCGACGGCACCGAACTGGCGACGGTCGGGAACCTCCTCCTCGTCGGCACGGACGAGCCGGAGTCCACCCGCACGGCACACGTCCGGCTGGCGCTGGTGACCCCGGCACCGCGGGACGTACCGGGAGCCCGCCCCGCCGGCCACCGGCTCGTCCGCCTCGAAGACGGCTCCGTCGCCGAGGTCTGGGACAGCGCGACCGGCCTCCGCGCCCCGCACGCGGCCCCCGCGCGCGCCCCCCGTGGGACCGGTGCCCCGTGACCCCACGACACGAGGTCCGCCGTCTGGACCGGGTGATCATCCGGTTCGCGGGGGACTCCGGTGACGGGATGCAGCTCACCGGTGACCGTTTCACCTCGGAGACGGCGTCCTTCGGGAACGACCTGTCGACGCTGCCGAACTTCCCGGCCGAGATCCGGGCTCCCGCCGGGACGCTGCCGGGGGTGTCGTCGTTCCAGCTGCATTTCGCCGATCACGACATCCTGACGCCGGGCGACGCGCCGAACGTGCTGGTGGCGATGAATCCGGCCGCGCTGAAGGCGAACATCGCGGACGTGCCGCGCGGTGGCGAGATCATCGTGAACACGGACGAGTTCGCGAAGCGGGCGATGGCGAAGGTCGGGTACGAGCGGAGTCCGCTGGAGGACGGGTCGCTGGACGGTTACCGGGTGCATCCGGTGCCGCTGACGACGCTGACGATCGAGGCGCTGAAGGAGTTCGGCCTGTCGAGGAAGGAGGCCGAGCGGTCGAAGAACATGTTCGCGCTCGGGCTGCTGTCCTGGATGTATCACCGGCCCACGGAGGGCACGGAGGCGTTCCTGCGGTCGAAGTTCGCGAAGAAGCCGCAGATCGCCGAGGCGAACGTGGCCGCCTTCCGGGCCGGCTGGAACTTCGGCGAGACCACCGAGGACTTCGCCGTCTCCTACGAAGTGGCTCCGGCTGTACAGGCGTTCCCGACAGGGACCTACCGGAACATCTCCGGGAACCTGGCGCTGTCGTACGGCCTCGTCGCGGCGGGGCGTCAGGCGGACCTTCGCCTGTTCCTGGGGTCGTATCCGATCACGCCGGCCTCGGACATCCTGCACGAGCTCAGCCGGCACAAGAACTTCGGCGTGCGGACCTTCCAGGCCGAGGACGAGATCGCCGGCAT